>DATMKQ010000288.1:0-10067 GCA_035571275.1 Trebonia sp.
GGCCGACCCGCCGCGGCAGGACGGACCGGGCCGACGCGGCACAAACACCTCAGCCGCAACTGCTTTTCGGGCTAGTCGGCTGGATCGCGGCCAGGCAGTTGGGTCGAGACGCGCTTCGGCACGGGGATCCTGTCCAGGTCCGCGGCGACCACGATCTCGCCGCCGAATGCGGCGGCCGCGTCGGCCGAGAGTTGTGCTGTGGTTTCGTAGCGCTGCGAGAAATGGGTCAGCACGAGCAGGCGAGCGCCCGATTCGGCCGCGATCCGGCCGGCCTGCCCCGCCGTCAGGTGCCCGTAGTCGCGCGCCAGGCCGACGTCGGCGTCGGCGAACGTGGACTCGCAGACGAGCATGTCCGCCCCGTCCGCTAGCTCGAACGCGGCGTCGCACAGCCTGGTGTCCATGACGAACGCGAAACGCTGCCCGCGCCTGGGCTCGCTGACCTGGTCAAGCGTGACAACGCGGCCGTCGACGGCCAGGCGGCCCGCGCGCTGCAGGCGCCCGATGTCGGTACCGGAGATTCCGTAGCCGACGAGCTCGCGCGGCAACATCCGCCGCCCGTCCGGTTCGACGAGCCGGTAGCCGACGGTGGGCACGAGGTGCGACAGTGCGCGCGCCTCCAGCCGGAAGGCAGAGGCGACGGTCACCACGCCGTCGCCATCCACAGGCCGCTCGTGCAGCTCGAGCGTGTCATGGAACAGGGACGCATGCCGCAGGCGCTCGAGGAATTCCTGATTCTGCGCCGGATAGCAGACCTCGACCGGGTGGGCCACCCGGTCGAGGGCCATCCGCTGCAGCACGCCCGGCAATCCCAGGCAATGATCTCCGTGAAAGTGCGTGACGCAGATGCGAGTGACGTGGTTCGCGGTCACCCCCGCGAACAGCATCTGCCGCTGCGTCCCCTCCCCCGGGTCGAACAGCAGCCCCTCATCGTCCCAGCGCAGGAAGTACCCGTTGTGGTTGCGGCTTCGGGTGGGCGCCTGGCTCGCCGTGCCAAGGATGACCAGCTCGCGGTTGGACACGAGTCCGACTCTACGAGCACGGGGCGTGCTGCTAGTCGATGGTCACCCGGTGACGGCGTTCGCCGGGCGGTCCGGCGGCACGCAGACCATCCCCTCGCTGAAGCCCGCGGCGCCGATCCCGAACGCCGCGTTGAACCTGTCCAGGTTGACGACAGTCAGCAGCGCGGTGATCTCGACCAACTGCTTGTCGGTGAAGTGCTCCTTCATCCGCGCGAACAGGTCGTCGGTGACCTCGACCGGGGTGCGCATCACCGCGACCGCGTAGTCGAGCGCAAGCTTCTCCCGCTCCGTGAACAGGTCGCTTTCCCGGTACCGCGGCAGCGCCAGGAGTTCGGCGTCCGAGAACCCGGTGTTGCGGCAGATCTGGGAGCCGAGGTCCACGCAGAACTCGCAACCGATCATCTGCGCTCCCTTCAGCTCGACGAGATTCTTCAGCCGCTCGTCGACGGAGCGCCCCTTCCGCACCGCCCCCTGGAACCTGCCCATGCCGCTCATCATCTTGGGCTGCAGAGCCCAGACCTCAACCGGCTCGATGCCGGTGCCGCGCGCGGGCGGACGGCCGGTCATCTTCTTCATGCCCCTGCGCATGAAGACGTAGACGAGCCTGACTACGGGGCCGGCCTTGTCCTGCGGAACTCCCTGAATGCGTGCCATCGTGCTGCCTCCTGTTGCATCGGCGTCTATGGCGTATGACGCCTCGCGAACAGGCGATGTGACAAGAGGCTCCGGGGCGACCGGGGCCAGCCGCGCCGACCGGGCCAGTCGCGCCGGCCGGGCCAGCCGCGCCGCCTCGATCACGAGGTGCATTCTCCCGCGCCAAACGGGCAACCGACAGTGAGCAGGTTGCGGAGGAGCTGCGCGGAGCCATCGTTCCCCGGCCCCTGGTAGATGTACACACGAACCTTGTTGGTGTACACATTGTCCGGGTAGCCGAGCATCTTCATGCCGTGCACGTTCGGCCCGCCCGAAACAATGTACGGGTACGGATTAATGAACTCACCGATCTGCCCGAGGTAGTTCTCGAAGGCGCTCGCACCAGAATCCGGGGAGAACTTCTCACCGTCATATGGTGGAGCTTTAATCGTGAACGATGCCGTGGGCGAACAGTTCGGAGAATTCACGGTCCGTACCACAGCAGCGACGCCACCCTTGTTGGTGGTCCAGTAAGAGCAATGTGTTATGCCCTTGACCACGGTTTCTGAGGCGTGGATGGCAAGGTGCGGAATCCGAAGATTTTCTTCATGTGTCCCCGCCCGTCATCGACCACGGCCGGAGGACCGTAGTCATCGACAGTCCTTCAGTCAACGGTAGAGCGTTAGCCCGCCCTGGCCGAGACCGGGTCGCCCACGCTGATCGTGCCGCCGGAGAGGATGTCAGCGTTCAGCCCGCCGCGGTGGATCAGGTCCTTGATGATGCCGGGGCGGGTCATCCGCTGCAGGTGCAGGCACGGCTCGCAGATCTCCACGCCGAGGCATTCCACGTCGCCGACCCGGAACCGCTTGCCGATCAGGTCGTTCAGCCGGACGCCGCGCACGACGACCTGACGGCGGGACTGCGCCCCGGTCAGGCCCACGTCTTCGAGTACCTCCGCCTCGATCAGCGTGAGCGCGTTGCCCGGCTCCGGGTGGTCGCTGAAGTGCCGGTCCCCGACCAGGCCCTTGCCCGTGACCGCGGTCACCGAGCCGACCGGCTCAAGCGCCTCACTCGGACCGATGTTGATGGCCTCGACATGCATGACCTCATGATTAGCGCGCCACGCGCACCACGGCAAACAGGTTTTCAGACCCTTGTCGGCGCGACTTGCCGCGGCAAGGCACCGGCAGTAAGGCACGGGCGACATTTGACCTACCGGGCACAGCTCAGCGACACGCGACCCGCATGTCAGGCGTGCGGAGTTCGGTGACGCTGGGCTGGTCACGTACTTAATCAACGATGGCACCGAGGTGGTCGTCATCCTCGACATCACCTGGATTGGGTAAGTGGCCTGACGGGGGGTTCGCGGGTCGGGTGATCGCCGCTCACCTGTGGTTCTACCGAAGCTGGCGGAAGGTGGCGCGGATTTCTTCTGACAGGATCCGCGGCTGCTCCCAGGCCGCGAAGTGGCCGCCCGCGCCGACCTTGTTGTAGTGGATCAGGTTCGGGTAGGCCTGCTCGGCCCAGCTCCGGGGAGCCTCGTAGAGCTCGCCGGGAAAGACGGTCACGCCAGCCGGGACGGTGACATTCTTGGCGTCGAAGAAGCCGAACTTGTTGTCCCAGTAGAGGCGGCCCGACGAGACCCCCGTGTTCGTCAGCCAGTAAAGCGTGACGTTGTCGAGGATCGCGTCGCGGGTGAGCTCGCCGACGGGATTGCCCTCAAAAGCTTGCGCGATCTCCCCGTAACTGTACGCGTCGTGGTTAATCATCCAGGCCGCCAGGCCTACGGGCGAATCCGCCACTCCGTACAGAGTTTGCGGCTGCGTCCCCATTTCTACCGCGTAGCCGGCGCCGCTGGTGTAAAAGCTGCTTATCTGCTCGAACGCGTGCCGTTCGTCGGCTGACAGGCCGGCGGGCGGCGGGCCGCCGGGGGCGAGCTGGCCGGGGATGGGCAATGCCGCGACGATGTCGGGCTGAAGTACGCCCGGCATGTTGGAGTGCACCCCAGCCAATTCTGGCGGCGCGAGCGCGCCCATCAGATCTGTGACAACGGCACCCCAGTCGCCGCCTTGGGCCACGAAACGGTCGTACCCGAGGCGCTTCATCAACTCGACCCAGGCAGTCGCCATGTGGTCAGGGCCCCACCCTGGCGCCCGCGGCTTCGCTGAGAATCCGTAGCCCGGCATCGACGGGATCACCACGTGAAAAGCGTCCGACGCGTTCGCGCCATGCGCGGTGGGGTTGGTGAGCGGACCGATGATGTTCAGCAACTCGATGATGGAGCCGGGCCAGCCGTGCGTGATGATGAGCGGGAGCGCGTTGTCATGCTGTGAACGGACATGAATGAAATGAATGCCGAGCCCGTCGATCTCGGTCATGAAGTTCGGCAGGGCCATCAGCCTTTCCTCGCACGCGCCCCAGTCATAGTCCGTGGCCCAGTAACGGGCAAGCTCCTGAATCGTTTCCAGCTGCACGCCTTGCGAATGATCGGGGACGGTTTCCTTGTCGGGCCAGCGCGTAGCCTTTACACGCTCGCGCAGGCCTTGGATTTCGGCCTCGGGCGTGACCGGGATGGTGAACGGCCGGACTGCTGCTGTTGAGACAGACATAGTGGTCTCCCTGTTTTGAAAACGGAATCATCGTCTGCTGCGGGTTAAATCACTGGAGATGACGACAAGCACCGAGAAGCCCAAGACGGGCGATCTGATCCGATCAGATGTCGGACAGCCGTTTTATGCTCTCCGGGCCGAGCCTTCAGCGCCTCGCCCTCGCCGGGTGATAACCCGGCTCACCCCGCGCCCTAGGTCCGCCCAGGCCGGGCTGGCATGATCGGAACATGACTGTCGTGAAGATCAACGCGATCACGGTGCCCGCGGACAGCGGCGACGAGCTGGCGCGACGGTTCACCGCGCGGGCGGGAGCGGTGGACCAGCAGGACGGCTTTGAGGGATTCGAACTGCTCAAGCCGGCCGACGAGCGGACCACCTGGCTGGTTGTGACCCGGTGGCGTGACGAGGAATCGTTCATGGCCTGGGTGAACTCCCCCGCGTTCGGGCACGGCCACCGCTCGGCGCAGGAACGCGCCGGAGGCGAGGCGCCTCCGGCCGTCGGCACCCACAGCGAGCTGTGGTCATACGAGATCGCAGGCGGCTCCGCTGGCTGAGCGGCAGGAGGCGGCTGATCCAACGGCGGGGACGGCCGACCTGCGCACGGACCGGTCGTTCCTGCGCGACGTGCAGTACCGGACCGACGTCAACCTGGCGGCCCGCCAGTCCATCTACGCCTATCAGCACCCTCGGATCGACCTGACCGCCCGGATCCTCGACCTCGCCGCGCCCGCCCGCGGGGAGGTAGTCGCCGACGTCGGCTGCGGGAACGGCGTGTACCTCGCCGAACTGGCCCGGCGCGGGTTCGCGGGCCGGGTGATCGGTGCCGACCTGTCGTTCGGGATGCTACGGGCGGCCCGCGACGCGCTGCGGGAGGCCCGTGGGACGACGCCAGACGAGGCGGAGGCGGCAGACAAGGCGGCAGCGGCAGATCAGGCGGAGGCGGCAGACGAGGCTGAGGGGCGAGACCAGGCGGCGGCAGACCAGGCGGCGGTGACGGTAGATGCGGGGGGCGCGCCTACGGACGGCACCGCGCTGATCGGGGCGGACGTGGCCGCGCTGATCGGGGCGGACGTGGCCGCGCTGCCGCTGCGGGACGGTTGCGCCGACCTGACGCTGGCGATGCACATGCTGTACCACGTGCCCGACCGGGTGGCCGCGGTCCGCGAGCTCCGCCGCGTGACCCGGCCCGGCGGCCGCGTGGTGGTCGGCCTGAACGGCTCGGACAGCCTCAAGGAACTATGGGCGGTCATCGATGCGGCCAGCGGCGGTGACCTCAGGCCGTATGGCGAACGGCTCCGCCTGGACGAGGGCGAGGCGCTGCTGCGCACCGTCTTCTCGTCCGTGACGAGGCACGACTTCATCGCCGAACTCCGCATCCCGGACCCAGAACCCGTCGCGACCTACGTGCGGAGCATGTCGTCGGTACAGGCGAGCGCCGACCCCGAACATCTCGTCGCGGCCGTCCTGTCCAGGCTCCCGAACGGCCCCGGCCGTCTCTTCCGCATCACCACGCACGCGGGGTGCCTGGTCTGCGTGTGAGGCCCGGTCTGCTTGTGAGGCCCGGTCTGCTTGTGAGGCGCGGTCTGCGTGTGAGGCGCAGCTCGCGCGAGACCGAACAGGATGCGCAGTTAAACGCGGTTGTCGCGGTGCGGGCACTCGCGGTGCGGGGCGGCACAAGATCGCCGCCAGGGGTTTGTTAGTCCGGCACAGCGGGTTAATCCACGGGTAACACCTGTTGACACACTATTAACCGCTTTCTAGCGTAAACGCTACCAGGGTTACAGGCCTCCAACCTCTGCTGACGTACGCCTGACCGGTCCGGCTGGTCCGAGGGGACGACCCCCGCGTCTCCTCGAATTCTGCCGGACCGCGGGCGCGAATTTCCTATTGCCTTTAGCGAGGTGCGCGGAATGGCAGAAATCGTGATCGGCATAGCCTCGTCACACACGCCTCAACTCAGCTCTGGCGTAGACATGTGGCTCGATCACGCCGAACGAGACCGGCGCAATCCCCTCCTGCTCGGCCAGGACGCCCGCTATCACACCTACGACGAACTGCTCGCGAGCGCCGACCCGGCGATCGAGCGCGAGCTGCGGCCCGAGGTCTGGGAGGACAAGTACCGCCGCTGCCAGGAGGCCATCGAGGCGCTGTCGGGCTATCTGGCCAAGGCGCACGCCGACGTCGCGGTCGTGATCGGCGACGACCAGCGGGAGCTGTTCAGGGACGACGGCATTCCGGCCTTCGCCTTGTTCACCGGCGCCGAACTCGTCGACATGCCGCCGTCCGGCGAAGCTCTGGCGCGGATGCCGCAAGGCATCCGCGCCGCGTCCTGGGCGGCGCACTCCGACCACGAGCAACCCCACCCGGTCCAGGCGGAGCTCAGCGCGCACGTCGCCGGGCGGCTGCCGCGGGAGGACTTCGACATCACGGTGCTGCGCCAGCAGCCCGCCGGGCGCAGCCTCGGGCACGCGTTCACGTTTCCCCGGTACCGGCTGGGGCTGCCGCCGGCCACGCCCATCGTCCCCGTCTTCGTGAACACCTACTATCCGCCGAACGTGCCGTCGGCCGCCCGCTGCTATGAGCTCGGCCGGGCGCTGCGCCGCGCGGTCGAGAGCTGGCCTGGCACGGCTCGCGTCGCGGTCATCGCGTCCGGCGGGCTGAGCCACTTCGTCGTGGACGAGGAACTGGACAGCCGGGTGCTGTCCGGGATCACCGGTCGCGACGCCGGAATCCTCGGGTCGCTGACACGGGACCAGATGCGGTCAGGGACGTCGGAGATTCTCAACTGGATCGTGGCCGCCGGGGCGCTGGAGAACCTCTCGGCAACGGTCCTTGACTATGTGCCCGGCTACCGGACCCCCGCGGGAACGGGTGCCGGAATGGCATTCGCCAGATGGGAGTAGCTCGTCGATGAGCGCACCGACCACGTCAAGCACGACAGTCAATTACGGAGTTCGTCTCGCCCCCCGCCGCATGACCGTGGTGACCGCGGCCTTGCTGTTCGGCCTGATCGGCTACTCGATCCCCAGCAACATGCTCGTACCGCTGCTGACCTCGCTTGAGTCGTCGTACCACATCAGTGCGGTCTCGGCGATCTGGATCACCCTGATCGCGCTGCTGGCAGGCGCGGCGTTCGTCCCCACGCTGTGCCGCCTCGGCGACACGATGGGGTGGAAGAAGTCGATGGCCCTTACCGGGCTGGCGTGCCTGGCACTTGGCGGGCTCATCGCCGCGGTCAGCACCGGCCTGCCGCTGCTGCTCGTCGGCCGCGCGATCACCGGCGTGGGCCTGGTCATGTTCCCGATGCTCGCGGGCATCGTCAACGACGAGTTCCCCGTGATGCGGCGCAAGATCGCGATCAGCCTGATCAGCGCCACGCTGTTCCTCGGCCTTGGGATCGGCGGCGTCATCGCCGGGCTCATCGTCCAGCACCACTCGAGCTTCCGCATCGTCTTCTGGGGCTCGGCGGTCCTGCCGTTCCTTGGGCTGATCGTCATGGCGCTGCTCGTGCCGAACGGCCGCGGGCCCGCCCCCGGCGCGCCCGCGAAATGGTGGCGGGCGGTCGACCCGTTCGGCGCGGTCGGGTTCGCGATCCCGGCGATCGCGCTTGACATCGCCTTCAGCGAGCAGCCGACCTGGGGCTGGGGATCGTGGGAGGTCATCTTCCTGATCGTGATCGCCGTGGTCGTCGCGATCGCGTGGGTGCTCGTGGAGCGCCGCATGCGCAATCCGCTCGTCGACCAGACCGTGTTCTGGTCAAGGCCGATGTGGGTGAACAACGCCGTGTCCATCCTCGCCGGGTTCGGACTGTTCGGCGCGCTGGTCGCCACGTCTACATTCGCGCAGCTCCCCGCAGTGCCGGGCCTGAACGGGCTGGGCGCCGGTCCGGTGGCGGGCGCGTGGATCATCGTCCCCGCCGAATGGTGCACCCTGCTCATGGGGCCGTTCACCGGCTATATGTCGCGGCGGATGGGCAAGGGACCGTTCCTGTGCGGCGGCGCCATCACCGAGGGCCTCGGGCTGCTGCTCGTGATCGCGTTCCACGGGTCGCTGGCCGAACTGGCCATCTGCATGGCCGTGGTGGGCATCGGCGTCGGCATGGTGGTCTCGTCCTTCGGGCTCATCTACGTGGAGGACATCCCGCCCGAGCACGTGGGCCGGCTGTTCGGCATCTCCCCGATCCTCGCGACCGGCGTGGGCGGGTCGATCGGCGGCGCGGTGTTCGGCCAGTTCCTGACCAGCAACACGCTGCCGCACGTGCCGGGCGGCCCGCCAGGACCGCCGCTGCCGTCCATCCAGGGCTTCGAGGGGTTCTGGGGGCTGGCCGCCGGGCTGAGCCTGCTCGGCGCCGCGTTCGCCGCCGTCTACCTCGTCACTTACTGGAACGGGTTCCGCGGCGACCGGGCCATGGTGCGCCGCCCCGGCATCGAGGGAAACGTCCCCGAAGGGGTAGCAGTCACGACAGACTAACCGCAAGCCCGGCCAGGTTGGGGGGCTCGGGGCCGTGGGGGGGCTCGGGCGGGAGAATAAGAAGAGAGGAATCACCGCGTGTATAACAACGTTCGCGTGCTCGACGTCCACGGCCATGTGTCGGTGCCGTTCTCCGCCAACTCGTTCCTGACGCTCATGTTGGGGTCCAACACCCCGATGGACTCGCCCATCGGACAGGACCACGCGGGCCCGGCGCGGGTGAGCAGAGAGGAGTTTCACGCCGCCGCCCTCGGCCACGTCAGGTACATGGACGACAGGAATATCGACGTGCAGGTCATCGGGCCGCGCCCGTTCCTGATGCTGGGCTGGATGGAGCCGCACCTGCTGCCCTCCTGGACCAGGTACGTCAACGACATGATCCACCAGCAGTGCACGATGTTCCCCGACCGGTTCCTCGGCGCCGCGATGCTGCCGCAGGTCAGCGAGGCGCCGGACCTTTCGAACTGCCTGGCCGAGCTGAATCGGTGCGTCGTTGAGTACGGGTTCGCGGCCGCCTACCTGTCGCCAGATCCGGGCGGCCGCCGCACTACCCCTGGCATGCACGAGCCGTACTGGTACCCGGTGTACGCGCGCGCCCAGGAGCTTGGCATCCCGCTGATCGTGCACGGCACGAACTCCCTCGACCCGCGCTACCGCGTCGTGCCGCACAACTATCAGCTTGGCTTCCTCACCGAGCAGTACCTGGCCGGGCAGTTCCTCTCGCACGGCGACGTATTCGACCGGTTCCCCGAGCTCAGGGTTATCATTTGCCACTGCGGCGGCGCGCTCGACCGGTTCATCCCGACTGATCACCACATCGCGCAGAAGGACCTGACCGACAATCTCTTCTACGACACGTGCGGCTACGACCTGATCTTCCTCGAGGCCGCGATCAAGCAACGCGGCGTGCCGCGGATGCTGTTCGGCACCGAAGCGCCGGGGTCAGGGCGGGCGGTACGCCCTGAAACCGGTCGCACTAGCGACGACTTGGTACCCGTCATCGGGTCGTTCGACTTCCTCAGCGAGGAGGACAAGATCAAGATTTTCAACGAGAACCCGGCGCGCGTGGTGCCCGCGCTCGCCAAGAACCGCTGAGCACCGCGTGGAGGCACCAGTGTCACTGAGCGACGACCCTACTCGGGCCGAGACCGTCGGCAGCCTGCTGCGCGGCGACGCGGTGGTGCGCGCCGCCCGCCGGGCCGGCCCGGCCGACGTGGCCGTGCTTGACGACGCGGCGATCGACGCGATCAAGCTGCAGGAGGAGATAGGCCTCGACGTCATCACCGACGGCGAGGTGCGCCGCACCGCGTGGGCGCAGACGCCGCGGTTCGTCGAC
>DATMKQ010000289.1:0-38503 GCA_035571275.1 Trebonia sp.
GCGCGGTGACCACGCCGACGCGCGCAACAGGTACACCGAGGCGGTTGCCTACCTGCGCGAGGTCGGCGCCCGACCGGAAATGGCGCGCTGCATGTCCGGACTCGGCCGGGTCGCGATCGACCTCGGCGCCATCGAACTGGCCAGGGAGCACCTCACCGAGAGCCTGCGGATCAGTCGCACCTGCGGCACCCGCATCGGGGTGGCGCGCGGCCTGGAGTCGTTCGCCGCGCTCGCGGTCCACGAGGAAGAGCCCGAGCGGGCGGTGCTGCTCACGGCGGCGGCGGCCGCGCTGCGCGAGGCGGCCGGCCTGCCGCCGCTGCAGGGCGCGCGAGCCGAACGATACATCGTCCCGGCCCGCCGCCTCGGCGACGACGTGGTCCCCCGGCTGTGGGCACGTGGCCGCGCGATGTCCGCGGAGGACGCGATCACCCTGGCGCTTGAGCCGTCAGCGCCGGCGCCTCGGGTCGCCGCGGCCGCTGCCGCGGCAACCCCGCCGCCGAGTTCGCTCACAGCCCGGGAGAAGGAGGTCGCCGCGCTGATAGCGGGCGGCCGCAGCAACAAGGCCATCGCCGACGAACTGGTCATCAGTCCCGCCACCGTCGCCAGGCACGTGGCCAACATCATGACGAAGCTGGGCTTTCACTCCCGCGTCCAGATAGCCGCCTGGACCACCGACCCGGGTTAGCGCTGGGCGCGTGCCTCGTCGACGGTCAGTTCCGCGGCCGGGTCGGCTTCCAGCCGTTCGTCGGGGATCGGCTTGCCGCTGAGCACCGAACGGCCGTACGTGCCGGACTCCAGGCGCGCCAGCGCCCGGTCGATCGCCGCGAGCCGGTCACGCAGGTCCCCCGCGACCTCCTCGTCCTCGTCCACCTCGGTCAGCAGTTCGCCCGCGTCCTCGAAGTCGCCGGGGATGTCTTCGACCGACTCGCGTTCTGTCCCCTCCGCCCTCTCGGTCTCCTGCAACAGCTCAGCCACCTCAGCGCGTTCCGCGCGCAATTGGGCTCGCGCCCGACTCTCGTCCATGTTCGCCCTCTGTTTCCCGTCAGCCGTCTACCTGTAAAGGTGATGTCTATCAGGCGCCAGCACTTGAGGTGACCATCGAGGTCGCCGAAGGCGGCTCCCAGGCGCCGTCAACGGCCCGCACCCCGTCCGCGCGTGCTCCCGCCGGCGGCTCCCGGGCACCGTCGACGGCCCGCACCCCGTCCGCGCGTGCTCCCGCCAGTCACATCATCCTCTGGTGTTCACTTCGCATACCTTCTGACATTTTGCCGGGTAAATATATGACGATATATCCGGCATGTTCTGGTCACGGAGTGAGTTAAGTCAGCGCAGCGCGCTCCCGGAGGCGGTCAAGCTTTCGGCACATTCGGAACCCTGCATGGCTAATCGAGGCCGCGGGTAAAGCCGTCGGGGAGGATCACGTCCGACGGGGACAGGTCGTGCGCGGATGGATGGCCGAGGGAAAGGAGCGCCGAGTCGATGCCGCCGCGCAGCACGTCGAAGACGTTGCTGACGCCGACCGGGCCGTTCGCGGCCAGGCCCCACAAGCAGGCGCGGCCGATCAGCACCGCGCGGGCGCCGAGCGCGAGCGCCTTCACCACGTCGCCGCCGCGCCGGACGCCGCCGTCGAGCAGGACCTCGGCCTGGCCGCCGACCGCCTTCGCGACCGCGGGCAGCGCCCTTATCGACGCGGGTGTGCCGTCAAGGTTGTTGCCGCCGTGGTTGGACACCGAGATCGCGGTCGCGCCCGCGTCGACGGCGCGCCGGGCGTCGTCGGCGCGCATCACGCCCTTCACCATGAAGGCCGCACCCCACTGCTCCCGCAACCAGGCGACATCGGCCCAGGTCGCAGGCTTGACTGTCGTCCAGTCCCGGTAGGCGGCGAAGAAGGCGGGGGCGGGGTGCCCCGGGCGGGCCATGTTGGGCACGGTGAGGTCGGGCAGGCCGCCATGGCGCAGCCAGTCGAGCAGGTAGCCGGGCCTGGCCAGGCCCTGCGGCGCGTACCTGAGCATGGCCCGCAGGTCCATCCGCTCCGGTATGGCCGGGCTGCCCCAGTCCCGGCCGCCAGGGAACGACCAGTCCAGCGTGAGAATGAGCGCCACCGCACCGTTCTTCCGCGCGTTCTCAACCCGCTCGAGCAGCGTGTCGCGGTCCGCGGACCAGTGCACCTGGAAGAACAACTTCGGGTTGATCCGTGCCACCTCCGCCACGGGCTTACTCGCGAATTCGCTCAGCCCCATCGCGGTACCCGCGTCCCTGGTGCCCTGGGCCACGGCGACCTCGCCGAGCGGGTGGATGGCCTGCGCGCCGACGGGCGAGGCGATCACCGGCAGGTCAAGCGGTACGCCGAGCACGGTCGTCCGCAGGTCGCGGCGACCAGGCAGGTCCGCCACCCGCGGCGGGGCGAACCTCATCTCGCGGAACGCCGCGAGGTTGTCCGCGCGGGTCACGCCCGCCTCGGCGCCGGCTTCCAGAGCGAGGAAGACGGCCTTAGGCACCCTGCGCCTGGCCCGGCGGCGCGCCTCGGCCACGGTCTCGAACCAGTCCCGCGTGCTCGCCACGGAAACGCCGCCCGCCGCTAACGAGCCGTCCAGTGCCCGACGAGCGCCGGGCCGACCTGGTCCAGGCACGCGTCGAACGCGGCAAGCATCTCCTCGACGCTGCCGCACCCCTCGGCCCGCCACTCCTTGTTGGCCGCGGCGACCAGGCCTCCGAACACCACCGCGGCGATGCGCGGCCGCAGGTCGGTGACGGGGTCGACGCCCTCGCGGTCGGCGAGCAGGCGGATGATCTCGTCATCGCGGTCGTGCAGATAGCGCAGGTGCGCGGCCAGCAGCGTCGGCGTGCTCTCGACCAGCTTGATGATCAGCAGGTAGACCGACTCCTCGCCTAGGTGGGCGTCGTCGGCGGTGACCGCGCGCAGCGAGACGCGGAACGCGTTCCCGAGCGCGATGAGCGGCTCCTCACCCGGCGGCCTGGCGGCGAGCTCCTTGATCAGGACGTCAGAGAAGTCCCTGACGAAGGACACGGCGAGGTCTTCCTTGCTGGCGAAGTACCGGAAGAACGTGCGCTCGGAGACATCGACGGCGTCGGTGATCTCGCGGACCGCCGTGTGCTCGTAACCCTTGGCGTCGAACAGCCTCAGCGCGGCATGTACCAGGGCGTCGCGGGTCTGGCGCTTCTTGCGCTCGCGGCGGGGCGACTCGGGCGCCGACGCCACGGATGGCATGGACGCCACGGACACCTGTTGCATACATGCATGGTACCTCTACGTCACATACTGTCAAATGACATCACTTGCAAAGTGTCATTGACTGCCGTACCTTTGCGGCCCGACAAGCTCGAGGAACTGACCTCACGGGAGCTCGACGTGCCGCGGCTCGTCGCTCGCGCGCAGATCGCCGGTGAACTCGTCGTCGAAGAGCTTCGTGGTCCCCGATGACCGGCTCTAGCCCGGTACGCGTCACTAGGACCGCCTGCGCGCGGGCCACCAGACGCGCTCTCCGATGGTGAGCAGGCTGGCCGGGACCAGCACCGTGCGGACGACCAGGGTGTCGAGCAGCACGCCGAGCGCCACCGCGATGCCCACCTCGGTAATGTTCACCTGCGGGATCTGGGTCAGCGCGGCGAAGGTACCGGCGAGCACAATGCCCGCGGCGGTGATCACGCCGCCGGTGACGCCCAGCCCGCGCAGGGTGCCTTCCGTGATGCCGAGCCGCCGGGATTCCTCGCGGATCCGCGCGGACAGGAAGATGTTGTAGTCGACGCCGAGCGCGACAAGGAAGATGAAGATATAGATCGGGATCACTGATTGAACGCCCGAGTAGCCGAACGCGAAGCGCCAGAGCAGACTCGCCAGGCCGAACGAAGCCGCGAAGCTGAGCGCCGTCGTAACCACGAGCACGAGCGGCGCGATGATCGCCTGCAGCAGCAGCGCGATGACGATGAAGATCACGACGAGCACCAGCGGGATGATGACGGCGGTATCGCGAGCCGCGGACTGGGCGGTGTCGTACTGGATCGCGGGGTTGCCGCCCACCAGCGCGTCCGGTGCGTCCTGAGAGAGCCGCTGCCGCAGGTCGACGATCGCCGCCGTCCCCGCCGAGCCGAACGGCGGGACTGACAGGATCACCGAATAGCTGGCGTATCCCTCGACCGGCGGACCGGGGACGACGCTGCCGACATCCGGTGCCGAGCGCGCCGTCGGGGCGGCGGCGCCCGCCTGGCCCGGCGGGACGAGCAGCACCAGCGGTGAGATGTCACCCGCCGGGAAGTGCTCGGCCAGCAGCGCCTCGCCGGTCACGCTGCCTGGGTGGCCTTTCACGTTGTCCACCGGATTGTTGTCGACGCGCAGCGAGGCGAGGCCGGCGATCGCCACGCCGAGCAGGACCACGACGGCGATCGCCGTCCGCGCGGGATGGCGGGCGACCCGCGTTCCGATGCCCGCCCAGACACGGGATTCTTCGCGGCCCGCCGCCCCGAACCGCGGGATACGCGGCCAGAAGGCCGGCCGCCCCACGACGAGCAGCAGCGCCGGCAGGAACGTGATCTGGGCGAGCAGGGCGGACACGATGCCGACGGCGCCGACCGGCCCGAGGCCGTGCAGCGAGGCGGAATCGGCCGTCAGCAGGCAGATCATCGCGCAGGTCACCGTGGCGGCGGAGGCGATGAGGGTCGGCAGAGTCCGGCGCAGCGCGGACGCCATCGCGGCCTCCGGCACGGCGTGGTGCCGCAACTCCTCCCGATACCTGTGCACCAGCAGCAGCGCGTAGTCGCTGGCGGCGCCGAAGACCAGCACAATGAGGATGTCCGCGGACAGCGTGCTTACCGTCAGGCCGGCGTTGGCCAGGCCGTGCGCGGACGCCTGCGCGACGATGATCGCCGCGATCGCGCCGAACAGCGGAAGCAGCCACAGCACCGGGCTCCGGTACACGATCAGCAGGATGACCGCCACGATCACGAGTGCCGTGAGCAGCAGGATGGTCTGCTGGTTCCCGCCGCTGCTGTCGGCGTTCACCGCCGCCGGGCCGGTCACGTCGGCGACCAGGCCGTCACCGGCCTGCCCTACCGGGCCTGCGATAGCGGCCCTGATGTCCTTAACCGCGTCCCTGTCGACACCGCTCGAGTTGGCCTGGCCGGTGATGTTCACCGTGAACGCCGCGGCCTCGCCGTCGGCCGACGGCTGCACCGCGCCGGGCGCGGCGAGACCGGCCACCTGACCGGCGAGGCCCGCCACGGCGGCATGCGCCGAGCCGAACGCGGCCCGGTCCGACGGCGTGAGGCCGCCGTCGCGGGCGACCACCACGATCGCCTGGTTCGTCTGGGGCTGGCCCCCGGTGCGCGCGGCCGCCTGCGCGGCGGCCTCCTGGAGCAGGGCAACCTTGGTCGACGGGGCCGAGGACGGCAGGTAGGCGGAGGCCGTGTCGTTGGTGGCCTTCGACAGGCTGCTTGACAGCCCGTTGAGCAAGACGATGGCGAGCAGCCAGACGATCACCACCGGCCAGCGGAGCCGGCGCAGCGCGGTCGCGAAGGGGTCATCGGGCGTTCTCGGGGCCCGGCGGCGCGTCGGCTTGGTCCGGGCATGCGTCATCGCGGAGGCATCCACGTCGAAAGCTGCCTTCCTGTTACCGCCGGCCGAGCACGTTGCGCCGGAAGATGAAACCGATGATCAAGATCGGCACCAGCCAGCCCAGGTCGACCGTGTGCGTGTGGCCGAAATTATGCACGGTGCTGAGCACGTTGGCGGCGATGATCGCCGCGACGACGAAGGCGATGGCGACGCGTCGCACTGGGATGCGGCCCGCCCGGCGGACGGTGCCGGGGCTCGCGGGCGCAGGTGCCAGGCCGTGCGGCAGGTCGGTGAACAGCTCGCTGAGCTCCTTGTCGGTGCGCGCCTTCAGCGCTCGTCCGGAGCGATCCTCGAATTCCTCCTGCGTGAGACGCCCGGTCTGGAAGTGCTCGCTCAACTCGCTGACCGCGCGGTCGCGGTCGGCGTCCGACACTCTAAGGTCGCCGCGCGGGAAGCTCCTGTCCGGCGTGTCCATGGCTGATGTCCCCCTGCCCGGGTGGTCGCGTTCTAGCCCCTGACACTAACGACACTACAGAGCGGAAGGCGCCGTGCCATCGGCGCAGGAGTTGACTTCGCGGTATCCACCCACGGGTTGATAGTCCGCGCGGAACCTGTTCCGCGCGGACGGGGGTCGTCCCCCTAGGGCAGATAGAGACCTCAACCCGGGCTGGCCAGTCCAGTGCGGAACGCGTACCCCACGAGCTGCGCGCGATCCCGCAGGCCGGTCTTGCTGAAGATGTGGTTGATGTGCGTCTTCACCGTGGCCTCTGACACGTACAGAGCCGCTGCGATCTCGGCGTTGGACAAGCCGGCCGCGATGTGCGTGAGAACCTCGGCTTCACGCGGGCTGAGCCCGTCGGGCGGCTCCGCGATCGCGTCGGCGGACGCAGCCGGCCCCGACGGCCCGGGCGGCGGGGTGTTGTCGGCCACCCCGAACCGGACGCCGCTGCTCAGCGCGTCAAGCAGCCGCCGCTGAACGGCCGGATCGAGCTGCGCGTGCCCGGCCGCCACATCTGTGATGGCACGCAGGATCTCGTCGGCGCCGGCGTCCTTGGTCAGGAAGCCGCGGGCACCCGCCTGCAGCGCGGCGAACACCCACGCGTCATCGGAGTACGTGGTGAGCACGACCACCGCGACATCCGGCTGCAGACGCCGCAGCCGCTCGGTGGCTTCGACGCCGTTGCAACGCGGCATGTTCAGGTCCATCAAGACGACGTCCGGGCCCAGCTCGACGGCCTGCCGGATCGCGTCGTCACCGTCGATCGCCGCGCCCACCACGGCGATGCCTGGCAGCAGGCCGATCAGCGATACCAGGCCCTCCCTGACGACCTTCTGGTCGTCAACGATCAGGACCCGGGTCGTCACAGTGCCTCCGGCTCAGGCACGGTGGGCAGCCACAGCAGCACCCGGAATCCCGTGTCGGTCGGGCCCGCGGTCAGCTTGCCGCCGAGCAACTCCGCGCGCTCGCGCATGCCGGTCAGCCCGTACCCGCCGAACGTCAGCCCGGCAGGTCCCGGCGGCGCCGCGTCCGCCGAGCGGGCGTCGTCGATCGCGAGCTCGACGTCGCCCGCGCCGTAAGTGACGCGCAGCTCGGCCCGCCCGTCGCGCCCCGCGTACTTCGCCGTGTTGATCAGCGCCTCTTGGGCGGTCCTGTACAGGGCGAGCCCGACCTCAGGCGACAACGCCCGCTGCTCGCCGGCGACGGTCAGCGCGGCATGGATGCCGGTTGCCTCCGACGTGTCCTTGACGAGGCGGTCCAGCAGGGCCGGACCCGGCAGCTCGTCGCCGCGCAGCGCGGAGACGGCGCGGCGGGCATCCGCCAGTCCCTCCCGCGCGATCCGCTGCGCTCGGGTCACCTGTCCGAGGATCTTCACCAGGGTCTCGGAGTCGGCCTCGTCCGGACAGGCCTGGCGGCGCCTGCCGAGCAACTCGGCCGTGTCCAGCGCCAGCACCAAGCCGGCCAGCGAGTGCGCGAGGATGTCGTGAATCTCGCGTGCGAGCCGGGTGCGCTCGGTCAGCGCCGCGGCCTGGGCCTGGGCGGCCTGCGAAGCCTGGAGCTGAGCGAGCAGGTCCTCGGCGCGCGCCTGGTCGGCGCGCGCCCTGGCCTGCGATACGCGCATCGTCCGGGCGAAGACCCCGACCGTGAACAGGAACGCCGTCCCCACGTCGTTGCTGACCACGTTCGTCAAAGACAGCCTGGCGGCCAGCAGGAGTGCGAGGTTGGCCGCGGCGAAGACGACAAGCGCCGCGGGAAGCGCCAGCACAGGCGGCAGCTCCATGCCGAGACCGATCACCGCGACGTAGATCACCAGGTAGCCGCTTGCCGCCGGCAGCAGGGCAGCGAGTGCCGCTCCGGCGAGCCCGGCGACGGTGAGCGCGGCCAGGCGGGAACCGGCCCTGGACGCGGCGAGGACGACATAGCCCATCCCGGACAGCGCCACCACCAGCGCTATAGCGGAGCCGGCGACGACCGCGGGCGAACGTCCGGTCATCGCGTGAATCACGCCCAGCGTGACCAGCAGCGATATCGCGGCACAGCCAGACAGCCCGATCCGGTGCAGCATCGCCGAAGGCTGCAGCTGATAATCGCCACGACGCACCATGTGACCAGCGTAGATGCGGGAAGCAGGCGCTGGCATCGGCGCACGGGTTGATGCTAGGCCAGGATGTTCCCATGGACATTGAGGCAGCGCTCGACTTCGTCAGCACCCAGCATCACGCCGTGCTCGCCACCCTGAAGGGCGACGGGACGCCGCAACTGTCGCCGGTGACGCTCGGCGTCGACGACGCGGGTCACGTGGTGATCAGCACGCGGCAGACCGCGTACAAGGTGCGCAACGTCCGCCGCGACCCGCGGGTATGGCTGTGCGGGTTCCCCGACACGTTCTTCGGCAGGTGGGTGCAGATCGAGGGCACGACGGACATCGTGGAACTGCCCGAGGCGATGGACGACCTCGTGGACTACTACCGCCGCATTTCCGGGGAGCACCCCGACTGGGATGACTACCGGGCCGCGATGGAAACGCAGCAGCGCGTCCTGCTGCGCATCACGATCACGAAGGTCGGCCCCACCGTCAGCGGCTGACCTCCCCGCTAGACGCTGACACCAGGACGGAACTGATAGCCGACCCGGTACTCGGTGACCAGGTACCTGCCGTAGGCGGGGCCGAGCTTGTGCCGTAGCCGGCTGACGTGCACATCCACCGTCCGGCTGTCCGCGGAGAAGTCGCGCCGCCACACCCGCCGCACCAGGTCGGCGCGGCTGAACACGGTCGTGGGATGCGCGCTGAGGAAGGCGAGCAGCTCGAACTCCTGGAACGTCAGCGTCACCTCCCGCCCGTCCACCCAGAGCCGACGCTGGTCGTGGTCGAGCAGCAGCCCGGAACGGTCCTGCGCTGACTCTGGCGTGCCGTCACCGTTCGCCACGGCGACGCCTGGCGCGCTTACCGGGTAGCCGACGATCGCCAGCGACGTTCCCGTCCCCGGAATCGGGACCACCGCCAGCAGCGTTCCATCCGCTTCCGGCGGCGGCGAGGTCGCCCGCCAGTCAACGGACTGCCCCGCATCGGCGCGGCCGAGCAGTCGCGTCCCGATCTCCACCTGGTCCGCCACCTCCGTCACACTCGGGCTCATGCATAGCCTATTAAGCAGGTCGTTTTTGTCAAGAAAATGACGTAACAAACCTGAGAAAACTGTGAACGAGCCAGAACTCCGCAGCGACCCCGAGACAGGCCGCAGCGACCCTTCGGTCGCTACGTCAGCGGGCCGGCGGCACCCACGCTCCCGGCCCGTCGGGAAGCTCGGCGCCATACCAGAACTCGATCAGCCGACGGGCGATCGAGGACGTCGGCGCGATCGCGAGTTCGCCCTGATCAATGCTGGCCCGCAGCTCAGCGCGGCTGAACCAGTGCGCCTCGCTGATCTCTTCTGAGTCCACGTCAATGTGCTGTCCGCCCGCCGCGACCGCCTGGAATCCGAGCATCAGGCTGCGCGGCATCGGCCACGGCTGACTGCCCAGGTACCTAATCTGGCCGACCCTGATCGCGGTCTCCTCGAAAACCTCGCGCGCCACGGCGTGCTCGACCGACTCACCCGGCTCGACGAAGCCGGCGAGCACCGACATGCGGCGCTGCGGCCAAGCCGCGTTCCTGGCCAGCAGGCAGCGGTCGTCCGGGTCGGTGACCAGCATGATCACCGCCGGGTCGAGCCGCGGGAAGTGCTCTGTCCCGTCCGCGGGGCAGGTCGTGAGGTGTCCCGCGGCCGCGGGCACGGTCGCCGTTCCGCACCGCGGACAGTGGGTGTGGGTGTCGTGCCAGTATGCCAGCGCGACCGCATGGGTCATCAACCCCGCGTCCCGGTCGCTGAGGACCGCGCCAACCTGCCGCAGGGCCATCGGCTTTACAACAGTTTCTTCAGAACGAACCGTGCCTTCTGCCGACAGCAGCCCACTCACCCCGAAGTAGGCGACGTCGTCGTCGTCAACTCCGAGCAGGAACCGGGTGCCAGCGGGCGCCTCAGACGGCGGAACGAACACGAGCTCCAGTTGGTCCCCGTCGGTCTGAATCAGCGCCTGGGAGTCGTTGACCACGAGCACCCGCGTGCGCGTATCCGCCCACGCCGCCTCGACCCATGCGGTGTCATTCCGCTTTTCTGTCGCCCGGTCCACGGTCGACCGCGAGAGTGCGAGCCGACCCAAAGGTCCGGTGTCGAATTGCTGGCTGCCCCCCGACTCGCTCAACTGGCCACCGGGCCTGCCGCTAGCTCCTCCCAGAGGTAAGCGACCGTTTCTGCGCCGCGCAGCAGGCGGGATAGGTCCACGTATTCATTGGGTGCGTGAATGCGGTCCGCGTCAAGGCCCACCGCCACGAACACCAGCGGCGCGCCCAGGATGTCGGCCAGGTCGGCCTCTGGGCCGCTGCCACCCTCCTTGGTGAAAAGCACCTCCCGGCCGAACGCCCGCTCCATGGCCCGGCGAGCCGCCCCCACAGCAGGCGAGTCGATGGGTGACCGGCAAGGGCGTACTCCGTGTCCGGAGATGACGGAGGCCACGAGCCCGTTCGGAGTAAATTCACTGAAGTATTTGCGGAGGGACGCGATGACAGCGTCCGGCTCCTGATCGGCGACCAGCCGGAACGAGACCTTGGCATGCGCCTCGGCGGGGATGATCGTCTTCGGGCCGGGGCCGGTGTGGCCGCCCCAGACGCCGTTGACCTCCGCGGTGGGGCGCGCCCAGATCCGCTCCAGGGTGGTGAAGCCGGCCTCGCCATACGTCGCTCTGCTATCGCCGGCGTCGGTCAGCCAGCTCTCCTCATCGAACGGCAGCTTGGCGAGCAGGTCGCGCTCGGGGTCGGAGAGCGGGACGACGTCGTCGTAGAAGCCGGGGAGCGTGACCCGGCCGTCGCTGTCGTGCAGCCCCGCGAGCAGCGCGGCCAGCGCGTGCACCGGGTTGGGCACGCCGCCGCCGAACGAGCCGGAGTGCAGGTCTCGCGTGGGCCCGGTCACGGTGATCTCGGCTTCGGCCAGGCCGCGCATGCTGGTGCAGATCGACGGGATGTCCGCCGCCCACATCGTGGTATCGCTGATCACGATCACGTCGGGGCTGAGCTGCTTGGCGCGCTCGCGCAGGAGCGCGGCGAAGTTCGGCGAGCCCGACTCCTCCTCGCCCTCGATGAGCATCGTGATCGACACCGGCGGCGCCTGCGCCCCGGTCGCGGCGAGGCAGGCCCGCAGGCCGAGCGCGTGGAACAGCACCTGGCCCTTGTCGTCGGAAGCGCCGCGGCCGTACAGTCTGCCGTCGCGTTCGGCTGGCTCGAACGGCGGGTAGTCCCAGCCATCGGCGAGGTCGGCCGGCTGGACGTCGTGATGGCCGTAGATGAGCACGCGCGGCGCTCTGTCGTCGGCGGCCGGCCAGTGGGCGTAGACGGCGGGCAGGCCTGCTGTCTCCCAGACCTCCGCGACCGGGAAGCCGGTTTCCTTGAGGTAAGCGACCAGCCATTCCGCCGACCGGCGCACGTCGCCGTGGTGCGCTGGGTCGGCGGAAACCGAAGGGATCGCCAGCCACCGGCGCAGTGCCTGCGAAAACTCGGCGGCGTTCGCCGCGACATACTCCCGAACGTCCATGAACCCTAACGTACCGGTTGGAAGGCGTCTCCCCGGCCGACCAGGCCCGCGGACGGAATCGACACGGTCCGTCCGGCCCGCGCGGTGACCCAGCCGACGCGGACCGCGTCCTCGCCGACCTCCTTCAGCGCGGCGAGCGCGGCCGCCTGATCGGACTTTGACACGACGACACAGAAGCCAAGGCCCATGTTGAACGTCGCGTACATGGTGGCGGGCGGGATCTGGCCGCGCTCGGCGATCAACGTGAAGATCTCCGGGACCGGCACCATCGCGTCCAGCTCGTAGGAGACGTCGGCCACGAGCCGGGCCAGGTTGAGCAGCCCGCCGCCGGAGATGTGCGCCATGCCGTGCGGCGTGATGCCCGCCGCCCACAGCGCCTCGGCCGCCTTCACGTATACCCGGGTCGGCTGCAGCAGCGCGTCCGCCAGCCGGCGGCCGGTGCCGGGCACCAGGTCTGTCAGCGACATCCCGCCCTTACGCAGCAGCGCGTGCCGGGCCAGCGAATACCCGTTGCTGTGCAGCCCGGAGCTTGGCAGCCCGAGGATCACGTCGCCGGGCCGGACGGCGCTGCCGTCCACCGCGTTGCGCCAGGTCGGCTGGTTGCCGAGCACCTGGCCTGAAACCTCGCTGAGCCCGGGCTGGGGTGGCGCCTGAGTCGGCGCGCTAGGCCGCGGCGTCTGTGACGGCGGCAGCGCGCCGATCGCGGTGCCGACCAGGTCGAGCATCGGGCCGCCGCCCGCCGAGTCCGCGAGCATGTCCCCGATCTGGGCGATCTCACCGCCAGGGATCGCGATGCCCGCTAGCTCGGCGCCAAGGAACAGCCCGCGGGCTACCTCGTCAAGCACGCCCTCGTCGATCCGGTCGGTAGCCATGTAGTCGAGCAGCACGAGCGGCACCGCACCGACGCAGATCAGGTCGTTGACGTTGTTGGCCACGCAGTCGATGCCGATCGGCTCCCAGCGGTTCGCCTCGCGGGCGAGCAAGATCTTCGTGCCCACCCCGTCGGTGCTCAGCGCGAGCGGCGGCCCCGGCGGCAGGTGCATGATCGTCGCGAAGTACCCGCTGGCCAGCCCGGTAATGGACGTCACCAGCGGAGACTTGACCCTGGTCCTGGCCAGCCACGGGCGCATCACGCGGGCGAACGCGACCTGCTCGCGCTCCTCGTCCACCCCGGCGGCGGCATAGGTAGACTGCGTGCTTTCTGGCGGCGTCCCGTTCATGACCTCGGCTCCCTTTTCATCTGCAGCGTTCGCCAGAGTAACCCATCGGCCTCGGCCAACCCCTGATGCGGGTGGTGCCTGGCCGCGCGGCGCGGGGCGCGCCGCGGTCAGGCCGGGGAAAGTACCGGCAGGCCCGCCTCCTGCGCAGCGGCGGCGAGCTTCTTGTCATAGGTGACGAATGCGGACAGGCTTCTTCGCATTGACGCGGCGGCGGCCAGGTGTATGGCGTCGAGCGTCCGAAGGAAGGGCTGTTCGATCGCGGCGGCTTCGGTGAGCACGCGCGTGCTCACCGCGATCAGGTCAAGCCGGTCCCAGAGGCTCTCGGCGTAGTCAAGCTCGGCGCGCAGCCTGTCACCGTCGACAAGCTGCCCCTGGCTGTCGTGATTGACGCGTCGAATCGTCCGCACGAGCTCAGCCCTGGCCAGCTCAGAAGAAAACCATCTGGTATCAGGGCGCGCCTTGATGAAATCGCCGAGCGCCTCGCTGTCCCCGTCCGCGCGGATCAGTTTCAGCAGGGCACACGTGTCGAAGTAGATCACCAGCGCTCCTCCTCGCGCATGGCGATGACAGCGTCGGAGAGCGACACTCCATCCTCCCGGGGAGGCAGCGGCTTCCACCCCGCCAGGCCTTCCGGGTTCTTGGCGGGGATGATCTCGCCGCGCTCGATCATCTCGGCGAACGCGCGCTCGGCCGGCGTGAGCGGGATCAGCCGGGCCACCACCCGGCCGCGGCTGGTGATCTCCGCCGTCTCATCGGCCTCCGCCAGTTCCCTGATGACCCGGGCCGCATGCTGCTGAAGCTCCCTGATCGCGATTCTGCGCACCGGCGCCGAACCGGAGGTCTCTTCGAGGAGTGCTGTCATGAACGTCATCGTATCACGATGAGCGTCGGCATCAATACATTGCGTCATAGCTAGCAAACGCCGCACATCAGTGGCGAACTGCGTCATCGCTCTTGGTGGCGCACCCCAAACCACCCGATCCCGCGCTGCATCCGGACACGGACCTGTCGTGATGGCGTCGCCGCCCCTTGCCTCGCGATCAGCCGGAGAGAGACAGTGATCTCGCGTCTGCGACAACCACGAGGAGCACACGAATGGCCAACGAATTCTGGCGGGAACTAAAGCCGGTCGCGGAAGTTTTCCGGCCCGGCGCGGCACCCGAGGCGTACATCCACGACGCGGCCACGCTGGACGAGCGCTGGTACGCTCCGCTGTCGCCGACCGCGGGCTCCCGGCCGCTGTTCATCTCTCCGAGCCAGAATCGCTGGTGCGACGTGCTGTACTGCCGCGGCGCCGGAATGGTGAACCGGCACTACCACCCGCAGCAGGTGTTCGCGTACACGATCTCAGGCAAGTGGGGTTACCTGGAGCACGACTGGGTGGCCACCAAGGGCGACTGGATCTACGAGGCGCCGGGCGAGGCGCACACGCTCATCGCCTACGAGTCGGACGAGCCGATGATGGTGACGTTCAACGTGACCGGCCCGCTGATCTGGCTGGACGAGAACGGGGAGCCAAACGGCACGTTCGACGTCTTCGACTACATCAAGCTGTGCCGCGACCACTACGACAAGGTCGGCATTGGCGCCGACTACGTGGACAGCCTCTTCCGATAGCCTGCTGCCATGCTTGTCGCGTTCTCAGTCACCCCGCTCGGCGTCGGCGAAGACGTCGGAGAGATCGTCGCGGAGGCCGTCCGCGCCGTCAGGGAGAGCGGGCTGCCGAACCAGACGGACGCGATGTTCACCACCGTGGAAGGCGACTGGGACGAGGCCATGGCCGTGGTCAAGAAGGCCGTGGAGGCGGTCGCCGCGCGGGCGCCGAGGGTAAGCCTCGTGCTCAAGGCTGACCTGCGCCCCGGGGTGACCAACGCGCTGACAACCAAAGTCGAGACGATCGAGCGCTACCTAAGCTCCTGACCCGCCTCGCCTCGGCCCCGTGGTCACGGCGTCCCAGCCTCCGACCCGTCCCACTCTCGTTGCGACTTGGTATACACCGTCACCACTTGGTATCCGCCATGACAATTTCCCGCCCGTTATGTCCAAGTATGGGCAGGGGCGATGTGGTCGTCCTGTTTACCAAGCGGTCAGCTCGTATACCAGGTGCCGGGTCAATTGACGCGTCCGGGGCCGGACGGCTGCCACGTTGTCTGGTCGTGGCGACGTGCGGGGGTTAGCGCGGCTCGTCGGACACGGGGATCCGGCTGATCAGCGCGATCAGGCCGGCCTCGTCTAGCAGGTCGGCGGGGCGGGCGGTGAGGTCGTGGCGAACGTAGTAGAAGGCGGCGCGTACCTTGTCCGGCGCGACCCCGGCGAGCGCGGCCCAGGCCAGCCGGTAGGCGGCAAGCTGGACGGCGACCGCTGCCCTGTCAGCTTCGGTACGTGGCGGCTGGCCGGTCTTCCAGTCCACGACGTCGAACCCGCCGTCCTGATCCGCGAACACCGCGTCGATCCGCCCGCGCACCTGACGGTCCCCGACCAGCATGTCGAACGGCACCTCAACCTCGCGCGGCCATCTGCCGCCCCACTCGCCCGCTTCGAAGCGTGCCCGCAGTTCGATCAGCCCTTCGTCGGACTCCTCCGGGTCTGCGAACAACTCGTCGTCACCGATCAGCCGCTGCTGCCCGAAGCGCTCCTCCAGCCAGCGGTGGAATGCCGTGCCCCGGCGCGCCTCCCGGGCGGGCGGGCGTGGCATCGGCCGGCGGACCTGCCTGGCCAGTTCGTCCGGGTCGCGGGCGAGCGTGACGAGCGCGGACACCGAGAGGCTCGCTGGCAGCGGCACCGGCACCGGCCCGTGACCCCGGTGCCGCTGCCGGTCGCGTTCCGCGAGCAGCAGCCCCGCGTCGAGTTCCCACGCCTCCACAAGCGCTCTGTCTTTCTCGCTTGTCTCCGGGGCGCCGGAGTCCTCTGGCTCGCTGACGGGCTCACGTGTTCGGGCTGCCTCTACTAGGCGGGCGGCCTCCCTCACGGCTTCGTGGTACTGGCCCGCGGGGGTGGCCGGCCAGTCTGCCTCGTCCATGTGGGCGAGCAGCGGATTTTCTTCGTCCTCGGCGGGCGGCTCAGCCCAGCCGCGCACGGTTCCCGCGCCGGCCTCGCACGCCGCGCGCACCTGCGTGAGGAACACCGAGGGACCCAACGGCGCGGTCCCCTCGCCCCACCAGTAGCCCGAGCAGCCAAGCAGGAACGCGGCGCGGGTCGCGGCCACATAGGCGAGCCGCCGTTCCTCCGCTAGGTCACGTGCGCCGCACGCGGCGGTGAACGCGGTCAGCGCGGCGGCGTCAAGCCCGCGCAAGTCCGGCAGGTCGGCGGCGTCACCTCGGAGGCTGTACGGGATGAGCCGCGGGTTATCGGTCCACTTCGTCGACACCCGCGGCCGCGCCGGGAACACCTGCGCCCGGTCGCCCGCCGCCAGCCCAGGAATGAAGACGGCGGGCCACTGCAGCCCCTTGGCCGCGTGCACCGTGAGCAGCTTGACCGAGTCCGCCTCGCCGACCCGCCCGGTCTCCAGGCCGAACTCCTCTTGCTGAGCCGCGGTCAGGTAAGCGAGAAACGCGCCGAGGGTAGGCTCCGGCTGCTCGCCCGCGAACGTCGCGGCCACGTCGGTGAACGCGTCGAGATCGGCGCGCGCCGTGGTCAGGTCGCCTCCGGCGCCTCCCTCCTGGGGCAAGCCCGGATGGTTTTCCGGGGGGTTGAAGGGGGGTCGTCCCCCCCGGGGCAAGTAGGGCCGGGCGGCGACTTCGATGTCGAGGTTGAGCGCGCGCTCGACTTCGGCGATGAGATCGGGCAACGGTCGCCCGGCATGCTCGCGAAGCCGCCGCGTCTCGGCGGCGAACGCGCGCATCCGCGCGTACCCGGCTGGCGAGTACCCGGCCGGGTCACCGAGGTCGTCGAGCGCCTCGACCAAAGATCCAGTCTCCGCCGTCAGGTCGGTGATCGCCTCCGCTAGCGCGTCCGCGGCCTCGGTCGCGGGGGCGGACGAATCGTTCCCGGTTTCTGTCGTTATGGCAACGGAAAACGGGGACGAGCCGGTTGTCCCGCCTTGCCCCGCCGGTCGCTGGCTGTCCGGGCCGCGGGCCAGGTCCCTGGCCCGGCGGCCTAGGGCCACCAGGTCGCGCGGGCCGATCCGCCAACGCGGCCCGGTCAGCAGCCGCGCGAGCGCGTCCGACGCCGCCGCGTCCTGCAGCACCCGCAGCGTCGCGACCACGTCCTGCACTTCGGGGATGCTCAGCAACCCGCCGAGCCCCACCACCTCGACCGGAATGCCGCGGGCCTCGAGGGCCCGGCGCACCGGCACGAACTGGGACCGCTTGCGGCACAGCACCGCGATGTCGCCCGGGCGCACTCCGACGGCCCGGCCGTCCGGCCACGGCCGGCCGTCCGGAGCGTATCCCGGGGGTAGCGCGAGCAGCGCCGCGGCCTGGCTCGCCACCCACTCGGCCTCATCGGTTATCGTCGGCAGCAGCGCGCAGCAGACGTCACCACGGTCACCACGGTCGGGAGCGGCCACAAGCACGGGCACGTCAGGAGCCTCGGCTCGCAACTCCACTTGCAGCACAGCGGCCGCGTCGAGCACCCGGCCCGCGTTGCGGAAGCTCGTGGATAGCAGCCGCACCGGCGCCTGCGCGCCCGAGCGGACGGGGAAGTCCGTCGCGAACCGGCGCAGGTTGCCCGCGCTCGCGCCGCGCCACCCGTAAATCGACTGGCACGGGTCGCCTACGGCGGTGACGGGATGTCCGCCGCCGAAGAGGGCGCGGAGCAGCACCAACTGGGCGTGGCTCGTGTCCTGGTACTCGTCGAGCAGCACCGCCTGGTATCGCCCGCGCTCCGCCGCCCCGACCTCGGGGTGCCTGACGGCGATCCGCGCCGCCAGCGCGACCTGATCGCCGTGGTCGATGACCTCGCGCGCCGCCTTGGCCGCGGTGTACCGGCTCACCAGGGGCAGCATCTGTTCCCGAGCCCGCTGCGAAGCGATGATCTTTCGCAGCCCGGCCGGCGGCCTGCCCGGCAGCGCCGCTTGCTGCGCGTCGAGCCAGTCGCCGACGGTCCGCACGTCCTCCGGCGCGCGCAGGTGCTCAGCGAGATCGCCCGCGAGCTGCAGGACCGCCGCGGTCACGGTCTGCGGGGTCCAGCCGATCTCGTCCATCGGCCCGTCGTAGGCGGCGACTATCGAGGCGGCGAGCTGCCATGACAGCGCCGGGGTGATCAGCCGCATCGACGGCTCGAGCCCCTCACGGAGCGCGTGATCGCTGACCAGCCGACCGGCATACGCATGGTACGTGCTGATCACCGGCTCGCCCGGCCACACCTCACCGGCACCGTCCGCCTCGCGGCTGCCGGTCCCGGCGTCCTCGAGTCCGGCGCGGCGCAGCCGGTCGAGCCGCGAGCGCACCCGGTCGGCGAGCTCGGCGGCCGCCTTCCTGGTGAACGTCAGGCCAAGCACGCGGTCGGGGCGTGCCAGCCCGTTGGCGACCAGCCACACCAACCGCGCCGCCATCGTCTCGCTCTTGCCGGACCCGGCGCCAGCGATCACCGCGAGCGGCCCCAGCGGTGCGCCGATGACGGCGGCTTGTTCCGCCGTTGGCTCTGGCATCCGCAGCAGCCGCGCCAACTGCGCGGGGGTGTACCGGATCCCGCGCCCTGGCCAGGCCCGTTCGTCCGCCTCAGTCACGCCACCATTCCAGCAGACGGCACTGACATTCGGGCCCGTTAAACGGGCAACCGGGCGGCCGTGGCGGCGATCGTCGTGTAGGACATGGTGAAAGTGCCGCCTGCCGCGTCGACGGCACGGCCCAGGCCGTCGAGGAGTTCCCGCTGGACCACCTCGGGATGCCGGGTGAAGCCGCCGGTGGTCGGCACCAGGTCCAGCCACTCGTCGCGGGTATAGGGACGGTTCCAGTGGGACAGCCATTCCTCAGGCTCTGCGAACGTCCCCGCCTGCCGTATCACGTCGGCCAGCTGCACGCATCCGGCCCGGTAGGCCTCGACGGCGGGCCTGTCCCAGAAGGCGCCGAACGGCGAGTCAGGCAGCACCCGGCGGAAGACCCAGGCGAACGCCTCGCGCACGTCCTTCGGCGGGTCGAAGGCGTTCCAGAACATCGCCAGACGGCCACCGGGGCGCAGCACCGCGGCGGCCTTCGCCACGCCGGCGACCGGGTCCACCCAGTGCCAGGCCTGCGCGGCGATGACCGCGTCGAACGTGCGGCCGGCGCTGTCCCAGTCCTCGAACTTCGCGACCTCCGTCTCGGTCCCGCCCTGCCTGGCCAGCTCGGCCATCCGCGGGTCGGGATCCACGCCGAGCACCCGGCAGCCGACCGCCTGGAACAGCCGGGCGGAGATGCCGGTACCGCACCCTACGTCGAGGACGTCGCGTCCCGGGCTGGCCGCGATGATGCGGTCTACCAGGTCGGCGGGATAGGTGGGCCTGGCCCGGTCGTAGCGGCCGGCGTAGGCGCCGAACCCCTCGGCCACCTGCCGCTGCCGATGCAATGCCTGCGCCCGGTCGTAGCCCCCGGTGCCGGTCCGCGAGGTTCCCGCAGGCTCTGACGGTAGAGTGGTCATGCGCCCACTATAAACGGGCACATGCCCACTCAGCGGTCGCGTTCGCGCACGGCGAAGGAAAGGACGGACGACCAGTGCCGACAGGAGTGGCCATCCGCGACCCGCGCGGGCAACTCTTCGACGCCGCCGAGCGCGTCCTGCTCAGAGCCGGTTCCGGCGGCCTGACCAGCCGCGCGGTCACGGTGGAAGCGGGGGTGGCCAAGGGAGTGCTGCACCGGCACTTCGCCGACTTCGACGCGTTCCTCGCCGAGTTCGCGCTCGACCGCGTCGCCCGCCTGAACGCCCAGGCGGCGGAACTGCGCGCCGTGGCGGGCAGCGGCACCGTCGCGGGCAACCTGGCCGCCGCCCTCCCGCACCTGTTCAGTCCCCCGGCCCTCGCGCTTATCCGCCTGGTCATCGCGCGTGATGAGCTGCGCGCCCGGCTGAGGGCCGCCACCGGCTCGCGCATCCCGCTGCTCTCCGAGTCCACCGCCTTGGTCGCCGGCTACCTCACCGCGGAGCGCGACCTAGGCCGGATCGCGTCCGACGCCGATATCGGCACGCTGGCCCCCACCCTGATCGGCGCCGCGCACCTGCTGTTTACCGACACCGACGGCACTCCGGACCGCGCCGCGGTCGCGCGGGTCGTCGACGGGGTCCTGGCCGTCGCCCAGTGACCACAGGATCTCGCCACGTCAGTTCAGCGCGATGGCGGCTACGGCCAGGGCGCACAGGCCAAGGCCGGCGCGCTGGGCCAGGCTGAACCGCTCGTGCAGCAGTACCCGGGCCAGCAGGACGGTGACCCCCGGGTACAAGGAGACGAGCACGGCGGCGATGGCCAGCATGCTGAAGTGCGTGGCGTAGAAGCAGGCGAGCGTGGCGGCCATGCCGCAGGCCGCGGCGAGCACGGGCAGGCCGGCGGCGCGGATCGGGATGCGCAGCGGCTCACGGGCCTTGACCGCCACGGCGAGTGTGACTAGTAGGGCACCGGTCTGCTCGGCGGCGACCGGCCACAGACCGGCGTGCCTGCCGGCTTGCGCGAGACCGGTTAACCTGGATCACTTTCCAGGTCAGGGCATGGAAAGTGATCCACCATAATCGATTTCGCGCGGCGGGGACCGCTCAGGGTGCCGACGTCGGAGACGGCAGGGCGTAAGTGACGACGCCTGCCGGGGTTGTGTGGCGGGCGAGCTGGCCGCGTAGGACCAGGACCTCCAGGTGGGCGGCGGTCTCGCCGATCGCGAGCAGCTGGTTCATCGGCTCGAGGTCGGCGAGCTTGCGCTGCCTGCGCGTCCACGGGATCGCGTTGGCCGCCTCGTAGGCGGTCACGGGGTCGCCGCTCGCCGCGTCGCGGGTCTGCTCGAGCCGCGTCTCGTGGTGGTCGAGCAGTTCGTTCACCCTGGCATAAGTGCTTTCGCAGACCGGGCCGTGTGCGGGCAACAACCTGGAATCTGGCAGGGTCAGCATGAGCCGCAGCGAACCCAGGTAATCGCGCAGCGCCATCTGGGTGATCGCCGGCTGGAACCCGATGGACGGGGTGATGTACGGGAGCACGTGGTCGCCGGCGAACAGCAGGCCACCCGCCTCGTCATGGAAGACGACGTGCCCCTGGGTGTGACCCGGGGTGTGGATCGCGCGCAGGGTACGGGACGGGAGGTCGAGCACGGCGCCGTCCGTCAGCCAGCGGTCGGGTTCCGACCATTGCAGGGACGCCAGCGGGCTGGCCAGCTGCGAGCGCATGAACTGACGAATCTGGTCCGCGAGACCCGCCGCCCCCATCGCGTCCAGCATCTCGATGAAGCCAGGCTCGTTCCGGCCCGCCGCGACGGCGCGGATCGCTTCCATGTTGATCCGTTCGCCTTCGCCCAGGTTGATCTGCCCGCGCAGGGTGGTCCGCAGCTCGGCGGCGAGCGTGTAGTGGTCCTGGTGAATATGCGTGATAAAGAAGTTCCTGATATCGCCGAGCCCGAACCCCAGCTGGCCGAGTGCCTGCGTCAGCCGTTCTCGCGCCTGGACCAGCGCCATGCCGGCGTCGATCAGGTCCACGCCGTCGTCGCCGACGATCGCGTAGACGTTGACCGCCGTCAGCGCGTCGCCCGGCAGCGGCAGCGGAATGCGATGCAGGCCGCCACCGAGGTCTTCGACCTCTGGCTGGGCCCATGCGTACCGGTCAGCCCCGGACGCTATCGGCCGACTGGTCACATGATCCACGGGGTGGCACTCCACTTTTCCTGTTGGCGGAAGGCTTTGCCCCGTTAATTTACCTGGCGGCAGGCGGTCCTACTCGCCGACCTGCGTGCCATCCGGGTGCACCGGGCAGCACGACGCGACCGGGCAGGTGCGGCAGCCCGGGTTCACCCGGGCTCGGAAGACCGGGCCGGCCATCCCCTCCGCGACCGCTTCTACCAGGTCCTTCGCCCAGCCAGGCTGCGGGTCGTCGGTCAGCGCGCCCTGTCGCTGGACCTTCGCCGTCGCCGTGAAGCCAGCCTTGCCGACCTGGACAAGCTCCGCGCCGCCCGGCTCGGTGACACCAAGCCGCTCGAACGCGCCAAGCAGCACGGCTAGCTGGTAGACCCCGAGCTGCGGATGCCGGCCAAGCTCTTCCTCTCGCGGGGCGGTCGCCCCCGTCTTGAGGTCGATGACGACACCTCTGCCCTGAGAGTCCCGCTCCAGCCGGTCCACCCGTCCGGTGATCTCCACCTGACCGATCGTGACCCGGAGCGCCTGTTCCGTCGCCAGCAGGTCGCGCGGGTTGGCCGCGTGCCAGTCCATGAACTTCCGCACCATGCGCTCGGCCAGTTCCCGCTGACGGGAGCTATACCACACGCTTCCGAAGTCGAGGTGGTGCCAGATCTCGTCGATGCGAGACGCCACCGCCCGTTCGGGCTCCCCTTCTGAAATGAGGACGGCGGCGGCGTGAATCACAGTGCCCAAGTGGCGCAGGACATCGGGCCTTCCGGCCCCAGCCGCCGCCTCGAGCAGCCAGCGCAGCCCGCACCTCGCGAACGATTCGACCTGCGACGGGGACAGCCGCACTCGTTCGCCGCCCGCGACCACCGGGCCATCGTCGGACAGCCGGGTCAGCGCGTACCACTCCCGCGGATCCGCGCCGCGCACGCCGGCGTCCGCGAGCCGGGCCAGCTGGCCCGCCGCGGCCTCGCGCAGCGGCTGTGGCCTGGACGGGTCGGCGGCCACCCGGCGCAGGTCCGCCACAAGCACCGGAAGCGAGAGCCAGCGGGTCGCCGCGCCGGCGCGCTGGATCTCCGTGTCGTCACCAGCCAGTTCGGTGAGGAACCGGGACGGACGCTGGTCGGCCTCGTCGCCGCCCGCCGCGGTGACGACGAGCAGCCGCCTGGCGCGGGTCACCGCCACGTAGAACAGCCTGCGCTCCTCGGCGAGCAGCTTCGCGGCGAGCGTGGCGGCCGCGACATCCCTATTCGCGGGCGCCTGGGCACCGGGGCCCGCCGCCTCGGCAAGCTCATCGGCGCCCAGCAGCGAGCCGCGCAGCCGCAGGTCCGGCCACACTTCTTCTTGTACCCCGGCCACGACCACGACGTCCCACTCCAGGCCCTTGGCCCGGTGCGCGGTGAGCACCCGGACACAGTCCTCCCGCACCGACTGGTCGGCGAGCGTGTCACCGGCGATCTCCTGACCGGCCAGGCTGTCAAGGAACAGGCCAGGGTTCCCTGGCGGAAGGTCGTCAGTGAACCGCGCCGCCGCGTCGAACAGCGCGAGCACGGCGTCCAGGTCCCGGTCGGCCGCCGGGTCGTGCTCGGCTTGCCGCTCCCAGCGATCGGCGAGCCCGGAGGAGTCCCAGACCGCCCACAGCACGTCCTCGGCGCTGCCGCCGCTGGCAACGGCCTGTCTCGCGGTCCGCAGCAAGGTGGCGACGCGCCGGGCCGGCGCCGCGACGCGCTCTCGCACCGTGTGCAGGGTCTCGGGAGTGGTCAGCGCCACGGTGAGCGACGTGCCCGCCAGCGCGCGACGCAGCTTGCGCAGGCCAAGGGTGTCGCTCTGACCGAACGGGCCGGTCAGCAGCTCCGCGGCGGTCTCCTCGTCGAGCACCGCCGGGTGCAGGGCGCACCGCAGCAGCGTGAGCAGCGGGCGTACACCGGGCTCGTCGGGCAATGGCAGTTCGTCGCCCGCCACCGTCACGGGGACGCCCGCGGTGGCGAGGGCGCGCCGCAGTACCGGGAACTGCCGCTGCGCGGAGCGGACGAGGACCGCCATCCGCTGCCACGGCACTCCATCGGCTAGGTGCGCGCGGCGCAGCGTGTCCGCGACCAGGGCCGCCTCCTGGGTCTGGGTGTCCGCCACCAGGATGCGGACCTCGCCGGGCGGCGCGTCGCGGAGCGGCAGCAGGCTCCGGTGCGGCGACATCAGGGCGGTGGCCGATCCGAGGGTGCCTGGGGCCGTCGGCAGGCGGCGAGCGACCCTCCGGGACGCGGCAAGCAGCACCGGGCCGCTGCGACGGCAGGTACGCAGCGCAACCACCGGGGCCGGGGAACCGTCCGGGGTGCGAAACCTGTCAGGGAAGCCGGTCAGGGCACGGACATCGGCGCCGCGAAACGCGTAGATCGACTGGTCAGGGTCGCCGACGGCGACCAGGTCGCGGCCGTCACCGGCCAGCGCGAGCAGGAGGGATTCCTGCGCCGGGTCGCTGTCCTGGTATTCGTCGACAAACACGGCATCGTAGGAGTCGCGCTCGCGCTGGCGGACCGCCTGCCTTGTGAGCAGGCCCGCAGCGATCCGGACGATCTCGGCGTAGTCGTAGGCGGGCACCGGCGCGAGGTCGAACCGGGCCGAATAACGGTCAAGGAAGCCGCCCGCCGACACCCAGTCGTCCCGATTGGCCCTCCTGCCGAGCTGACGCAAGGCCTTGCCATCCAGGCCACGCTCGGCGGCGCGCATCAGCACGTCGCGCAGTTCCTCGGCGAAACCGCGGGTGGCGAGCGCTGGACGCAGGCGCGCGGGCCAGCCCGGCGCTCCGTCCGCTCCTTCACCGCGCAGCATGCGGCGTATCTCCATGAGCTGCTCGGGGGCGGACAGCAGCCGGGGCGGCTGATCCCCCGCCAGCACGTATTCCCTCCTGACCAGGGCGTACGCGTAGCTGTGGAAGGTGAGCGCGAGCGGCTGCGAGGTGGTGCGGCGCAGCCGGGCCGTAATCCTGTCGCGCAGTTCGCCCGCGGCCTTCCTGCTGAACGTGAGGACGAGGATGCGCGCCGGATCGACGCCGCGTCGCTCGATCCGCTCCGCCACCGCCTCAACGATCGTCGTTGTCTTGCCGGTACCGGGTCCCGCCAGCACCAGGAGCGGTCCGCCCTTGTGGTCGACCACGCTCTGCTGCGCCGCGTCCAGGTGCGGCGTGTCGCCGCCCGGCGCCCCCGCGGGGCTGACCGAGGCGTGCCGGACGAGTCGGTAACCGTTCATCAGGATTGATTTCAGCACGGACCACTGACATTTCGGCGGCCGAATCAGCCGCTCCGGGCGACCCCGGTCCGCCGGGCGCTCCGGGTACGCCGGGCACGCCGGGCACGCCGGGCACGCCGGGCACGCCGGGCACGCCGGGCGCCGAAGTTAGCGACCGTGCCATCGGGCGCGGCGCATGTCGACACGGACCGGCGGCCGGGCCGAACGCAGCGGTGTGCCCTCGCTCTGGTAGTGCGACAGCGCCGCGGCGTCATGGCCGGGTGCCGGCGTCCCGTCGGCGTGGATCACGCGCCACCAGGCGACGCCGCCGCCGTAAGTGGCCAGCACCCGCCCTACCTGCCGGGGCCCGCCGCTCCCCAGGTACTCGGCGATGTCGCCGTAGGACATGACCTGTCCTGCCGGAATCGCGTCCACGACGTCAAGCACCCGGGTGGAGTACTCGTCGAGCGGACGCTCCGCCGTGCTCACCGGACCGCCCCGCCGCCGCCCGGGTACCCGTCTGAGCCTGGATCCCCGCCCCCGCCTGGATAGCCGCCGCCGGGCGGGTAGCGCGACCCGGACGGGCCTGGCGCCGCGTGCGCCCCCTTCCCTGGCCGGCCGAGCACAGCGAGCCAGAGTCCGCCCGCCGCCGCCAGCGCGAGCGACATGATCGCGAGAATCACGAACATGACAAGCTGGCTGATGCCGCGCGGCGACACTGGCGCGGCCGGCGCGGCTGCCGGGCCGCCGCCGAACTTCGCCGAAGCCGCCACCTGCGACCCGGCCGCGTGTGCCTTCTCGAGCTGGCCGGCCTCGTCCAGCGCGGCCATCGCGTTGACGATGCCGAAGCCGGTGCGCGCGTTGTAACCGGCCGGCGAGTTCTTCGCGGTGCTCGTCAGTGCCTTGATCACCAGGGCCGGCGAGATACCGCGATACGTCGACTCGATCAGCGCCGCGACGCCGGCGACGAGCGCGCACGCCGGGCTGGTGCCATCGACCGTCCAGTACTGCCCGTCCCTGCCCTGAGCCGGGACGCGCACGCCTGGCGCGGCGACCTGCACCGAGAGGTTATTGCTCGAGAAGCTAGCGGCGCCGTTGCCGTCAAGCGCCGCCACGCTGAGCACCCCGGGGTAATCCGCCGGGAACGACACCGGCGCGTAACCATGGTCGTGGCTCTCGTCGTCTTGACCGGAGTTGCCCGACGACGCGACGAGCACGGCGCCGCGGGAGTAGGCGTACTGCACCGCCTGGCGCACCCAGGAGCTTGGCGACGAGTAGCCGATCGACATGCTGATCACCCGCGCGCCCTTGTCGACCGCGTCGATGATGCCCGTGGCCAGCGACTTCTGGATGGTCGTCTCGTTCTCGGCTTCGTACTTGTGGTAGCCAGGGTCGTTATTGTCAGGTATCACGCGGATCGAGTAGATCTTCGCCTCGGGCGCCACCCCGATGATTCCGTCGCCATCGCCGTGACCGTGTCCGGCGATGATCGAGGCCATCCAGGTCCCGTGCTCGCCCCAGCGCAGGCTGCTCGGCTTGGTGGTCAGCCCGGTGAGGTCTTGCCCCTGGCTGACCACCCCGGTGAGGTCGCTGACGTTCCCGTCCACGCCGCTGTCGATCACGGCGACGATCACGCCCTCGCCCCGGCTGGTCCTCCATGCGCTGGGCACGTTGAGCTCGCTAAGCACCTGCATGTTGCTGTTCTGGACGGAATCGGCGGGCGCGGCGCCCGCGCTCACCGACAGCGGACCGGCGGCCGCGAACACAAAGGTGACCGCCGCCCCCGTCGCGAGCGTCACCTGGCGATGGCGAGCGGCTAGCATCCTTCTGTCCCCGGGCAGTGCGGCTGCGGCAGCGACGGGGCCAGCGCGGATTCGACTGCTCCGGTCACGCCCGCGCCCAGGCTGTACATCTCGTCGTACGCGTACGCGTCGGACGAGACCGGCAAGAACGGCCGGGCGCCGACGTACCCGATCGCGTAGAAGATCACGTACGTGGCCGCGCGCTGCTGCACAGAAAGCTGCCGCCGCCCGTTGCTGAACGCCCCCGCCGGCGTGTTCTTGAACTCGACCGTCCGCACTCCTACGGGCGCGCCGCCCGCACCGGTCAGCGTGGACGGCCCTAGCTGCAGGCTCGCGGCGACCGCCTGAGCCGTCCCGGGAAACGCCGCGACGCCGACGGTGACCACGAAGCTATCCGTCCGGTCTACGTAGGTCGCCCGCAGCATCGCCTGGCACCCGTTGCGGGTCAGCACCGCGGCGACCGCGGGGTCGGTGGCGGCCCGGCACGAGGCCTGCCTGGCGATGCCGACCCGGCTCGCGCTCAGCGACAGCCCGTCACCACTGATCATCGCTGGCGGCTGGTACTGGACAACGGCGGGGAAGATCGCCCCTGCGGGCAGCACGCGCCAGAGCCGGGCTGCCTCCCAGTCCAGGATCTGCTGCTGCTGGTGAAGGGTGAAATGCCGCGGCAGCATCTGCATGGCAACTCCCGTGAGCGACACGGCTAGCCCGGCGATACCGAGGACGAGCACGGTGGCAGCGGTCGCGCGCCCCGTACGGGCCCTGCGACGCCGCCGCCGACTACCCGTCCCCGGCTGAGCGCCGTATGCCGCTTCGCCGTAGTCGATTGCCACATGCAAATGTTAGGGCTTGCGTCGACCATGATGCCCGTTGCGAATCCTATTAGTTATTACCCGAAGCTATCGGTAACGGCCGGCTTGTCCGGTCGGCGCGCCAGCACCATGACCGCATCGGCATCTGGATCACCTGGTCGCTATCGGCTCGCTCGAGCAGTGCGGCACGGCACCGGTCGAGTCCGGCGGCCTGGTCCGCGGCGGACGCGGTGATGAACGCGCTGTTCGTGGCCAGCCAGGAGACCGTGTCATCGACTGTGACCGACCGTGTGAACCAGAACGAGGCGGCCTCGACGTTCGTGAACTCAGCCCCGGCCGGCAGCGTCACGGAGTGCTGGCTGTCCAGCTTTGCCCGCGCCTCCGCCACGGTGCGCGGCGCGTCGGCGTCCACGTCCGGGCCGCTGACGCCGGGAAGTCGCAGCAAGTCGAGTTCGGCCACCCAGTCATCGGCACGGTCCCGGCTGGTCCAGATGACCCCGAGCCGACCGCCCGACCTGAGCACGCGCCCGATCTCAGGAACCGCCCGCGCCGGGTCTAGCCAGTGCCAGGCCGTCGACACGAACACCGCGGCCGCGCAGCCGTCCGGCAGCGGGATGGCCTCACCCCGGCCCTCGACCACGCGCACCCCCGGCGACCGGTGCGCCAGCACCTCCCGCATCCGCCGATCGGGCTCGACGGCGATCACCTCCGCCGCCCGTCCGCATAGCGCACGGGTGAACAGCCCGGTCCCCGCGCCGAGGTCGACCGCGACCTGGCACCCGGGCGGCACCAGCCAGTCAAGCGCGGCGGCTGGCGGCTGTGGACGGACCCGATCGTAACTGTCCGCTACATTCCCGAATGAAGTTGCTTGCTCATCGTTAAGTGTCACAAATCATTATTCTGTCAAGTCGTTCCGCATAGCAGTCAGCGGACCCCAGGTCAAGCTTGAGCATTCTCGCAGGTCACAGACCTGGCGCTGTGAAGCGCCGATACATCTCGCAAACCTCGGTAACGCATCACATGCTGACTTCCTGCTGACCTGACCGGCTGACTGACGTGCTGTTTCCCCGAAAATTCCGACCCCTTACGTACTGTCACCCATGGCGCGTCAAGCGCCGCAACGAGCAGCGAAGGGGGGTAAGGGCGATGGCTGACAGGATGCTCAGCGTCGATGAGACAGCCGAGATGATCGGCCTGTCTAGGTCCAGGGTTTATCAGGCGTGGGGTCAGCTAGGGCTCACGGGTTACAAGATCGGCTCGCGTCTCCGCTTCCGCGAATCGGAAGTGGAAGCGTGGATTGATTCCCGGAAGATGACAGGAAGGGCAGCGTTACCTGGATGTGGCGACCAGGTGACTATCACTCTGGTCGGGTGATGCGCGAGTTAGCTGAACTGCCTAGCCTCTGGCCATGTTCATAACACAGCCGCTCGCCGATGTCCTAGAACGGGCCAGACTAGATCCGGATACTTATGTAGAAGACATCAAGATCGGTTCCCAGCAGGTAGTCCTGATCATCACCCGCGAAAATCAGCTCGCGGCGTCCTTGGAAGTGGACGACATTTTCACCATGCTCCGCGTTTCCGGAACAAGACTGGAGAGCGCGCGAGTCCCAGACAACAAGCAATGGGTCATATGGGAGATGCACGACCACCCCCTAACCTCGTTAGGCTCTCTTTGCTGTGCTACTCCCTGACCACGGACACAGTTAAGGGCACCCGGTTAGGGGTGCCCTTAAGCTATGTTTAGCGGATTGAGTTAGCTGCTTTCCTCTTGCCACGGTATTCCCAGGAATCGAGTGCGCCACCGATTGCAGTAGCGACATCCGGGTCACCGAAGATCTTCCGGCCTCTTCGGCCCTCGATAGTAACGCCCACCATGGGGGGAATGCCGCGAGCGGCGCCGTTCATGGATTCCACCTGGTTGATAGTGACGGTCGTAATACCGTCGCTGATCAGGTCAGTGAGCCGCTTTAGCAGGTCGGTAGTCGATTCGCTGGCCATGTTCCGTCCCTCCGCATCGCGCCCTCCCGGGCGCTCCAGGGCCGACTATAGCCCCTTCCCCGTGGCTTACGGCAAGCCCCTATCCGGAAACGGGTACGGGCTTGCATTGGCCGTGAGACGAGCTTGCATTTAAGGCTGCTGGCAGGAGCCTGTTAGCTCCGAATCGATGAGATTGGCTTGCTTTAGCTGCCGTGTCGAACATGACGCGTCATGTCGAAACTTCACACCCTCTCGCTAGAATGTGTGCCGCAATCGGCGCCCCATGGCGCCGGGATTTACGAGGAAAGGACCGGCCCGGGGGATGACACTATCAATTAAGCTCCGCACCCTAGCGGAGATACAGGCCGAGACGGACGGAGAGGAACTGTTCCTCGTACCGGGGCTTGTTTCCAGTGAGATCACGATGCTAGTCGGCGAGCAGTATGCGGGTAAGACTCACTATGTCTTGGACTTGATCAAGTCTGCAACAGATGGAACCCCCCTCCTTGGCGTCGATCCGCTACGGCGGATCCCTAAGGTGGCATACCTTACGACGGATGCCTACCGCGCCGTAGGCGCCAACGCGGAAAAGGCCGGTATCCGGCCAGGGGTAATGCTGCTGGCACCGGTCTACGCGGAAGACCTTAAGGAGCGTTCCGCGTGGCTGGAGCTGCGAGACATGCTGAAAATGGAGGGTGTCGGCATGACCGTCATCGACTCCACTACCGACCTAGCGGAGGATGTCAACTCGCCAGCGTCGGCAAGGCTTGTCACCGATGGACTCAGGACGCTAGCCGAGTCGGGTTGTGTGGTGCTTAACGTGCATCACCGCAACAAGTCGGGCGGCATCATGGGTTCCAACCAGTTCGATAAGGTTGCCCGGCTAAAGGTGGAGCTTAACCGCAAGGCCAACGCGTCCACGGGGACACTCGTAACGACAAGCAATGACACTGGCGGGCTGACGATCCCGGTTGCCTACAACCCTGACGGGGCACCGTTTTTCACCCCTGCGGGTGCCGCTAAGGCCCGCACCCGTGATCGTGCCCCGGAGACGCTTGACCGCAACGCGGAGATTGCCGCTTTCGTGGCCGAAGGCCACAGCCAGCGTGAAGCTGCACTGAGGTTCGGCATGGGGGTTTCCACGGTCAATGGCATCCTCAAGCGTGTTCGGGCTGACCGAACAGAGCAGGGAACAGCCCAGGTATAACCACAGGTCAGATGAGGTGTTCAGCGTTCGTGTTCACCCTTAAGAATCCCGCTAAACGAACTATCAGACGGGCGCCCTTCGGGGCGCCCTAGCCATGGACAGAGAAGTTAGGGAGGGGACGGACTAACCGGCCCCGACCCTCGGGGGGCCGTGGCCTTAAGGGCAGTAGACGTTAAGTTGGCCAGCCTTAAAGGCTGGCCCAAGTCAACCTTAGTCGGTAATAGCGGCCCCCCACGGGGCCGCATACAGGGGGATAAGTGAGATGTCAATGGAAAGACCTTGATACCGGCGCCAGGTGCGCCGATGATGCTAAACCCCGTAAGGGTAACCGCGGCCCAAGGCCGCGGCACTGTGAGGAACACACTGCCGCGCGCAAGCGGCAGCTAAATCATCATCCCCTTAACCCCCGGTCTAGTAGACCGGTCTGCTGTCAGGCTGGTGTCTGTGATCAGCATCTGGACAATGCTGCCGTAAAGGCAGCATGGAGAGCAGAGGACTACCACGCTCGCGTAAACGAGCGTGCCGAGAACAGATGGTTTCTGGAACTGCTCGACAACGGTTATCACGTTGAATGCCAGCTACCGGCCACGGATCGCGGACCCGATGAAGGCCGCACGCGGCCGGGGGTATTCCATCCAAGTCCGTTTCGGGACGCTAAGGCGTCCGCGTGGTTTGAGGTTAACCATGGATGGATCAGCGAAAAGATTCCCGTACTAACGGAGGTATAAAGCTGTGAATCTTGAGTCTATCCTGAGGGATATCAGTCCCGAGTCACTTGCGAACATGGCTGACGCGCTTAGCGACCGTTCGGCAACGCTGCTGGCGTCCGGTGATCCAGCAGCCCGGCCATGGGGCAGGTTGTACGGCTATCTTTCGGTTGAGATGGACTGCGCCGCTCTTGAGCGGCGTACCGGAATCAGGGTTTAGGACTCCCGCTCGCGAGCCTTGGACGCGGCGAGCGGTAGAGCGTCAGCGGCAAACGATATTGCCGAAAGCAGGCAACAGGGAGGTTCGCATCCTTTATCCCTGTCCGGTCTGCCATGGGCGCCCGTCGTGGGGGCGCCCCTCTGACATCGGGGGTCATAGTTAGCGAGTTAAGGACTCAGGCATTGAGTGACCAGGTAATCAAAGTAACTGATAACAGCGGAACCGAGAGCATTATCGCTTTCGGTTCCGAAGAGGAAGTAGCGGCGTTTGTCGTCACTACCGGATTCATCAAGGCCATTGAAGATCAGGCTGGCCGCTGGCGCTGGCTGGCGTCTGAAACGTCAGATCGCGAACTCTCTGGCTACTACCAGGACAAGGCTGCTAAGTCGGAAGCGTGTGCCGGGCGGTACCGCCAGCTAGCCGCTGACGGCATCACCCCGGAGCAAGCCGGGAACGTGTCAAAGCAGATTGACCAGCTGTACGGTAATGCCCGGAGGGGGAACCGGGAAAGGCTGGTCAAGTCCGCCATTCCGGCCGCTAAGCCTGACGAGCCTCAGATCTCGGCAGAGGACGAGCGTGACCTGGCGCTCATTGCTGACTTGGAACGGATGGCGACTGGCCTAGAGGCGGAAGCCGAAAAGTGGCGGGCTAAGTCCGTTCCCGACATGGAAATGCAGAGGTTCTACACCACTCGCGGCAACGAAGCCGCGAGGCGGGCAAGGGATATCCGCGAGGACGTTAAGACCCGTAAGGCTAACCTGCTGTCCAAGCACGAGGATGAACGACAGCGCGTCGCAGAGCGCAAGGCGCGCGACGCCAAGAGGGTCCGCATTGGTCTGGCTGACTAACCATGGACGGAACGCTTCGCGTTACGTCACGACACCGGACATCGGAAGATGTCCAGTGCCCGTGGGCCGCCCTCACGGCGGCCATGGAGGCGGCTACAGCCGCCATGGAAGCACTGAGCCGGGGACTAGTTCCCGATCGCTCACAGAGCGATCCTGAGGCTCTTGCGGCCCAGTCTGGGATGGCCGTGGGAATGGGGTCGAGCCCGACCGTAGCGTTACAGCAGTCACGCTAGCCTTACCATCCCGATAGTTGTGCTATAGCAACTATTTTGGCGGGGGAGTCGCAGACTCCTGAGACAACAGAAACGGCCGGGCGTTAACCCGGCCGCCTGTTAAGCCTGAGAACCCACTCTCAGCGCTGTTAGCGCTGGTGAGAAATACTCTCCAGCTCTAACCACCCCTGATCCCGTACACGTTAACGTGCCGGTAAAGGGTTGCACGAGAGACACCCACCATGCGGGCTACCTCGCTCGCACTGAAATCGGTAGTCTCCAGTAGTTTCTCTGCTTTGGCGCGTTGCGCCGTAGTGAATGACGGGCCACGGGGCGGCAGTTTGCCGCCGTGGCGTTCCCTGGCAGCCTCCAGGCCATCCCTTACCCGGGAACGGGTAAGCTCAGCCTCGTACTCGGCCAGGGCAGCCATGATCGCGAGGATTAGCTTCCCGTGAATGCTCGTGGTATCCAGCTCTGGCTGGTCCACGAAACGGATGCCAACGCCACGGGAGCCTAGGTCGTTTACGATGCTGACGACGTTCACCATTGACCGTCCGATGCGGGTAAGGCTAACCGCCGTGATCGTGTCACCAGCCTTCACTGTGGCTAGCAGCCTGTCCCATTCGGGACGGCTGGCCTTAGTGCCCGACACGCCGTCATCGGCAAAGATGTGCTCGGGATGGATCCCCTTAACCTTAAGGGTCTCCACCTGATTGTCCACATGCTGAGCTTTCCGGCCTTTGGCTGCCTTAGTGCTCACACGGGCGTATCCGTAGTCGGTCACGGTTCCCCCTTTCCTTAAGGTCCGGTCTTAACCGCTAAGCCGCTCTCCACACGGTCACTCGATCGCGAGTGCCGTAGGTGATCTTGTCGGGCCGCATGTAGGACTTGAGTTCGCAGGCAACCCCGTCCGCCCCGCGCCATTCGGCGACGTACAGGACGGTGCGCTCCCACGGGTGAGCGGACTTGTCATAGCCCGCACAGATGACTCGTGCGATGCCATAGCGGCCATGCGCGTTGGTGTCCGTGAAGTCCCAGAACACGACACGATCCCCGTGGCGGACGTTCATGGCAGCCACTTCGCGCTTGTGGTAGGTCTGGCCATTCCAGCCGTCGATGGTGGCCGGTAGGTGCGCATCGCGCACGGTGACGTAAGTAGGCTTGGTGCTTGCCATCTGCCGTGTCTCCTCACGGTCGGTGGAAGTCATCCAGCCCTAGGTGGCACTGGGGCTGGATGGCGCGCCCTAGTCGGGCATGGCCAGGGCGGGTCCGCAGACCCGCCCGACCAAACTCGGCTAGTGGCGAGCTGGCAGCCACGTCCAGACTTCCGACACCGTGTCGTACACGGGCTGCCCGAAATCGTGATAGCCCTGATCGGTAAGCAGCTTCACCACTTCGGCCCATTCCCCGGCCAGGGGGTCAGGCTCGCCCGGCTCGGGGAGCCGGTCATCCTGCGCTACCCAGCAAATCGAGAACGCCGCGTCGATTACGACGTCAAAGTGCGTGAAGGTGTGCCGCTCTCCCGCCGCGCGCATTGCCTTAAGGGCATCCAGTCGCGCTTGGGTGTTTGAGGGGCAGGTGATGGTGGTCATGATCGGTGTCTCCTCACCATGGTCACTTCCGCGCGGCCGGTGGCACGGCGTTGCGCGGGGAACTGTCTCAACTGACCCCCATTCAAGCATGAGACGGTGAGACACGCAAGTGAGACGAGAAAGATTCCTCAAAAGAATCTGTTTCCCCTTGTCAGTCTGCCATCTGTCAGATGAGACAGTGATTCCTGGCCGTCATTGGCCTGTACTCGATCGAGGGCATATCTCGGCATGGCCGTGTCGCGTGGCCGGTAGCTGGCCTCGCCAGCACCCCTTAAGGCTTAGCGCTAACGCTAAGCCAGGTAGGGCTGGCGCTTAGGTGTACCTGGTAAAGAGGCAGTTGCCGACTCGCTCCGAGTCGACCCCCGGGAGCCGCGGAGCGGTCTTGCGTATTTCATTTCTCACCCCACATATCCGGCCTTTACTCTCCGTGTTCAGGATGAACACGTTACGGGTTGCCAGATTTTTTCCACTCGGGATCGCCCTTACTGGCGATTCGCCTTGATGGGCCGCATAGGCGGCGATGGGCTCAACTAACTATCCACCGGAGGCAATCGAGTTGCCTAGACGTAAGAAGAACGCCGCCAACCGCGGCAACAAGAGTATGCACCGCCGTGGTCATATCGCGGATGTAAAGGCGAAGCCTGGCAGGGACCTTGACTACCTGACCGCTTTGCTCAGGCGAGAGGGGGAGTCCGCCGATGGCGAGCCCCGATGACAAGGATATGGCTCTTTTCGCCCTGATTCCCGAGGAGACCCGGCGCCACATGGCGCCGCTCGAGCTTGCCGTCAGGGTCCAGGCCGGGCGTCAGTTGCTCGCCGATGGGGAGCTTAAGGGCACAGAGAAGTCCCGCACCATGCGGGACGTTGAAAAGCTAATGAAGAGTCCGTCTTGGCAGGCGTTCTTCACCGTCGCCGCGTTCGTCACAAAAGTGTCCGCGGAGTCTACCGCCAACGTGCGGGATGACCTGTCCAGGGAAATGGACGACCTGCTCAGGGCCAACCCCGCAGCACAGCTCTTTTTCCAGCTTCCGCAGGATGTCCAGATGTCGATACTGCGAGAGCTATCCGGTAATTCTACTGGCGACGCCCCGGAGCGTCGCCCTCGCAAACTTAACTTCGGAAAGAAGAGATGATGACTGTTAAGAAGACTGCCGAGCCGAGTCGGGTTATCAACCCTGATGGCTCCCTGGCTCCAAGGCCAGGGGCAGGCATTGACCCCCTGGCGCCCTCCGGGCTGCCGCCGCAAGGCGGTGTTGACCTTAACGGCATTCCGGTTAAGGCACGACAGGATTACCGGACCGTTCCTGTTGGTGATGTGCTGCCGTCCGTACACGTCAGCCGCCAGCGGGTAGGGCGGCGTATAACTGAACTGCGGGAAACGCTAACCCACATTGACCGCGAACTCGCGGTCAGCTCCCCTATCGGGGTTACCGGCCAGTGGAATCAGTACCAGGCTGACCGGATTAACGGTCTCAGGGAGCACGCTGCGACCATGCGTGCCGAAATCGATCACCTGAACAGCCTGTCCGACCAGGACGCTCAGCTCTGGGCGAGGGGGCACGGCGCTCGGTGAGCCGGGAAGCTCAGGAGCCAGCCTTAACCGGCTGGCTTTTTCTATGCCATCGATAGGGCCAAGGCCCATGTCATGTGCTGGCACGGTACAGCCCTAAGCTCTATCGAGAGGATAAGATTTTGGCCGAACCCGAGACGCAAGCCCAGGCTATTACCTGGGATGCGGTCAAGGCCAAGTACGTTTCCGATGGCTTGTGTCATACATGCGCGGCTCAAGCCGCGTGGGGCCATCAGCTCGGCTGGCATTACAGGAGTAGCCGTCCGTGGCCCGGAGGTGGCCGGAGTATAAAGCCCCCGTGTGAGCAATGCGCGTCGACCGTGGCGACGTTCCCGGTCGAGATTCCGGGTAGCGCGTGGCGACGGTGGCCGAAAGGCGACAGGCGCCCCGCAGACAGCCCCACCGCCGCCATTGATGTTGGCCACAGCCTTACCGGGTCTCCTGGCAAGACTGTCCTTCCCGCCAAGTTCTAGGGGTGTTCTTGCCCATGAGGGATTGGACCAAATGCCCGTGTGGGCCGTGCCGTGAGGCACGCAGACGCGACAGGGCACAGGCTAAGGCGGAACGCCTTGCCGCACAGGCATCACGCCGCTCTGCTCGAGCTAAGCCGCGCGCCTGTGCGTGCGGATGCGGCGGCATCATTCCCGGCATCGAGCCGGGGAGGCGCGGCAGGCCGCGCGTGTGGATTGAGGGTCATCGTCCTTCCGTTAAGAGAACAGCCGCTTAGCGGCTGTCAGGGGGTCATTGATTGCAGGCTTATGGCATGACCGGATTCGAGGACTTCACGACCACGGCGCCCTGCGCCGCCGCCAACGGGGATCGTTACGAGTGCTGCCGCCAGTGGGCGGCAGACCATCCGGGCGAGAATTACTGCCCCGGGCACGTCGACAATCGCCTGGCTGATCTAACTTCCCGCGAGTACGCGTGGACATGGGAAGGTTACCACCGCGTCCGTCAGCGTATCGCCCGTATTGGCCGGTAGTACCGGCATTTTAAGTTCACTCAAGCTACCTGGCTTGCTCGAAAATTCTCAGCGCGGAGCTGTCCGCGCTCTTAGTCATGCCCTCTTGAGGGCAAGAGGATGTGGTTAAGATCGCTGTTGGCGCTTTCCTGCCACCGGTATTGACCCGGTTGACAATGAATATTGATGATTTCGTCAGTGGCGTGGCGAAGGCCAAGGCTGTCCTTAACGCCCTGCCGGATTCGCTCAACATCGACGTGAACATTGACACCACCTCCGCACAGGCGAAGGTGGCAACGTTCAATAGCTCGGTACAGGATCTCGTTAGCTCACAGCGGGATCTCGCTGGCGCAGTGCGAGACACCAACACAGCCCTGTGGGACCAGGCAGCCGCGCTGAGCGCGGCCAATCCCGGTATCACGAGCATGAGCCGTCGCCTCGGGACGGCGACGGCATGGCAGGGACGGTTTAACGCTGCCGTCAAGGACACTAACGGCGCCCTGTACCGGCAGCAGGCCGCTTTGGGTGCTGCCGCTCTGGCTATGCCCGCGGGCGCTTTGGGTGGCGCTGGCGCGGCAGCAGGCCGCGGTTTCGGGTTCTGGGGTCTTACCGCTACCAGCCTGCACTGGATCATCAGTGGTTCGTCGGAGCTGCTGGCCGTTACCGTTCCAGCGGTTATCGCCCTGGGGGGTGCAGCCGCAGACGCGGCCGAGGGTTTCGGCTGGATGTATGAGCACATGCAAGCCGTTTACACGGCTTCCGAGGCCACTAACACGATGTTCGGTAAGACCGCAGGGAACCTTATCGGTCTTAAGTCTTACCTCCAGCAAGCACAGACGGCCATGGATCCAGCGACTTTCGGCGTCCTCGGATCCGGGCTTCTGATCGCCTCCCAGAATGCCGGGATGCTCACCCAGGCAGGCGAGCAGGTAATCAGGACGTTCCAGACCTTCTCTGCCAGAGTGTCGACTGAGTTCGGTCCTGGCGGCAGCATGAGCCGGGACACAGACGGCCTGCTAGCGCACATGACTAGCGACCTCACGGGAATCGGGCAGCTATTCGGGAACCTTGGCCACGGCATACTTTCAATTGCTAACCAGATGCCGGGGCTTGCGGAAGTACTGCTGAGGGTTTTCGGCGGCATCGCCGGAGGTATTTCCTATGTCGCACAGCTTAGCGATAGGTTCCGCCTCGCGGGCATCTCGGTTCTCGGGCTTGCCATGGGTGCGGAAGAATTCGTCCGCTGGGGCGGACTGCTTACCACCGTGTTCGTGAAGCTCGGGATAGCCCAGGCGGGGGCTAACGCGTGGACGACTAAGAGTGCTTTCACCTTCGCCCGCCTGGACGAAGTGATGCGAGGGCTGTGGGGTATCCTGCCCCGCGCGATAGCGGGGCTGGCGACAGTGACAGGCGCCGCTGGGCTTAAGGGACTCAGCGGCGGCCTGGACAACATGGCCGATGACATCGGCATGGGTATCTCAAGCCTTAGTACCTGGCAGCTAGCCCTTGTTACCGCTGGCGCAGTTGGCCTTGGGTTCGTTATCGACAAGCTGGTTACCGCCCGGGACGCAACCCGGCAGTTCACTGACGCTCTACACCCTCTCTGCCAAGCTGTCGTGAGGCACCCGCCCCTCAGTAACCACTGACTCCCCGAGGGCGGGGATGGAGATATCCCTGAAATGACAGTGACCGAGCTCGTCCGCGCATCTGTTGCCGGCGATGCTGGACGGGTGAGCGG
>DATMKQ010000290.1:0-15185 GCA_035571275.1 Trebonia sp.
CGCCGCCGCCCAGGCTTCCAGCGCCGCCCACCGGCCCAGCAAGCCGATCAGCTCATCATCGGCCGCGCCCGGGCAGCGCTGATCCGGGCCGCACAGCCGGTCCAGCACGACGGCCAGCCCCGGGCCGGGCAGGCAGGCATCGCCCGCACCGCCCTGAATGAAGTCCTCCAGCCGCAGCGACCCGCCCGCATCCTGCCCGGCAGCGCCAACGGCGGGGGTAGCGGCCGGTGCTGGTGCTGGTGCGGCGGTCGGCGTTGGGGCGGGTGCGTTGGTGGTGCCGTCGGGGCCTGCGGGCAGCCGCGAGCCCTGGACCGGCTCTTCGCCTTGCCCGGGCTCGGGAATCGGCGGCTGCGACATGACACCACCACTCGTTCAGATGAGAAATATCATGTTCTTGCTACATCGAATTCTAGCACTAATCAGTACAAGTCAGCAGTGTAAAAAGCTGACCCATCCGCTACATTCAGCTAACCTTCCCCTGGCCGGGCACGTGCCTTCTGCCTGCGCGGACAGTTCTGCGCCAAACTCCGGTGCGTGCAGCTCGCGGGCGCCGTCCGGGCCTGTTACGAAGAAAGACCATGGCGCCGTTTCGCGGCTCGCGGCGGCCTCGCGAATAAGGCGGAATATGTGCTCGTCCGCCGGGCTAGGTTCCGGCGAAGCCGGACGGCGCAGCACAACCAGGGCTTCCTCATCTTCGTGGCATAGTGAGGGGCCGATGAGGCCCGCTACCAAGTCACACAAACCTGCGATGTTTTCGGCGTCGCCCATGTCAAGCCTGTTGTCAACGGGCAGGACCGCGTGTGTCCAGATGCCCCAAACGCCCATGTAGATCACCCAGAGGCTACGATTGATCTGGTCATCGCGGCCGAACGGCAGTGTGCCCAACACGCGGGGCTCTTCAAAGCGGGCCCGAGTCAACTCGCTAGCGGTCAGCGGCAGCCCAGGCGGGATTTCTTCATCGAAGTAATCGTCCATGCTCGCAGTGTCACATCGACCACTGACAAAACGGTTCATGCGGGACGGCTTATGCGGGCCGGCTTGCTCCTCCACCGGGAGGACCCTGGTGCCGAAGAGCTTGTAGAGTTGGGCGGTGCCCGAGTTGCAGCGATTGAACGCTGGTCATGCGCCCGCGATCCTGGCCTTCGAGCTAGCGAACCGCGCCTACTTCGCTGCCTCAATCTCCGACCGCGGGGACGACTTCTTCGAGCGGTTCACCGACCGGCACAACGACCTGCTCGCCGAGCAGGAGGCCGGCATCTGCGCCTTTTACGTGCTCGTGGCCGAGGACGGTTCGATCATGGGCCGGTTCAACCTCGTCGACATCAAAGACGGCACCGCGGAACTCGGGTACCGGGTCGCGGAACACGTCACCGGCCGCGGCGTGGCGACCGCGACCGTCCGGGAACTGTGCCAGGTGGCGGCGGTCCGGCACGGGCTGCGCACGCTCAGGGCGGCCACCACCCACCAGAATGTCGCTTCCCAGAAGGTGCTGACCAAGGCTGGGTTCGTCCAGGTTGGCCCGGCCGATCCGGCCCACATTGGCGGTAAGCCAGGCACCTGGTATCAGCTGGACCTGGCCGACGACTGACCCTCGGTCCACGGCTGGGTGTTCAATTGCCGATATGGGCGAGATCCTCCCGTTTGCCGAAGACGACCTTCGACGCGCCGCTGGTCCGGCGTCGTATGCACGGGGCGTTGGTTACGTTGACCGGGTCGAGGAGCTGGAGATCGCGGGCACCTGGGTGACGGCGAGCGTGTACGGCACTGACGTGTACCGAGTCCGGCTCAAGTTCGACGACGAGCGCGCCGAGGGGCTGCGGGGAGACTGCTCGTGTCCGTTCGGGGCCGAGGGCAATTTCTGCAAGCACTGTGTCGCGACCGGACTGGTGGCGTTGCGGAGTGGCTCGCCGGCGGTTCACTCGCGGGTTTCGCCCGCGCCGGAGCCCGAACCGGGATCATTTATCTCCTGGCTCAGCTCACTGAGCAGGGATGAGTTGCTCACCGAACTGTTTGAATTGCTGGTCGACGAGCCACAGTTGTGGGAGCGTTTCGAACTCCGCGCGGCGGCACGGCAGGCGGATGTCGCAGCGGTCCGTGACGTGGTGCGCAGACTCATCTGGGTCACCGATTACGTCGACTACGACGAAGCCAGTGCTTACGCCGGCGACGTTGATCGGGCCGCTGAGGCGATCGAGGACCTGATCGACGCGGGTGCCGCGGCGGCCGCTGTTGAGGTCGCAAGAGACGCGATCGGGTGGCTGAGGCAGTCCTTCGCGACGATCGACGACTCATCTGGCGATGTCGGCAACGCCGGGTACGGGCTGCTGGACGTTCACCTTCTCGCCTGCCAGGAGGCGCGGTCCGATCCGGTTCAGCTGGCCGAGTACCTCGCCGACCTGTGCCTGACGGACCAGTTCGCGCTCACGCCCGCGCTCACGGACTACGCCGAACTGCTTGGCGACGTGGGCCGGACCGCGCTGCGCGAGCGGGTCGCCGCCGCGTATGAGGCCGGCCCCGATGACAGTCATGTCCGGCAGGTGCTGGAATCCGTCATCGAAGCCGAGGGTGACGTCGACGCTCTCGTCGCGCTCTGCGCGAGGCACCTTGACCAGTTCGGCTATCAGCACCTGCGCATCGCGCAAGCTCTGGACAAGGCGGGCCGGGCCGACGAGGCGCTCGACTGGGCCGAACGGGGCGTCACTGGCGATCCGCGTCTGAGCACCGGGCTCGTCGATTACCTGGTGGACAGGTATGCCTCCGCCGGGCGCGGGGAGGACGTAGTGTCACTGCGCCGAACGCTTTTCTGCGGCGATCGCTCGCTGGCCAACTTCAGGGCGCTGCGCTCAGCCGCGACGAACCGTGGGTCGTGGGACGCCGAGCGAGATGCTGCGCTCGAGCTGCTGCGGAAGGACGCGGCGGCTGTGCGAGGGAAGACGCTGTGGTTCCCGTGGGCCTGCCCTGTTCTGATCGACGCGCTGATCGACGAAGGAGATCAGGACGCGGCCTGGATCGCCGCGCGGGACATCGCTAGCGAGCCGCAGTGGGTCCGGCTCGCCAACGCGTCCGCCGACTCTCGGCCCGCCGACGCGCTTGCCGTTTACCTCAAGCTGATCAAGGGACTGACACAGAAAACCGGCGACGCCGTCTACCGCGAGATCGCCACGCATCTGCTCGCCGCGCGCGCGTGTCATGAAGCGCTGGGAACCATGGATAAGTTCCGCCAGTACATGGTGGTGCTGCGCATGGGCCAGAAACGCAAGCGCAATCTGATGGCGATTCTCGACCAGAGGGGATTGTGATTCGCGGGAGACGGCCTTTTCGCGTTAGGTGAGGAAATAGTCACAACGGGTCTAGCGGGCATGGCCGACATATCGGTTAGGCTGCATAGCGTGACTCATTCGCTGCAATGGGTGGTGGACGGTGGGAATCGACCGCCCGGATGAGGACGACGCACCGACCGTCGAACCCGACTCCCCGCTCGCTGGACGTGCTGCTGAAACCGCGCCCGGCGCCGCCCGCGAACTGGCGGTTGCCGACCTCTCCGACTCGCCCGCAGATCGGGAGGCCGAACACCTCAGGTATCGCACCGTCGTAGAGTGCCACACCGCCCGCCAAGCCTGGGCTGAGGCGCTACCCGAGTTCAGGGCAAGCTGGGAAGATCACATAAACAGATATCCCCATCCCGAACGGACCGAGCCGGCTGTCCATGCCGATGGCTCGTGGCACGGCGACGGCGTCCTGGAGCTGAATCCTAAACAGAACGCCCAGGTAGACATACGTTTGGAACGAATCTGCGAGACAGGCGAGGAGGCTATCTTGCCATCCCTGCGTCGCCTTGAATCGGAAGACCCAGAGCGTCACCTCACGGGCACAGAGAACCTCCTCAAGAAGCCCGACCGGCTCAAGGAGAAAGTCGCGGGCGATATTGAATATAAGGGCCGCACCGTCGAAGAGTCACTAGATAATATCAAGGACGCGATCCGGTCCACGTTCGTGTACTCGGAAGAACGTTATACCGAAGGCGTGTACGCGGATTGCGCACGCCTCGAGGCGGCCGGGTTCGAACGGTATGACCGACAGAACTCTTGGCAAGAGGATCAGTACAAGGGAATCAACAGTCGCTGGCGAGAGCCGCAATCGGGGCTGCTCTTCGAAGTACAGTTCCACACGCAAGCCAGCTCCGACGCTAAGGAGCTAACGCACCGTGCCTACGAGCGCCTGCGCGGCAGCGCGGCGCCCGACGAGGAGCGGGCCGAACTTGAAGCGTTCCAGAGTGCGGTTTCCGCCAAGATTCCTATTCCGCCGGAAGCTACTCGAATCGAAGACTATTCAGTGAGGAGGCGTGATGGCTGACCAGGTTACGTATTACGCGATCGTCGACGACTACAGCAGTCGCGACGAGCCCTCTGGCGTACTGCGCCGTATCGAACATGACGGGGGCCAGCGTGACGAGGCTTTCGGTCGCAATCTCAGGTGGGGACACACGTCGATGCTCTATTCCTACGAGCGGGGAAACCGTGACAACGAGCTCTACCCGATCACCGAGGATGAGGCTGGGCGGATCGTGGAGCGGATTCGGCGGTCTGCGGGCGGGGAGGAGTAGGGGGCGGTTGGGGAGGCAGCCCCGATCGTTCGGGATAAGGACTGGACAGCTGCGGGGCGGTGGGGGCGGATATGCTCGAGGGCGATGAGTGAGGCGTTCAGTGTTCGAATAAGGGTGCGTGGGTACGAGCTTGACACCCAGGGGCATCTGAACTGGGCCGAGTACCTGCACTACGCGGAGCACACACGGTGGGAGTTCCTGGCGGCGGCGGGGATCACCCAGGACGCGCTGATCGCGACCGGGTTCGGGCCGGTCGTGCTTGACGTGTTCGTGCGGTACATGCGCGAATTGCGCGGCGGCGACGAGGTGGATGTGTCGTGCGCGTTCGTCTTCGAGGGCGGGAAGACGTTCAGGATCCTGCAGGACTTCAGCCGGCCGGACGGGGTGGTGGCCGCTTCGCTGTCCAGCACCTCGGGGCTGCTGGACCTGCGTGAGCGCAGGCTGACCGACGACCCGGATAAGCACTTCCGGGCGCTCGCGACCAACCCGGCCGTCCTGGGCCTGGCCTAGGCGGACAGGGTCAGAAGAAGTGCTGGTCGTGCGCCAGTGTGAGCGCGGTCGCTAGCTGCTCGCTCGCGGCAGCCGGCTCGCCGCGGTCCCACGCCGCGCACGCGGACTCCAGGGTCGCGGTGACATCGTCGGGCAGTTGCTGCTGCGCGGGGTCGAGAATCTGCCGCGCGGCGGCGACGGCTTCATCGACCCCGCCCGAGGCTAGTCGCACCGCGATCACTGGGAACAGGTGCACCCACTGATAGCGCGCACCGTGGCCAATCAGCGTCGGCTTGACTTCCGCGATCCGTTCAGCTAGCTCGAGGACCTGGTCCGGGCGTTCGTCCTGCCAGGCGAGCCAGGCCTGACAGGCCATGGCCATGGCGACCCGGCCATCGTCCTCCGCCAGCGCCTTGAAGGCCTGGGGGGCGAGCGTACGTACCGCCTCCGTGTCGTGCCTGCGCACCGCCGTCAGAGTGAGCGCGAGCAGGCTGATGACCTGCAGGTGGGTCTCTCCGATGCGCTGGGCCATGGCGTGCGCCTTCTCCAGGTTCTCCGACGCCTGTGCGAAGTCGCCGCGTAGCCAGTAGGCCCAGCCGAGGAAGTCGGTGGCATAGCCCAGGTCCTTGTCCTCCCCGGTGTGCTCGGCGGCCTCGACGCTCCTGTGCAGCGCGGCGATGTCGGCGTCGTCGACGCGGAACCGGTTCCTGAGCAGCCGCTGCATGGTGAACAGCCGCTCGAAGACCGTCCGCCTGGCCGGCGTGCCGCGCGCCTCGAGAACCGGCCTGGCCGCCTCGAGGATCGCGAGCGCCTCATCGGCCTCGAAGCGTGTCACGTGCACGTCGGCCCGGCCGTCCACCATGATCTCCAGCCACTGGTCGGCCGTGGCGTCGTCCTGGCCACCTGGATCCTCGCCGAGCAGCGCCTCCGCGGCGTCGAAGGCGGCCGAGGCCGCTTCGTAGCGCAGTTCGGTCAGCTCAAGCCGCCCGAGCCGGGTGTACAGGTGGGCTCGCTGCAGCGCGTCCACCGAGCCGGCCAGCCGCAGCGCCTCCTGAAAGGCGTCTCGTGCCTCGTCGTGCCTGGCTTTGCGCCACAGCACGTTGGCCAGCTTGGCGTGCAACCGCACCGCGTCGGCCGCCATGCTCGCGTTCGCTTCCCTCGTCACCGCCGTCGCGGCGCGGAAGGACGAGATGGCCTCGTCGTTGGCGAACGCGTCCGTCGCGTGGTCACCGGCCATCTCGAGCCAGCGGACAGCTTGTCCCGCGTCCTCGGCGGCCGCGTAGTGCCGGCCCACCATGGCGGCGACCTCAGGCAGCCGATCGCTGGACGCCGCTTCGACGGCGGCCGCCGCCCGGGCGTGCAGGTCACGGCGCTCCGCGCGCAGGAGACCAAGGTAAGTGGCCTCCTGGATCAGCGCGTGCCGGAATCGGAACGTCCGGGGCGGACCCGCCGGCGGTTCCCTGTGCACCAGGTCGCTGGCGTACAGCTCATCGAGGACCGGGGTGAGCGCACCCGGCTCGGTGCCGAGCACCGCGGCGAGCGACGCGGCGGTGAACTCGGCGCCTAGCACCGCGGCGGCGCGGATCGCCTCCTGGGCGGCGGCGCTGAGCCGGTCGACCCTGGCCCGTACGAGACGTTCGAGCACCTCCGGCAACAGCGGAGTGCCTGTCATCCGCAGCCGCCACGTCCCGCGGTCGCGGACCAGGGCCCTGGTCTCAAGGAGCGACGACAGGCGCTCCTCCAGGAACAGCGGGTTACCCTCGGCGCTCGCGAGCACCGCGGCGAGCACCTCGGGGCCGGCGGACTCGCCGATGAGCGAACTGGTGAGCGCCTCGGCGGCGCCAGTGCCGAGCGGGCGCAACCGGACATGGCGGGCCGCGGGGTCGTCGGCGAGGCTGGCGACCTCCCGACTCGCGTCCGGCCGCGCGGTCGCCAGTATCAGAAGGGGCCGGCCCGCGGCCAGTTCCGCCAGGTCGCGCGTGAGGCGCAGCGACGTCGGGTCGGCCCAGTGCAGATCCTCCAGGACGAGCACGGTCGGGCCCACGGCCGCCAGCCGGGTCACCACCGAGCGCACCGCCGCGAACGTAGCGCGCTGCACCTCCTCCGGGCTCATCCGGCCGCGCGCCGCCGTGCTCGGCACCGCCGTGCTCGGCACCGCCGTGGCGCCTGGGTGCGGGCGCGACAGGCCCATCATGCGCGCCAGCGGCGGCAGCAGGTTCGCGTTTCCGAGCAGCTGCGCCAGCGCGGTCTCCAAGGCCGAACGCAACCGGGCTTCCGGCTGGTCCCATGCCACCCCGATCCAGCTGGCCACCAGCTGGCGGTACAGGCTGTACGGGATGTCCGAGGTGTAGGAGGCGCAGCGACCTTCCAGCCACAGGGGCAAGCGCCCGCTTCCTGCGCCGACCCAGGCGATGAAGCGTTTGCGGCACTCTTGCACCAGGCGGGTCTTGCCCAGCCCGGCCTCGCCGGTCAAGACGACGACCGAGCCGCGGCCCGCCACCGCCGCCCGCAGCGCGTTGTCCAGGCCCTGCAGCTCAGCGGCGCGGCCGGTCAGCGGGGCGGTCCCGCCCAACAGCCTGGGCCGGCGTTCCCCCGGGCGGGCGCGCGGTGCCTCCAGGTAGCTCGCGACCAGCGGCCGCGCGGTCCCGCCGAGCGCCACCTCCTCCCCCGCGCCCCAGGTGAACAGGTGCCCGACGACGGCCCGCGTCGCGGGCCCCACGAGGACCGATCCCGGCCTCGCCGACGACTGCAGCGTCGCCGCCACGCCCACCACGTCACCCAACGCGCCGTACTCGACCTTGCCGCCGCCACCGATGAGGCCCACCACCGCCGGACCGGTTTCCACGCCGATCCGCAGCGCCGTCCCGCCGTCGGCGGCGGCAGCGGTCGCGGCAAGAGCGCGGTACGCCGCACGGACCGCGCGTTCCGGGTCATCTTCATGCGCCTCCGGTGCGCCGAACATCGCCTGCAGACCCCGGCCGGACACCGATATCACTGTGCCGCCCAGCACCTCCACCTCGGCTATCACCGCCGCCAGCGATCCGCCGACGATCTCACGCAGCGTCTCAAGGCCGAGCGCGCCCGCGAGCCCGGCGGGAGCGGCCACCTCGGCGAACAGCACGCTCACCGGCCGACGCTCCTCTCGCGGAAGCGCGGGCGGAGCCCCAGGAGCCCCGGGCGCCGCGGGTGGCGCCCCGAGCGCCGGCACCGGCGGCACGGCGACCGGCTCGGGAGTCGCGGCGGCGTAGAGCTTTTCAAGCGACGGGGAGATCCGCAGCCCGAGGTCTTCCAGCGCGGCGCGGCAGCGCTCGAAAACGCGAGCGGCGAGCTCGGGACGCCCCCGGGCGACATAGCCGCGGATCAGCGCGCCCGCGGCCTCTTCACACGCGGCGTCGTGCTCCAGGCAGGACTGCCAGGCCGCCGTCACGTCATCGTCGCCTGACCGGCCATGCCCCTTCGTCCTGTCCCTGGCCAGGGCCAGCCGGGCCTGCTGGCGCAGCGCCTGTAGCCGCTCCCTCGGGCGCGCCGCCCAATCGGCGTAAGGCTCGTCTTCGAGCAGCTCAGCGCCCTGCGCCAGAGCGGCGCCAAGCCGGTCGTCGCGATCCTGCCCCGGCTCCGCCGCCAGCCCGGCGGCAAGCGCCCCCTCATGCCTGTCGGCGTCGACGTCGAGGTCCATCGGCACCCAGATGAAACCGAGGTCGGCCGCCAGCAGCGAGGCGCCCGGCTCGCCGAGGCCGGCGAGCGCGACGCGCGCCATGGACAGCGCCTTGGACAGCGAACGGGCCGCCGTCCGCGGGTCAAGGCGCGGGAACAGTTCCTCGCACGCGACATCGCGGCTGACCCGTCGGCCAGGACTGACGAGGACGAGCTCACAGAGCCGTTTGGCGGTCGGTCGTGGCCAAGGGCCGGCCACCTGGTCACCAGATGCGATGGCGAACTGACCGAGCAGTCTGACCCGTACGGTCCGGTCTACTCGCGCGCTCCGCCCGTTTCCACCCGCCACTCCACCCGCCACGACCCCATTATCGCGGTGGGGTCCGACATTCCCCGCGAATTTTTCCGGCGGTTGCGGAGGAGCCGGGATCAAGGGACCATCGTCACGAAGCGCTACGAAACGTGGACCACTGGCACGAAGCACAACGAATTGAGCGTGTCGTGCGCGACCACTTCCCTGTCCCGGCCGGACCCTTTCTGAACAGCCATTTCTCTTCGGCGCCTGGCGGCTGAAAGAAAGCGGCCGGGGAAAGATCGGGTAACTCTCGCGCATCGATCAATAACTCATCGTAGTCTTAGACAACACGGCATCGATTGGGTCGCGATAGCCGGGGGGTGAGGGTGTGTTAATAGACACAGCGCGCATCGTGCGGTTCTGGCAGGCGGTGGAGACGTTCAACCCCCGACCGCTGCCCACGCCCGACTTTCGCGAGAACATTACCGACGTCCGCGGCGAGGATCCGCTGCCGTGGGAGGAAGGCTCCCGGTTCGCCGGACGACAGCCCTCGGCCGGCCTGGTGTGGCGGCATCAGGTATTCGGAGGGCTGTTCGAGCTCGCCACGGTCCGCGCCGCCCTCGTCGGCCTGTACGGCGGTGACGACGCCGACGGAGAGGCGGGCGGCGGCGGCGACGCGTCCTCGCTCCGGGAACAGTCGGCGCTGTTCGCCTGCACGGTCGACGCGCACGGCGCGCTCATCGGCCGGTCGGCCGTCTCCGAGTGTGCGTGGGCACTCGGCCGCGCCGTGGCCGATGGCGGCGACCCAGCCGCCTGGCTGACAGCCTCGCCGCCCGGCACGGCAGCGAGTGGACCAGACGCTAGCACCGGGCTGACCGGACCGAAGCAGGACGGGCTCGACGATCTCGACGGCGGTCCGCCCGGCCGCCCGCTGACCAGCGCCGGCCTGCGGCGTTTCACCGCCGCGCTGGCCGAGCACCTCGGCGTCGCAACGCTGCTCGCACCAGAGGGCCTGCGGGTGCGCAGCTACCAGGTGCCGACTGAGGCGACAGGCGAAGACGGAGATCCGGCGACCCGCGTGCTCAGCAGCTGGTTCGCCGCCGACCTCGCCCGCGTGGCCAGCGCGCTGTCCGCGCACGCGAGCGGCCTACAGGACGCTGGCGACGCCGGTGACGCTGTCGGCCCGGGCGGCGCCGGACCCGCGCTCGCCGATTTCCTGGCAGGCAGCGAGGACATCGACTGGGGCCTGCGGGTCGACGTCCGCGACGACCCGCTCGTCGTCAGAGACGGCTGCGCGCCTGAGCGGATCCCGCTTGGCCGGTGGGTGACCGACGCCGGCCACGCGCTGGTACGCAGCCAGCAATTCGCGGTCAACGAGATCATGGCGCGGCTGGGACCTGGCCCGGGCCTGTTCGCCGTGCACGCGCCGCCGGCGACCGGCACCGCCGCGATGTTCAGCGACCTCATCGCGGCGATCGTTGTCGAGCGGGCCCGCCGCCTCGCGGAACTGCCGGCGCCGCGCGACGCCTTCGCCGAATCGCACACGTGGCGTGCCGGTCCGGCGACCCACACGGTCACCGCCCCGGTCCCCGCGCTGACCGGTTTCGAGATCCTGCTGGCCAGCGCCGAGCATGCCGACATCGGCGGCATCGGCTCGCGCTGGGCCGACCGGGCCGGTCACCTCGACTACTTCGCCTCGACCGCACGGCTGGCCTGCGGGGCGGACGCCTGGGGGCTGATCGCCGCGCCGCTTGGCGACCGCGCCGAGCGCCGCGGTTTCGTCGAGCGCTTCTGGCAGGGCACCGTGCGCGGCACCGACGCGCTCTTCCGGGTCGGCGAGCCCATGCCCGCCGTTTTGAGCCGGCTAGCGGAGACGGCCTCGGACTGGCCGGCCGCCGTCACCAGCTTCCGCGAGGCGATGGCCAAGGTCAACACATTGTCCTCTGAACGGACCGTGGCGTCTGCCTCGATAGCCAGGTTCTCCGCTCTGGAGGACGCGCTTGAGGGGGCATACTTCTCGGTCGAGGCGGCGCAGGACAGGTACGCGGAACTCGCCAGGCGCGAAGCCACGGTCAGCGAGGATCTGGCGGCGGCCGAGGAGCGGCGCCGGGCGGCGTTCGCGGACCTAGAGGCCCACCGCGCCGACCGTCCAGGCCTGCGCGCCGGGCTGCGCGCGGGCCGCGAGTGGCACGCCGCACGGGAGAAGCTGAGCGCCGCCCACGACGAGGCGGTGCTGGCGCGCGACTCCGCGCTGACGCAAGCCCAGGCGCTGCGGGCCGACCTGGCCCGCGCCAGGCGGGCGGCCGCCGCGGCCGAGGAAGAGGTGGGGACGCTTACCGCGCAGATGGCGGAGCTGCAGGAACGGGTGGCGCAGGTGCGGCGGCGCTGGGGAAGCCACGTTCCTGACGGGCCGTCCCAGGAGGAAACCGAAGACGCGGCGCTCATCGAGCGGCGGGAGAAGTCCGCCGCGTGGGCGGATGAGGAGTTCACCGCCGCGCGCACCGAACTGTTCCTCGCCGCGCTCGCGCTGCATAGGGCGCTGATCACCGCGCAAGCGAAAACGATCGGGCGGAACCTCGCCGCGCTGATGCAGATACTGTCCGGTGGCGGACGGCCTGCGCGCGAGGTCGCGCTGGCCGCGTGGCAGTCCTTCTTCCTCGTCGTGCCGGTCGTTTCGACCACGTTCGCGGCTGTCGGCTCGCTGCTTGACGACCTTGGCCAGGGGTCGCTCGGCTGGCTGCTGGCGCAGCGGGCCGGACAGGTCCCGCCACAGCAGGTGCTCGGCGCGCTGTGGCGAGCGGACCGCGCGGTGCTCGCCGGCGACCCGCTGCAGGCGCCGGCCGAGAGCCCGCTGCCATGGTGCGGGCAGCAGGCGGTGCTCAAGGCTCTTGAAGTCGACGAAGAGTGGGCGCCGGCCCGCAGCTGCGCGCAGCGGGTGGCGGACCGGCTCGCCCGGCACGGCACCTGGCTGCCTGTGGAGGCGCCTGACGGTTCCGGACGACTCTGGGTCGGCACACCGCTGCGGGTGCAGCGCCGCAGCGACCGCCCCATCCTCGAGGCGTGCAACGACATCGCCTACGACGGGCTGCTCGTCTGCGGTGCCCCGGTCAGGGAAACCTTCCCCGGCGCGGACGGCTGGTACGACGTGCGGCCCGGCGCGGCGACCGGGGCGCACGGCCACCGGGTCGCGGGGCACTGGATTCCCGCCGAAGGAGAAGCCCTGCTCTCGCTGCTCACCTCGCTGCGCGCGGCGGGCGTGCCCGCCGCGGAGGTCCGCGTGATAAGCCCGTTCCGCGCGGTCGCCGCCGCGGCCGCCCGGGTGTACTGCGGGGTGTTCGGCGAGGTGAGCGCCGAGGAGCTGCGGACCAGGGTCGGCACCGTGCACACGGTGCGGGCGGGGGACGTGGTCGTGCTCATGCTCGGCGGCGACCCTGGTCGGCCCGACGCGCGCGCCTTCGCGAGCCAGACGCCTAACCTGCTGAACTCGGCGATCGGCCGGGCCCGCCGCCGGCTGTACATCATCGGCAACCGCGAGACGTGGGAAAGCCAGCCGTACTTCGACGTGCTCGCGCGACGCCTGACGGCCGCCGAGTCCGCTCCGGCGAACAACAGCTGGACCCCGCGCAGGAACCTAGCGGGGTAGAACGTGGATCGGTTTCCATGCTCCGGCATGGAAACCGATCCACGTTCTTCGAATTAACGGCTGTTGTCGTTACGGGAGGCGGTCGTGGCCGTACTTGACGACCGTTATCGTTCCTGCGCTTTCCGGGCTGGCGCTGCCCGGGGCGTAGTCATAGACGGTGTCCGTTCTGAAGTTCATCACGAAGACGTCGACGATCGCGTAGGTGCTGGGGTCGAGCCAGGTGATGTAGAGCTCGTGGTTGCCGATCGGGAGGGCGACATAGTCCTCGGGCGGGAACGTGACGCCGACATTCGGGCCGGCTACCGGGACCCCCTGGACCATGGTGGCGGTGTAGGTCTGCTGGAACGTGTTGCCCGTGTTCCGGCCGAGAGTGTAGTCAGCGTTGATCACGTAGCCGTTCAGGTCGAAGCGGTTCAGGCTGAGCTTGGGATGATGGTCGGGCTTGTGCGTCGCCGAATGGGCCGGCTTCGCGCTGGCCGACGCGCTGGTGGTCATCGCGGCGGCGATGCCCCCTGAGATCAGCGCCATCGTAAGCGCGGCGGCCACGATCCGGACTCGCTTCGTTGCGAACATGCGTCCCTCCTCCTTGGAGAATGTGCCCGAATCGTAAGTCGCGGCCGAACAGCCAACAATGCAGGTGACGGCAGTAAATTCCCTATCACCAGCCCCGTCATAATCGCCCGCCCCGCGATTTGTCGGCAACTCCAGTCGCGCAAAAGGGGGCAATAGCCGCAAATCGCTTGCTTACGCGATAGGCCCAGGGAGGCTCAGAGGGTTAGACCCAGGATCTCCGCCGATTTCTCGCGCATCTCTACCTTGCGGACCTTGCCCGTGACGGTCATCGGGAACTCGTCGGTGATATGCACGTACCGGGGGATCTTGTAATGCGCGAGCTTGCCCTGACAGAACTCCCGCAGCGCGTCGGCGGTGAGCGGCGCGACGCCGGGCCGCATCCGGACCCAGGCCATCAGTTCCTCGCCGTACTTGGCGTCCGGCACGCCGATCACCTGGGCGTCGAGGACGTCGGGATGGGTGTACAGGAACTCTTCGACCTCGCGCGGGTAGATGTTCTCGCCCCCGCGAATCACCATGTCCTTGATCCGGCCGGTGATCGACAGGTAGCCGTCGTCGTCCATCACCGCCAGGTCGCCGGTGTGCATCCAGCGGCCGGCGTCGACGGCCTCGGCGGTCTTGTCGGGCTGCTCCCAGTACCCGAGCATCACCGAATAGCCGCGGGTGCACAGTTCGCCCGCGGCGCCGCGCGGCACGGTCAGGCCGGTCGCCGGGTCGATCACCTTGACCTCGATGTGCGGGCCGACGCGTCCGACGGTCGCCACGCGGCGCTCGATCGAGTCGTCGATCCGGGTCTGGGTGGACACCGGTGAGGTCTCCGTCATGCCGTAGCAGATCGACACCTCGGTCATCCCCATCCGGTCGATGACCTGCTTCATCACCTCGACGGGGCAGGGCGAGCCGGCCATGATGCCGGTGCGCAGGCTGGACAGGTCGAAGCTGTCGAACTCGGGCACCGCTAGTTCGGCGATGAACATCGTCGGCACCCCGTACAGGGACGTGCACCGTTCCGCCCGCACCGCCGCCAGCGTGGCCACCGGGTCGAACGCCGGCGCGGGGATCACGATGGCCGCGCCATGGCTGGTCGCCGCCAGGTTGCCCATCACCATGCCGAAGCAGTGGTAGAACGGCACCGGGATGCAGATCTTGTCCTCGTGCGTGTAGTTGCACAGCTCGCCGACGAAGTACCCGTTGTTGAGGATGTTGTGATGGGAGAGCGTGGCGCCCTTGGGGAAGCCCGTGGTTCCCGAGGTGTACTGGATGTTGATCGGGTCATCGGCGCTGAGCTCGATCGCGTCGAGCGCGGCGCCGTCGGCGCGCCGACCGGTGTCAAGCAGCGCGTCCCACGCGTCGGTGCCCAGCAGGACGACCTGGGCCAGGCGCGGGCAGAGCGGCCGGACTTCGGCGATCATCGCGGCGTAGTCGGAGGTCTTCAGCCGCTGCGCGGCGATCAGCAGGCTGGCGCCCGACTGGTTCAGCACGAACTCGAGCTCGCTGGTGCGGTACGCCGGGTTGATGTTGACGAGGATCGCGCCTAGCTTGGCGGTGGCGTACTGGGTGAGGACCCATTCCGCGCAGTTCGGCGCCCAGATGCCAACCCGGTCGCCCTTGGCGATCCCCGCCGCGAGCAGGCCGAGGGCGAGCGCGTCGACCTCGGCGGCCAGTTCGGCGTAGGTCAGGCGGCGCCCGGCGGGCATATCGGAAAGCGCCAGGCGATCGGCGTACCTGGCCACCGTGCGGTCGAGGTTTTCGCCGATCGTGTCGCCGAGCAGCGGCGCGTCAGAAACCGCCGACGTGTAGCTCTTCTCCGCCATGACCCGCTCCCCTCGCCGCTGAGGCTGCTGACATTAGCTTGGTACCCGCAGGGGCGCCACGTCTACGGGGGCGGAACCGGGGGAAGGTGGGGGGCGCGGGCCGGGCGGGGAGGG
>DATMKQ010000291.1:0-32739 GCA_035571275.1 Trebonia sp.
AACGCGGTCCTCGAGACCATCCAGTCGGCCGTGGCCAGCGGCGACAAGGTCGCGATCACCGGATTCGGCGTTTTCGAGAAGAGCGAGCGCCCGGCTCGGACGGCTCGCAACCCCGCCACCGGAGACCCGATCCACGTAGCCGCGTCCTCGGTGCCCAAGTTCCGGGCCGGCGCCGACTTCAAGGCACTCGTCAACGGTGACAAGCAGACTGCCACCAAGGCGGCCCCAAAGGCCACGGCGAGGGCCAAGAAGAAGTAGCGCGAGCACTACGAGCGTCGCGGCACCGACGGGGGCCACCGACGGGCGGCACCGACGGGCGGCGGCACGGGGTACGGCTTTCCCAGTGCCGCCGCCCGTCAGTGGTCACAGCCGGCAACACTGCCGCCGCGGCAAGGCAGGCGTCCCCGCGGTACGTCGCGCTGGACCGCAAGCCTGTCGTGCGGCCAGGGACCTGCGAACTCGCATGCGCGGACGACGGCCTTGGCATTGCCAGCATGCACTGGGCCACCTGGACGCAGCACTTCGCCGCGACGACCGGTGAGCGCCGGTTACCGCGGCCCTTCCCGCTTGGCCAGCGCCGTCTGGATGATGCGATCGACCAGGGCCGGCAGCGGCAGCCCGGTGGCGGCCCACATCTTGGGGAAGCCGGACGCGGGCGTCATCCCTGGCATCGTGTTGATCTCGTTGACCACGATCTCCCCGGCCGGGGTGTAGAAGAAGTCCACCCGGGCCACCCCCTCGCAGGAGATGGCGTCGAATGCCGCGCACGCGAGCTGCCGGATCAGCTCGGCGGCATGCGTCGGCAGGGGCGCGGGGATGATCATGTCGGTCTCTGGGCCCAGGTACTTGGCTTCGAAGTCGTAGAACGCCGAATGCGGGTCCACCACCACCTGCCCAGGCACGCTCGCCTCCGGCGGCCCGCCGTCGATGCCCTCGAGTACGGCGCATTCGATCTCGGCGCCTTCGATGGCCGCCTCCACGAGGACTTTGCGGTCGTACTTGCGGGCCTCCTCGATCGCCGCCTCAAGATCGGACGCGTCCGTCACCCGCGAGGTCCCGATGCTCGACCCGCCACGCGCGGGCTTGACGAACACCGGCCAGTCGAGCTCCGCCACCTCGTCGAGCACACGCTTGCGTTCCGCCGCGGGCGCGGACGGCCCCCAGTCCCTGTCGCGGACCACGACGTACCTGCCGATCGGCAGGCCGCGGGCGGCGAACAGGACCTTCATGTACTCCTTGTCCATGCCCGCGGCGCTGGCCAGGACTCCCGCTCCGACGTACCGGATGCCGGTCATCTCGAGCAGTCCCTGGATGGTGCCGTCTTCGCCGTAGTTGCCGTGTAGCAGCGGCAGCACCACATCGACGTCGCCAAGGTCGGCGGGGATCTCGGTCGGCCCGCTGATCACGAGCGCTCCCGTGCCTGGCCCGGTGCGCGGTGTCACGGACACCCCGGGGGTGGCGACCGCGTCGACGGATGGCAGCCCGCCGGGACCGATCGCGAGCCGCGCCGGGTCACCCGAGGTCAGCACCCAGCGGCCGTCGCGGGCGATCCCGATCGGCACTACCTCGTAGCGCTCGCCGTCGATCGCCCCGAGCACAAGGCCGGCGCTGGCACATGACACCGCGTGCTCAGCGCTCCGTCCGCCGAACACGACGGCGACCCTGATCTTGCGCCGTTCCGTCAACGCGCCACCTCCGCTCTGCTCGCCCGACCCCCAGATGCTAGTGCCTGACCAGCGCTCGGGAGGCTGCTACGTCGTCTCATCCGCCACATCCATACCCGCCGCAGCCCAGCTCCGGCCCGTATGTGGTGCACTTCTTAGTTATCAGGAACGAACCGTGGCGTCTCCTTCCGACCACACCGAATGCCCATGAGGTGTATAAACGCGCCGCCGCCGCCGCGTGTGTGGTCAGCGCTACCCGCCGCGCTCGAGCCACGCCCGCCGCCACAGCTGCCGCCCCTGCCGGAACGTGCGGTAGACGAGCAGGAACGCCACGCCCACCACCACGTACGGCCAGAACTGGAACCCCGGCTCCCTGTTGAGCTGCCTTGCCATGAAGCTGTCTACAAGCGCGAGCATCAGGGGCGGCAGCCAAGCCGAGCCCTGCGTCAGCTCGCGCACAGCGCGGAAGCGCAGGAGGTCGTCCCATCCGAGCTCGACCTCGTCGCTGGCACTCGACGGTCGACTCATGACACCCCTGGCCGCGTACCACCAAGCGACGACACCCGCCCCGAAGGCAACCGGACACGCGACCCACCACACGGCCGGCGCGGCGACCCGCCACAGTCCCCAGGCTCCGAAGGCCACGCCGAAGACCGGGCCGATCAGCAGCACCGCGAACTCGGCCGGAGTGAACGCCTCCCGGATAGGAATACCGCCCAGGTGCGTGACGCGGCGAGCGCTGGATGCCTTCCAGCGCGGCCAAGCCGTGACCACGAAGAGGTTAGCGGTGTAGAAAAGCGGCATACCAGCGAGGATCCACGGAAACCACAAGGTCCAGTCACGTTGCTGTTGCGTGTTATCCCCGAGAGCCACGACGTTGAAGAACACGGTAGCCGCACCGAGCAAGGGCATCGAGAACAGGAACTCCCCGCGCAGGAACCGTGCGACCCGCCAGACAAGATGGGTGGGCAGCGCGATGTTGGACTGCCCCGCGAGCCGGTACGCGCGCTGGATCCACATGTTCTCGCGGAAAGCGAAGAACAGGTAGCAGGGGACCATCAGGAAATAGCCGATGCCGACCCCGATCAGGGTGTCGACGACGGCATTCGCGCTCACGGTGGCAGAGCCCCCATCGGTTCGACAGCTGTTTCCGCCTCGTGGCGCACGATGGCTAGGGCCTCGGCCGTGTCGAAGCCCAGTTCGCGCATCCGCAGCAGGTACGCCCTCGCGGCGTCTAGGCCAAGCTCCCGTGTCTGGGAGGGGGGACCGGCCACGAAGCTGCCCTGCCGTCCCCGGGTCTCCACTAGGCCGGCTAGCTCGAGTTCGCGATAGGCCCGCGCGACGGTGTTGACAGCGAGCCCCAGGTCGCCCGCCAGCCGGCGCACCGTAGGCAACCGGGCCGCCGGCCGCAGTCTGCCGCTCCTGATGGCGTCGGCGATCTGCGATCTGACCTGCTCGTAAGGCGGCATCGAAGACATCGGGTCAAGAACAAGCAACGCCATGACAATTTTGTACCACGCTCTGTACCAAACCGCATAGTGGTCCCGTCGGCAATAAACCGCCCTGCGCCCTCCGTACCCAGTCCACGCGCGGCCGCCTCGCAGTCCACGAGGGTGTTAACGGTTTGTTTCCGTTTAACAACCAACGTTTACGGCACATTAACGGTCCCAGTCCTAGGTTTTCTTTCAGCGTGTACTCAGCTTTGCCGGGAACCTCGGAGTGAACCGTGATCTGGTCCCGTAGGGTCAACCGTCTCCTCGCCACCGCGGCCGGCGCGCTCGCCCTCTGCGTGCCGATCGCCTACGCCGGATCGGCCGCCCCGGCCTCACCGGCCTCACCGGCCTCACCGGCCTCACCCCCAGCGGCCTCACCTTCGGCTTCAGTAGCCCCGTCGTCGTCTGCCACCTCACCAACCTCTCCCGTTAACCTCAGCACGCCGATCAATTTCGAAGCGGCCGTGGCGGCGGATGGCGCCACCGTCACGGCGGGAGACGCCCGGTTCGAGGTGCTCGGCGACGGGCTGATCAGGACGGAGTACTCGCCGAGCGGGAACTTCCTGGACCTGCCGACCGTCAACGTGCTCTACCGGCGCTTCGCGGTTCCCCGCTACCGGGCAAAGGTCAAAGACGGGTGGCTCACGATCACCACCAGGCAGGCGACCCTGAAGTACCAGCTCGGATCAGGGCCTTTCGGCCCGTCCAACCTCCTGCTGAGCTTCGACAACGCCGGTCAGCCGGTCACGGTCGCCCCCACCTGGCAGAACGAGTGCCCCTTTGACCAGGTCTGCGACGCCGGCGCGGCCGCGCTGACCGGGCCGGCGAACATCGAGACCGACCACGCCAACTACGACAGCGTGGCCGGGTTCATCGCCGGTCTCGGCCAGGCCAACTCCGCCGGGGCCTCCTGGACAGTCCTCGGAGCCCCCGCTGGGCAGGCCACCGTGACCCTTCGGTACGCCAACTACGTCGGCGCCCTCGGCGGCCCGGCGCCCAGGACGATCGACCTCGTTGTCAACGGCACCGACGTCGGGCCGGTGACGCTGGCCCCGACGGCGAGCTGGGACGACTGGTCCACGGCGACCGCCAACGTCCAGCTGACCGCCGGCACCAACACGGTCGGCGTGCTGTGCGCGAGCAGTGACAGCTGCAACGTGAACGTCGACACGCTGTCGGTTGCCGCCGCCGGGTCCCCGGCGCCGGCCTTGCCGGTGATGAACTACCTGGGCGGTTACACCCGGGGCTTCGACACGGCCACCTACGGGCCCGGGTACAGCTGCCCGGCCGGCACCCCGTCGGCTAGCCAGTGCACCGCGGCACTGCCGCAGATGCACCCTGGCATCCTCGACCAGGCCGGGTACCGGCTGCTCGACGACACGCAAAGCGCGGTCTGGACCTCGGACGGCTGGGTGCAGCCCAGACCCGCCAACGGTGACGTCCAGGATGGGTACCTGTTCGTCTACGGCGATGACTATGGCCAGGCGCTGCGCGACCTGGACCGGCTTACCGGCCCGTCGCCGCTGCTCAACGAGTCCAACTTCGGGGTCTGGTACTCCGACTATTACCCCTACACCACTTCTGACTACGAGAACACGCTCATTCCCGCGTTCCGGGCCAACCACGTCCCGCTCGACACCCTGTCCGTGGACACGGACTGGAAGTCCCCCAACCAGTGGGACGGCTGGGAGTGGAACCCGGCGCTGTTCCCCGACCCGCAGTCGTTCCTGTCGTGGGCGAAGTCCCAGGGCATCGAGGTCACCCTCAACGTGCACGCCAGCATCGCGGACAACGACCCGCAGCTCGCCGCGACCCAGGCGCTCGCGGGCAGTTCGCTCACCGACAGCTCGTGTTTCAGCGGCGCCTGCAAGACCTGGGACTGGAGCCAGGTGGCCCAGGCCGAGTCCTACTTCGCGCTGCACCAGCCTTATGAGTCAGAGGGCGTCAGCTTCTGGTGGCTTGACTGGTGCTGTGACTCCTCGACGGTCTCTATGCCCGGTCTCACCCCGGACAGCTGGATCAATCACCTCTACGCCATGGACCTGGCCAACAAGGGCCAGCGCGGCTATGTCCTGTCCAGGACCGGCAGCTCCTACCAGAACCCGGACGAGGTCTACCCGGCCGGCCCGTGGTCCGGGCACACCTCCACGCTCGCCTTCACCGGTGACACGTGGGGTACGTGGAACACGCTCGCCTTCCAGGCTCAGCTGTCGGCCGACGAGGCTAGCATCGACGAGCCCTACGTGAGCAACGACATCGGCAGCTTCCTCGGGCCGCCGCCAGGAAACCCGCAAGACGACTCCGACCTGTACGCCCGATGGGTGCAGCTCGGCACCTTCCAGCCGGTGCTGCGGCTGCACTCCAGCGCGGGCAACCGGCTGCCGTGGGATTATCCGGAGCCGGCGAACTCCGTTGCCGCCAGCTTCCTGCGGCTGCGCGAGGCGCTGGTGCCCTACACCTACACGCTGGCGGACCAGTCGGTCAACACCGGTCTGCCCATGACCCGGCCGCTGTACCTGGACTACCCGGCGCAGGCGGCGGCGTACGACCATCCCGGGGAGTACCTGTACGGTCCGGACATGCTCGTCGCCCCGGTGACCGCTCCCGGCAACGTCACTACGGAGAACGTCTGGTTCCCGCCAGGCACGTGGACGGACTGGTTCACCGGCGCGACGTTCCAGGGCCCATCCGTGCAGACGCTCACCGTCCCGCTGAACCGGATGCCAGTGTTCGTGAAGGCCGGCGGCATCATCCCGGAGCAGGCCCCGATGGATCACGTGGACGCGCGGCCGGACGCTCCGCTGAGCCTGCGGGTTTACCCTGGCGACGACGGCCAGTTCACCCTGTATCAGGACGCCGGGACGGGCACCGGTTACCAGCACGGCCAGTACAGCCTGACCAAGATCACCTCCCAGTCGCACGGGCCCGTGACCAGCGTGACCATCCGCGCGACCCACGGCACCTATCAGGGCCAGCCCGCCACCAGGAGCTTCCAGGTCGAGCTTGTCGGCCTTAGCCGCCCGCAGGCGGTCATGCTCAACGGTCGCCCCCTCGGCTCGGGCGACTGGACGTATGACGCCGCGACCCACACGGTGACCGTGACCGTCAACGACCTATCCCTGGACGCGAGCGCTCGTATCACGGAGATCGGCGGCAGGGCGGTCCAGCAGGCCGAGCCAGCCGCGGTGGACCTGACCATCAGCCCGGCCACGCCGCTCAGCCTGTCCCCGGGGCAGACCGCCACGGTGACGACGACCGAGCAGAACGAGGGTCCAGGAGACGCCAGGAGGACGACCGTGCGGCTTAGCGCGCCCTCGGGATGGACGGTCACCCCGGCGGGGCCGGCGTCGGCGGGTTCCATCGCGAACGGATCATCGGCCACGCAGTCATGGACGGTGCAGGCTCCGGCCTCGTCCTCAGGAACGCAGACCGCCGCGCTGCAGGCGACCGCCAGCTACACAAGCGCGGGTCTGCGGGAGGACGTGACGGCCGAGGAGCAGGCACCGTCAGCGCAGGCGCCGCCGCCCGCACCTGTGCTGACGTCCGTCACGCCCTCGACGACGGCAGCGGGTACGTCGGTGACGCTGACCGGGCAGAACTTCGGCGCCACCCAGGGGTCGAGCTACCTGACCCTGGCCCAGGGCGGAACAAGCTGGGGCGCGCCCTACGACGGCGCCAAGGTGACGATCACGAGCTGGAGCGACACGTCGATCACCGTCACGCTCCCGCCGGACAGCGGGCCGTACCCCCTGGAACCCGGGTCGGCGACGATCACGGTAACAGTCGACGGGCAGACCACCCCCGCGCAGCCGATCACGATCAGCGGCACCGTCGCGCCCGCACCCGTGCTGACGTCCGTCACGCCCTCGACCACGACGGCGGGTACGTCGGTGACGCTGACCGGGCAGAACTTCGGCGCCACCCAGGGGTCGAGCTACCTGACCCTGGTGCAGGGCGGGACCAGCTGGGGCGCGCCTTACGACGGCGCCACGCTGACGATCACGAGCTGGAGCGACACGTCGATCGCGGTCACGCTGCCGCCTAACAGCGGGTCGTTCCCACTGCAACCGGGAACGGCCACGATCACCGTCACCGCGCAGGGCCAGACCTCGGCACCGCAGACGATCACCATCACCGGGTAAAGCGGCCCAGGAAAGGCAGGCTATTTCCGCATAATGCGGGTCGCGGGACCTAATGTCGCAGGCTCTCCAGGGCTACGAAGGCGTCGCTTATGAGATCCTCGGCGTCTTCGAGGCCGATGGAGAATCGCACCGCGCCAGGGTCGATCCCCGCCGCGCCGAGTGCCCTGTCGTCGAGCTGGCGGTGCGTCGTGGACGCGACGTGGGACACCTTGGTGTGCGTGCCGCCCAGCGACGTCGCCGCCGCCGCGAGCCGCAGCCTGCTGACGAACGCCATCCCCGCCTCCCGCCCACCGTACGGGGTGACCGTCACGACCGCACCGAACCGCACGCCTTCTGGCCCGGCGTCGAAAATCCGCCGCGCGACCTCGTGACTGCGATGGGTGGCCAGGCCGGGGTAGTCGACGTACGCGACGGCGGGATGCTTGGCCAGCGTCGCGGCGAACACCGACGCGGTCGAGCACTGACGGCGCACCCGGACCGGCAGCGTCTCCAGGCCGCGACGGAGCAGGAAGGCATCGTCGGGGGACAGCGACGCGCCGGTATCGATCCTCGTCGCGCGGATCTGGCTGATGAGCTCGATCTGCCCCGTGACCACGCCGCCTGTGACGTCCGAGTGGCCGCCGATGTACTTGGTCGCTGAGTGCACCACGAGGTCGGCGCCGTGCTCGAGCGGGCGGCAGACCACCGGCGGCGCCAGCGTCGAATCGATGACGAGCAGCGCCCCCCGGTCGTGCGCGATGTCGGCCAGCGTGCCCAGGTCCGCCACCATCGTGGTCGGGTTGGCTATCGTTTCCGCGTACAAGATCCTGGTCGTCGGCCGCATGGCGGCACGGACCGCGTCCGGGTTCGAGATGTCGACGAAATCCGTCTCCACGCCGAACCGCGAAAGCACGTTGCGCAGCAGGCTGTATGTTCCGCCGTACAGCGCGGCGGACGCCACCACGTGCGCGCCCGCCCGCGCGAACGTCATGAATACCCCGGAGATGGCCGCCATCCCCGACGAGAACGCCTGCGCGGCGGGCCAGCGCGACAGGTTCGCCCCTTCCAGCGCCGCGACCGAGCGCGCGAACGCGTCCACCGTCGGGTTGTCGATTCGGCTGTAGCTGTAACCGGGCACCTGGTCGTTCAGCACCGCCGCGTATTCCTCCGCGGAGCCGAACGCCCACGCCGCCGTGCGGTACACCGGAGTCCCCAGCGGCCGCTGCGCGGGTTCCGGCGGTGGCGGCAAGTGCACCGCTCGGGTGTTCTCGCCGAGTTGCCTTCTGGCTATCTCCACGGCTCAGGCTCCGTACCATTCCGGCTTGGCTGAACGTGAAACTAGCACCGCCGCTGCCTCCCGCACCGGCAGGTCGCCGGCGATCAGTGCCGCCACCACCTGGGTGATCGGCATGTCCACTCCGAGCTTGCGGGCGAGCTCGAGCACCGGGGCGTAGGAGGTGACGGCCTCGGCGGTCTGGCCGGTGGCCGCCAGCGCCTGCGCCGTGTCCATGCCCCGACCCAGGTGCAGGCCGAACGTCCGGTTTCGCGACAGCGGCGAACTGCACGTCGCCACCAGGTCGCCCATCCCGGCCAGGCCCGCGAACGTCCGCGGATCCGCGCCGAGCGCCTCACCCAGCCGCCCTATCTCCGCCAGCCCGCGGGTGATCAGCGTCGCTCTCGTGTTATCGCCGAGGTCGAGCGCCACCGCGATCCCGACCGCGAGCGCGATGATGTTCTTCACCGCGCCGCCGAGCTCGCACCCGGTTACGTCGGTGCTCCAGTACGGCCGGAAATACCCGTTGTGGCAGGCCTTTTGCAGCAGCCTGGCGCCAGACTCGTCGGAGCAGGCGACCACGCTCGCGGCGACCTGGCGTGCGGCGATCTCCGGCGCGAGGTTAGGGCCGGAGACGACCGCCACCCGCGAGGCGGGGACGCCGAGCATCTCGACGATCACCTCGCTCATGCGCTTGCAGGTGCCGAGCTCGATGCCCTTCATCAGGCTGACGAGCAAGGCGCCCGGCGGGATAAGCGGCTCCCATGACGCGAGCAGCGGCCGCAGCGTCTGCGCCGGCACGGCGAACACCACCAGGTCGGCGCCGTCGAGCGCCGCCGCCGCGTCGGTCGTCGCGGTCAGCGAGGTCGGCAGCGTGATCCCGGGCAGGTACGCGGGATTCTCGTGCCGGGCCAGCACCGACTCGGCCACCGCGGCCCCGCGCGCCCACAGGGACGCGGGCGTGCCGGCGTCGCAGAGCACCTGCGCGAACGTGGTGCCCCACGATCCGGCGCCCATCACGGTTGCCTTCACGCCTGCTCATTCACAGTATCGGGGGTGCGGGGGTCGTCCCCCGCGAGCGGCAGAGCTGTATCGGGGGTGCGGGGGTCGTCGACTGACTCCGCGCCGGCCACCGCGGTTGGCGCGGCGGTGGGCGTGGCAGAGACGGCACCGCCCGTTCGGGATACTGAAGGATCGTAAGGGACGGCGGGCGGCTCTTCCCCGCGCAGTTGCGCGACGAGGGCCGTGACATCCGACATGATCGCGGTGGTGGCGGCGCGCAGCGCCCTGGCCGAGGAGCCCTGGCCGGCCCACTGTGACAGGTCGACGGGCGGGCCGGCTACCGTACGCACGGTCTTGCGGGGGAACAGCCGGACCTTCTTGCTGCCGTAAGGGAGTATGTCGTGGGTGCCCCAGTGCGCGACAGGGATCACAGGCGCACCGGTCGTCAGCGCGAGCCTGGCGGCCCCTGTCTTCGCCACCATTGGCCACAGGGCAGGGTCCCTGGTCGCGGTCGCTTCCGGATAGATCACCACCGCGGCGCCAGCCGCCAGCGCCTTCTCCGCCTCCTTGAGCACCAGCGCCGCGTCCGCCCGGCCGCGGTTCACCGGCAGCTGGCCGGCTTTGTACAGGAACGGTCCGATGCCCTTGATGCCGAACGCCTCAGCCTTGATCAGGAACGTCGGGTACCGCCCGGACTGGTGGAAGAACAGCGCGTCCGTCCCCCAGTCCGCGTAGGACAAATGGTTCGGCGCCAGGATGATGCCTCCGGTCTTGGGAATGTTCTTCCGGCCCTCCCACTTGTTCCTGACCAGGAGCAGCAGCAGAGGTCGCAGCACGATGACGGAGATCAGCCGCCACGTGGGCGAGTAAGAGTAAGACTTGCTCATCGGGGAGGCCTTCCCATGGTCTGGTTCAGCACGTCATGTTCCAGTATCTGCCGGTGGTCACCTGCATGACCGAGTCTGCCCTGTTCACCTGGACAGTGGTGATGCCTGTCAAGGTACTAGCACGGGCCAAGTCCAGGCTGGCCGTCCTGGCCGGACCGCGGCGCTCCGAGCTGGCCCTTGCTCTGGCGTCTGACACCGTCTGCGCCGTGCGCGCTTGCCCCGAGGTGGCCCGCGTGCTGGTCGTGACCGCCGACCCAGTGGCCGGGCCGCGACTGGCCGCGCTCGGCGCGCACGTCGTTGCCGACGAGCCCGTCGGCGGCCTCAACCCGGCGCTGTCGTACGGCGCTTCTGCCGCGCTGGCGCGGTGGCCGGGCACCGGGATCGCCGCGCTGGCCGCCGACCTGCCCGCGCTGCGGCCCGCGGAGCTCGGCCGCGCGCTGCGCGCCTGGATCCCCGCGGGTTCGACCGCGTTCGTGGCGGACGCCGCGGGCGTGGGCACGACGCTGTACGCGGCACCGCCTGGGACGGCGTTCGCGCCGAGGTTCGGCGGCGCGTCGAGGGCACGGCACGCCGCGTTCGGCGGACACGAGCTCGACCTGCCGGACATCCCGGGGCTGCGGCGCGACGTGGACACGCCGGAAGACTTGCGCGCGGCAGTCGTGCTCGGCGTGGGCGCGCGCACCGCGTCGCTCGCCGGTGAACTGCTCGCCGTTTAGCTGTGCGCCGTTCAGATGTGCACGACCGGACAGGTGAGCGTCCGGGTGATTCCCTCCACGGCCTGAATCTGCGCGGCGACCAGCTTGCCTAGCTCGTCCACGTTCTCAGCGCGGGCGCGCACGATGACGTCATAAGGACCGGTCACATCCTCCGCCTGCGTGACCCCGGCGATCTCTGCTATCTGCCGTGCCACGTCGGCGGCCTTGCCGACCTCGGTCTGGACGAGGATGTATGCCTGCACCATGGCGTCCTCCCGGGGCAGAGTGGGACAGCTGCCCCTGTGGTGTCACGGTACCGTAGTGGTCCAGACCGGTCGCCTGCTGGCCGGACTGTTTTAGGATAAATTTTTCTGGCTCCGGCATGGAGGCATGATCACTGAGTCCAGCGGGTCCGTGGCCGACCTGGGCGAGTGGGGGCTGATCGCGGCGATCGCCGCGCGGATGCCGCCAGGCCCGTACTCGCGCCTGGGCATCGGTGACGACTCAGCGGTCGTCGCGGCGCCGTCAGGCAGCGTGGTCGCCGCGGTCGATCTGCTGCTCGAGGGCCGGCATTTCCTGCGCTCCTGGTCTTCCGCCCACGACGTCGGCGTCAAGGCCGCGGCGCGCAGCCTAGCGGACATCGCGGCCATGGGCGCGGTGCCGACCGCGCTGCTCGTCGCGCTCGCAGCGCCAGGCACGCTGCCGGTGCGGTGGGCGCTCGACCTGGCCGCCGGCTTGGCCGCTGAGGCCGGCCGGGCCGGGGCCGGCGTGGTCGGCGGCGATACCGCCAGTGCGGACTCGGTGCTGATCTCGGTGACGGCGCTTGGCGACCTGGCTGGTCGTCCCCCGGTGCGACGGGCGGGCGCGCGGCCCGGTGACGTCGTGGCGGTGGCCGGCCCGCTCGGGCAGTCGGCGGCGGGACACGCGCTACTCTCGGTCGGCGTCGAGTCGTTCCCGGAGCTCGCTGCCGCGCACCTGCGGCCCGCGCCTCCTTACGATGCCGGCCCCGAGGCCGCGGTGGTCGGCGCCACCGCCATGATCGATGTCAGCGACGGCCTGCTCGCCGATCTCGGGCACGTGGCAGAGGCGAGCGGTGTGTGGATTGACGTGGATAGTTCGGCGCTGGCGCCAGGCGCGACGCTGGCCAGGGCAGCGGCTGCGGTGCTCTCTTCATCATCAGGAACGAAGGGGGCCGACTCTCCTGAGGCCCTCGCTCGCGGGTGGGTGCTGACCGGCGGCGAGGATCACTGCCTAGTCGCCACGTTCCCGCCAGCGGTGGCCCTGCCTGCGAGATGGCGAGTGATCGGCCAGGTCGGCGAGGCGTCAGACGCAGTCGGCGCCCCGGCCACCCGCGTAACCGTCGACGGCGCCGCCTGCGAGGGTCCCGGCGGCTGGGAGCACTTCCGGCCCGGTCAGTAAAACCAGGTGAATGTCCCATTCATCTGGTCATACGCATGCAAAAAGCCTAGGCGGTAACGGGCCGCCTAGGCTTTGGTGCCGGTCTTAGCGGGTGACCTTGCCGGCCTTGAGGCAAGACGTGCAGACCTTCAGGCGCTTCGGCGTCCCGGCCACGACAGCGCGCACGGTCTGGATGTTCGGGTTCCAGCGGCGGCGGGTTCGGATGTGCGAGTGCGAGACGTTGTTGCCGAAGCCCGGCCCCTTGCCGCAAATGTCGCAGACGGAAGCCACGGTTCGCTCCATTGGTCGATTAGTAGAGTCAGTCGGCGCCCGTGCCCGCGGCGATGCTACGCCAGCCGGAACAAGGCAGCCTGCAGAGCATACCCGAAGGCACGCCTGCCGCGCGAACCGCGCCGCAAGCCGCGCGAACCGCGCGGCTTGCCGAGCGCCGCGCGGCCCGGTCAAGCACCGGAATGTCGGCGGACGCTTCTATGCTGCGAATTGTGACTACGCTCCGCGATCCGCTGATCCGGCCGCTCGGCCGGAAGACTAGCAACGCCCTGGAGAGCGTACTCGGCCTGCGGACGGTCAGCGATTTGCTCCGACACTACCCTCGCCGGTACTTCACCCGCGGCGAGCTGACCAGCCTTGCCGACCTGCGGGAAAAGGACCACGTCACGGTCCTCGCGAGGGTGGACCACGCGCGGGTGCTGCCGTTCTCCCCACCGCGGTGGAATCCGCCGAGAGCGCGGGGCCGGCGCCCATCAGAACGGGCGGAGGTCATCGTCACCGACGGCACCGCCACCTTGACGCTGACGTTCTTCGCCAGGGCGGCATTTCACGTCAAGGAGCTGCAGCCGGGCAGGCTCGGGCTGTTCGCCGGGACGGTGTCCACCTTCCGCGGCCACCGCCAGCTTGTCCACCCGGAGTACGAACTGCTGCCAGACGCCGCGTCGGACGACCGGATCACCGCCGAGCTGGCCACCGAGTACGCCACAGAACTCATCTCTGTCTACCCCGCGGGCGGCAAGCTTTTCTCCTGGCAGATATCCCGCGCGATCCAGGTGATCTTGGACACGCTGGACGCGGGCGAGGATCCGCTGTCGGCGGACCTGCGGGAGAAGTACCGGCTGTGGCCGCGGGAGACCGCCATCCGGGCCATCCACCGGCCGCAGGACCGCAGCGATCTAGAGCCGGCGCGAAAGCGGCTGAAGTGGGACGAGGCGTTCGCCATGCAGACCGCGCTGGCGCAGCGGCGGAAGGCCGCCGCCGCGATGCCGGCCGTGCCTCGCCCGCTCGTACCTGACGGGATCGCGGCGGAGTTCGACAGCCGGCTGCCGTTCACGCTGACGGACGGGCAGCGGTTCGTTGGTGAGGCTATCGCGCGGGACCTGTCGTGTGCGTACCCGATGAACCGGCTGCTGCAAGGCGAGGTCGGATCGGGGAAGACCGTGGTCGCCGTGCGCGCGATGCTGCAGGTGGTGGACGCCGGTGGCCAGGCCGCGCTGCTGGCGCCTACCGAGGTGCTCGCGCAGCAGCACTACCGGTCGATCACGCAGCTGCTCGGGCCGCTCGCCGAGGGCGGGCGGCTCGGCGGCCCCGAGCGCGCGACACGGGTGGCGCTGCTGACCGGGTCCACGGGCGCGGCCGCGCGGCGCAGCGCGCTTTCCGACGTGTTCACCGGGGACGCGGGCATCCTCATCGGGACGCATGCCCTGCTTGAGAACCGTGTCCAGTTCGCCGACCTTGGCCTGGTGGTCATCGACGAACAGCACAGGTTTGGCGTGGAGCAGCGGGACGCGCTGCGCGAGAAGGCGTCCGGCGCCCGGCCGCACGTGCTCGTGATGACCGCGACCCCGATCCCGCGGACGGTGGCGATGACCGTGTTCGGCGACCTGGAGGTGTCCACGCTGGCCGAGTTGCCCGCTGGCCGCTCCCCGATCACCAGCCACGTGGTGCCTGCCGCCGAGCGGCCGAAATACCTGGAACGAGCCTGGGAACGGGTACGCGAGGAGGTCGCGGCGGGACGCCAGGCGTATGTGGTCTGCCCGCGCATCGGCGGCGAGGAGTCCAGCGAGGATGCCGACGAGGATTCGGAGGACGTCGGCGCGCTGGTAGGCGCCGCGCGCGCGCCCACCAGCGATGAGGACTCGGACATGGCCGATGTCGACGAGGACCAGAACGGTCCTCCCGACGCCGAGCCCGCCCGCCGCCCGCCGCTCGCGGCCCTCGACGTGGCGCCCGCGCTGGCGGACGGCCCGCTGGCCGGGCTGCGCGTGGGCATTTTGCACGGACGGCTGAACCCGGAGGAGAAGGACCGGGTGATGACCACGTTCGCGGACGGCGGGATCGACGTGCTCGTCGCCACCACCGTCATCGAGGTCGGGGTGGACGTGCCGAACGCGACAACGATGGTCATCCTGGACGCGGACCGCTTCGGCGTGTCCACGCTGCACCAGTTGCGCGGCCGGGTGGGCCGGGGCGAGGCCCCCGGGCTGTGCTTGCTCGTGACGGATGCGGCCGAAGGCAGCCCGTCGCGAGAGCGCGTGGACGCCGTGGCGGCGACGTCGGACGGGTTCCGGCTGTCCAGGCTCGACCTGCTCCAGCGCCGGGAAGGCGATGTGCTCGGCGCCGCGCAGACAGGCCGCAGAAGCAGTCTCAAGATGCTGCGGCTGCTGTCCGACGAGGAAATCATCGCGTTCGCCCGCGAGGAGGCGTCCGCCCTCGTCGAAGCCGACCCGCAGCTCACCGAGCATCCCGCGGTCAGGCAGGCGATCGAGGAACTCCTCGGCGAGCAGCGCGCGGAGTTCCTCGACAAGGCGTAATTTCCCCGCTCGCCTCCGGGCGCTTTTCGCCCGCCGTCTTCCCTCGTCGCGCTGAAGCTTCGCTTCATCGTTCCTCAGTCCAGACGGCGGCGCGCCCTTTGGCTCGCGGGGACTGCACATGGCTCGCGGGGGCTGCACACTTGGCTCGCGGGGGCTGCACACTGGAGAGGTGACTCGTGTCATCGCTGGGTCGGCTGGCGGGCGGCGGCTGGCCGTTCCGGCCGGGGACGCAACCCGGCCGACCAGCGACCGCGCCAGGGAAGGCCTGTTCGGGACCGTGGTATCCGAGCTCGGCCCGCTCACCGGCAAGCGCGTGCTGGACCTGTACGCCGGGTCGGGGGCGGTGGGTCTCGAGGCGCTGTCCCGCGGCGCCCGGGAGGTGCTCCTTGTCGAGTCCGACGCGAGGGCGGCCGCCGTCATCCGGGCCAACGTCGTGGCGGTCGGACTCGACGGGGCACGTGTCAGGCAAGACAAAGTGGAGCGGACGCTGGCCAGCCCGGCAGATGTCCGGTACGACCTGGCGTTCGCCGACCCGCCCTACGCTGTGACCGCCCAGGCTGTCACGCGCGTGCTCACACTGCTGGCGGCCGGCTGGCTGGCGGACGAGGCACTGGTAGTGATCGAGCGCGCGACGCGTTCAGGCCCGCTTGACTGGCCCCCCGGCTACCAGCCGGGAAAGTCGCGCAGGTACGGTGAGGCGACCTTCTGGTACGGCTGGTACGCCGGAGGCATGGTCACCTGTGAGGTTCCCGGAACGGTGCTGCGCCCAGCGCATGAGGAGTGATACGCAGTGCGGCGTGTGGTTTGCCCTGGTTCGTTCGATCCTGTGACGAACGGCCATCTCGACATCGTCAGCCGGGCCGCGGGCCTGTACGACGAGGTGATCGTCGCAGTGCTCGTGAACATCACCAAGCACAGCCTGTTCACCGTTGATGAGCGGGTTGAGATGCTCCGCGAGGTCACCAAACACTATGGCAACGTGCGGATCGAGCGCTTCCACGGGCTGCTGGTCGACTTCTGCGCGGCGAACGGCATTACCGCGGTGGTCAAGGGCCTGCGCGCGGTGAGCGACTTCGAGTACGAGATGCAGATGGCACAGATGAACTACCGGCTCGCCAAGGTTGAGACGCTGTTCATGACGACCAACCCGCTGTACTCGTTCCTGAGCTCCAGCCTGATCAAGGAGATCGCCAAGTACGGCGGCGACGTCAGCGGCCTGGTCCCCGAGAACGTCCTTGACCGGCTGCGCGCCCGGCTCGCCGAGGACTAGCCGGCGACCAGCCGGGGACCAGCAGAGGACCAGCCGGGGACGAGCCGGGCGGGCCGCGCTCAAGCCGCGAAGCGCTGAGTTGGGAATACCGCGTTCCGCCGGTAGGCTAATCGGTCGGTTCAGTAACTGCTAACACGGTAAACTTGTGATGTCTAACGCAAACGGAAAACCAGTCACGCGCGGAATGTCCGGTGCGCACAGCCAAGGCCCTGGCGGTCGTGGCCGTGGCAGCGGCGATTTCGTGTTCGACATGCGGTCGCTCGGTCGGCAACCTGGCTCCTTCCGGGACGAGACGCGGACGGCGCACGCGCCTGGCGGTCTCGGATCGGGGCTAGTCTTGGTGCCTGCCGGTGCGGACGTGGCTCTCGTCCTGCGATTCGAGGCGGTCTCCGAGGGGGTGCTCGTCACCGGCTCGGCGGTTGCCCCGCTCTCGGGCGAGTGCGCACGGTGCCTGGACCCGCTGACGTCCTCCGTGGAGGTCAGCATCCAGGAGCTGTACCGTTACCTGCCGGACCCTGGTGAAGACGAGACGGACGACGAGGTGCGATTCCTCGACGGCGACCGGCTTGACCTGGAGCCGGCATTCCGTGACGCGGTGGTGCTCGCGTTGCCGCTTTCGCCGCTGTGCCGGGAAGACTGCCCTGGCCTGTGTCCCGAGTGCGGCGTCCGGCTCGCCGACGCGGACCCGCTGCACGGGCACGGTGAGGAGACGGATCCCCGGTGGGGTCCGCTTCGCCAGCTTGATGTTTCTGACCGAGTAGAAGATTGACAGGAGAGCTGAAGTGGCTGTTCCCAAGCGGAGAATGTCGCGCAGCAATACCCGTTCGCGACGCGCGCAGTGGAAGACGTCCGCGCCGACGCTGGTGAGCTGCCCGCAGTGCCACAGTCCGAAGCTGCCGCACGCTGCCTGCCCCACCTGCGGGACCTACCGGCGCCGGCAGGTCATCGAGCCGGCCTGAGGCTTACGTAGGGAGAGCCGGTGAACGGTAGACGTAACGACGAGGACGTCACGGAAGCCAGGGACCCGGCCGAGTTGTCGCACGCTCTCGGCGTGCCGATCAGTGCCGCCACCCTTGAGCGTGCGCTCACTCACCGTTCTTACGCTTACGAGAACGGTGGCCTGCCGACCAACGAGCGGCTGGAGTTTCTCGGCGACTCGGTGCTCGGGCTCGTGGTGACGGACACGCTGTTTACCGGCCACCCGAACCTGCCCGAGGGCCATCTGGCGAAGCTTCGTGCCGCGGTCGTCCAGATGGGCGCTCTCGCCGAGGTCGCGCGCGACCTCAGGCTCGGCGCTTACGTGCGGCTCGGCCGCGGCGAGGAGGGCACCGGCGGCAGAGACAAGCCGTCCATCCTCGCCGACACGCTTGAGGCGGTCATCGGCGCGACGTATATCGACTGCGGGCTGGCGTCGGCCAGCGAGCTTGTGCACCGGCTTTTCGACCCCGTGATCGAGCGGTCCGCCCTGCTCGGCGCGGGGCTGGACTGGAAGACCTCGCTGCAGGAACTCACCGCCGACCGCGGCCTCGGTGTGCCCGAGTACGTGGTGAAGGACAGCGGCCCCGACCACCAGAAGCTCTTCCGCGCCGCGGTGCGGGTGGGCAGCAGGGAGCTCGGCTCGGGAGAGGGCCGCTCGAAGAAGGCCGCCGAGCAGCTGGCCGCCGAGGCAGCGTGGCGGGCGATCACCGCTGAGGCCGAGGAAGCTGAGGCCGAGGAAGAAGACCGTGATCCCGGCCGGACCGTGCCTTCTCCCGAGCCGAGCGCGCCCGCCGAGCCACGCCAGCAGCCGCCCATGACGTACGGCTAACGCCGAGAGCAGGTCCCGTCGTGCCAGAATTGCCCGAGGTCGAGACCATCCGCAAGGGCCTAGAGCTGCATGTGGTCGGACGTACCATCGCCACCGTCCAGGTGCTCCACCCGCGCGTCGTGCGCCGCGACCCCGCGGGTCCGGCCGGCTTCGCGGCCGCCCTGGCAGGCCGCCCCGTCAAGCACGCCGAACGTCGCGGCAAATACCTGTGGCTGACCGTCGACGACGACGAGGCGCTGCTCGCGCACCTGGGCATGAGCGGCCAGATGCTGGTCGACGACCCAGACCGCCCGCTGACCCCGCACGTGCGGGCCAGGTTCACGTTCGCCGACGGCGGCCCGGACCTGCGTTTCAGCGATCAGCGGACCTTCGGCCACCTAATGTTGGCCCCGTTCGCCGAGGTCGGCGGCCTGCGGCAGATGCCAGCGCCGATCGCGCATATCGCGCCAGATCCGATGGAAGCTGCCTTCGACCCCGCTGCCTTCGCGGACAGGCTGACCAGACGCCACACCGGCGTGAAGCGCGCGCTGCTCGACCAGTCGCTGATCAGCGGGGTCGGCAACATCTACGCGGATGAGGCGCTCTGGCGCGCTCAGCTGCACTGGGCCAGACCGACGGAGACGCTCCGGCGTGGCGAGGTATCCCGGCTGCTTGAAGCGGTGCGCGACGTGCTGGGCGAGGCGCTCGGGGCGGGCGGCACCTCCTTCGACGCTATGTACGTGAACGTCAACGGCGAGAGCGGCTATTTCGACCGGTCGCTGCAGGCCTACGGCCGAGAGGGCGAACCGTGCAGCCGGTGCGGCACCCCGATCCGCCGGGACCCGTTCATGAACCGCTCGTCCTACAGCTGTCCGCGGTGCCAGCCCCGCCCTCGCCGCGCCCATTGGTAAATCCCGCCCCCGGTTTGTTCCGGCAATGGATCTTTGGTAAGATAGGGCGCATAACGGGTAACAGTGGACGCTCAACTTGACCGTAAAAGGCCATGGTGAGACCCTGTACCTGTTGATTGCACGCTTGCGCGTGCGGATTACATGTGTGCCCACTCTGGTCACTCAGTGTGGAGGACCTTTCACCATGGCGAAGGCTCTATTCGGCCACGTCGGCGGTCCAGATCCGCGCATGCTCTCCGAGATGCGCCGTCTCCAGCAGCGCGTTCGCGACCTGGAGGCCGAGCTTGCTCGGCTTCAGGAAGAGAACGACACGCTGGCGGCCGGCAGTCACGAAGACGTGCTCGTATTGGACCGTGAGCCGGCGCTCACCTGACGATCTCAGGGAGCACCGGTCGGCCTGCAATGGCGCGACACGGCAAAACCGCAGAACGAATCAGGGACGCCACCCGGCGTCCCTCTTCGTTGTTCCGCGGTCGTCCAGATTTCAGACGAGGGCCACACGTCGTTCAGAGGCGAAGCCTCGAGGCAAAGCGACTGTGGCGGGAAACACGCTGCTGACATTTGGCCTCTCTAGCCTCACCCGAAACTCACCAGAAACCCCACCAGAAACCCCACCCCCGAAACCTCCCGACTTTTACCCTGGTGTTCAGTCTCGGGACACGTGTTGTTCAAGCGTCCGGCGAGATTTCCGGTTCCGGCGTCGTTTCCGGCGACTCGCCCCTTCTGGGGGTAGTGTTCGGGAGGCAGCCGTTCGCCAGGGACGCTCCGGGGGAGGAGAAGGCGCATGTACCTGAAGTCGCTGACGCTACGCGGCTTCAAGTCATTCGCATCCGCCACGACTCTGCGCCTGGAGCCTGGCATCACCTGTGTCGTCGGCCCGAACGGTTCAGGCAAATCCAACATCGTCGACGCCTTGTCCTGGGTGATGGGCGAGCAGGGTGCCAAGAGCCTTCGAGGCGGCAAGATGGAGGACGTGGTCTTCGCCGGCACGACGTCCCGCGCCCCGCTCGGCCGCGCAGAAGTCACCCTGACGATCGACAACAGCGACGGTTCGCTGCCCATCGACTATGCCGAAGTGACGATCAGCCGGCTGATGTTCCGCTCCGGGCAAAGCGAGTACGCCATCAACGGCGACACCTGCCGCCTGCTCGATGTCCAGGACCTGCTTTCCGACAGCGGACTCGGCCGCGAGATGCACGTGATCGTGGGGCAGGGGCAGCTCGACGAGATCCTGCACGCGGGTCCTGAGGCCAGGAGGGCGCTGATCGAGGAGGCCGCGGGCGTACTCAAGCACCGTAAGCGCAAGGAAAAGGCGCTGCGCAAGCTCGACGCGATGCAGGCCAACCTGACCAGGCTCGTCGACCTGACCGCCGAGCTGAACCGGCGGCTGAAGCCGCTGGGCAGGCAGGCCGAGGTCGCGAGGAGGGCGGCCACGATCCAGGCGGACCTGCGGGACGCGAAGCTGCGCCTGCTCGCCGACGACTACGTGACCCTGCGGGACGAAGAGGCGCGTGAGGCGGCCGACGAGGCCGAGATCCGCGAACGCCGCGCTTCGCTCGAGAGCGACCTCGCCGCGGCCCGGCTGGAGGAGGAAGAGCTTGACCGCGCGGCGTCCCAGCGCGGCGCGGAGCTCAGCCAGGCCCAGCAGACCTGGTTCGCGCTGTCCTCGCTGACCGAGCGGATCCGCGGCATCGCCGGGCTGGCGAACGAGCGGGCCCGGCTGCTGTCCGCCGACCCCGAGCCCGAGCGCCCCGGCCGGGACCCCGACGAGCTTGACCGTCAGGCGGCCGAACTGCGCGAGGAGGAAACGGGCCTCACCGAGCGACTGTCGGACGGCCGTGATGTGCTCTCCGACGCCGTTACGGAACGGACCGCCGCCGAGGCCGCGCTGGCCGCGACCGAGCGCAGGCTCGCCGATGAGGCCCGCGCCGCCGTCGGCCGCGCCGAACGGCTCGCCAGGCTCCGCGGCATGGTCGACGCCGCGCGCAGTCGCAGCGCCGCGACCAGCGAGGAAATCGACCGCCTCAGCGCCGCCGCCGAGCAGGCCCGCGCGCGGGCCGAGCGGGCCCGCCTCGAGTACAGCGACGTGCAGGACGTCGCCGACGGCGGCGATTCCGACCGCAGCGGCCTAGCCGCTGAGCTGGACCGGGCTACTGAAATTCACAATCAGTGTTCGGAACGGACCGTGGCGGCTCGCAAGGCGGAACGTGCCGCCAACAGTGAGGTGGCCGCACTGCGGGCGCGCGTCGAGGCACTCCAGGAGACCCTCCGCCGCGGCGCGGACGCGACGGCCGCGGTGCTCGCCGATCCGAACCGGTTCCGCGGGGTGTCCGGCCCGTTCGCGGGCCAACTGTCCGTCGCCGACGGCTACCAGACCGCGATAGCCGCCGCCCTCGGCGACGCCGCCGAAGCGATCACGGTCGGCGGCCTGGAGGCCGCGGTTTCTGTGCTCGCCGAGATCCGCGCCGCCGACGCCGGCACGCTGGGCCTGGTCATCGCTTCCGCGGCGAGCCAGGTGCGAGCTGCCCCAATCCTCCCCGCAGGCGCCACCTGGGCCGTCGACCTCGTGACCGCGCCCGCCGAGCTCGCCGGGGCGGTCCGCGAGCTGTTGGCCAACGTGGTCGTCGTACAAAACCTGCAAGAGGCAGCCGGAATCGTTCGGGATAATCCTGATCTTCGAGCCGTTACGGTGGCCGGCGATTTGCTCGGTGCGCACTGGGCGCACGGCGGGTCGGCGCGGCCGCAGTCGCTGCTTGACGTCCGGGCCGCCTGCGACGAGGCGGCTTCCCGGCTGACCGCGGCGGAGGCGCGCGAGGAGGTGGCGACGGAGGCGCTGGCGGTGGCTCAGGAGGCGCAGGACGCCGCCCGGCAGTCCCTGGAGGAAACGCGCGGCCTGATGCAGGCGGCCGACGCGGCGGCAGCGGAGATCTCGGGTCGGCTCGGCAGGTTCGCCGGCGCCGCCAGGGCGGCGGCCGACGAAGCCAAGCGGCTGGACGCCGCGGTGGGCGCGGCGCGCCGGTCCGCGGAGAAGGACATGACCAAGCTCGCCGCGCTGAAGAGCGAGCTGGCCGAGGCCGAGGCCGTCGACGAGCGGGCCAGGGACCCGGAGCTTGAAGACCAGCTCGCCGAGGACGAGCGCGAGGAGATGGGGCAGCGCTGCACGACGGCCCGCAACGCGGAGATGGAGGCGCGCCTGGAGGTGCGCACCGTGGAAGAGCGACTGCGGGCCATCAGCGGGCGTGCCGACTCGCTGTCCGCCGCGGCGACGGCGGAGCGCACCGCGCGTGAGCGAGCCGCCGCTCGCCGTCGGCAGCGGGCGTCTGCGGCCGCGGTGGCCAAGGCGGTGGCGGCGGGGGCCGCGGTCGCCGTGGACGCCGCCGAGTCGTCGCTGGCGCAGGCGGATGGGCGCCGCCAGGAGGCGGAGGCAGCCAGCGCCGGCGGAGCCGAATCACTCAAGACGGTGCGCGCCCGCGTCGGCACGCTGTCGGCCTCGCTTGACAAGGTGGTGAACACCGCGCACGGCGCGGAGATCGCGCGGGCCGAGCACCGGCTGCGGCTTGAGCAGATGGCGGCGCACGCGGCCGACGAGTTCGGAGTGCAGCCGGACGTGCTCGTCGCCGAGTATGGCCCCGACCAGCCGGTGCCCGTCGCGTCGGCGCCGGAGGGCCGGCGCACGCGGAAGACCGCCGCGGCCGGCGAGGAGCCCGCCACGGTCGCCGACGCGTTGCGCGCGGTGACCGAGGCGGCGCGGGCAGAGTCGGACATGGCCGATGACGGCGGCGAGGAGGTCGAGGAGGGCGAGGAGGGCGAGCCCCCCGAGCCCCCTGACCCCCCTGACTCCCCCGAGCCCCCCCGAGGGATTTTGTACGTGCGCGAAGAGCAGGAACAGCGCGCCGCCGCCGCCGAACGCCAGCTCGCCAGGCTCGGCAAGGTCAACCCGCTGGCGCTCGAGGAGTACGCGGCGCTGCAGGAGCGGCACCAGTTCCTCGCCACGCAGCTCGAGGACCTGCGCAAGACCCGCCGGGACCTGCTCACCGTCGTCAAGGAGGTCGACGACCGGGTGCAGGAGGTGTTCGCGTCCGCCTACGCGGACACCGCGCGCGAGTTCGAGGGGCTGTTCGCGCGGCTGTTCCCTGGCGGCGCGGGACGGCTGCTGCTGACCGAGCCCGACGACATGCTGACGACCGGCATCGAGATCGAAGCCAGGCCGCCGGGCAAGAAGGTCAAGCGCCTGTCGCTGCTGTCGGGCGGGGAGCGGTCGCTGACCGCAATCGCCTACCTGTTCGCGATCTTCAAGGCCAGGCCGTCGCCGTTCTACGTGCTCGACGAGGTGGAGGCGGCGCTCGACGACAGCAACCTGCAGCGGCTGCTGGGCGTGTTCGAGGAGCTGAGGGAAAGCTCCCAGCTGATCGTCATCACCCACCAGCGGCGGACCATGGAAGCGGCCGACGCGCTGTACGGAGTCACGATGCGCGGCGACGGCGTCTCCACGGTCATCAGCCAGCGCGTCCGCGAAGTCGAACCGGCGTAGGTGGCCCGGCAGCCCGGTTTTCGTGCGATTGCCGCTGCCCGGCCGGCCGAGCCACAGCACGCGGCGGTGGTCGTGACTCGAGTGGAGTGGCTCATGTGCGATCGGGCATGCTAGACCGTGCTCAATGCGTCAACCGCGGGCTGAGGGCGCGGCCTGCGCCGCGGATCTGCCTCTGAGAGACTGTGGGTGTTATGGAATACATCATCCTGATTGTCGTGCTCGCCGTGCTCATCGTCGGGATCGGCGGGACGATGCTGCTGCGGCCGGGCCGCGGTCGGCTCGGCCGCAGTCGTGGTGGCGGGGACGTCGGCCAGGGAACGGGCACCGGCACGATCGAACGCGGCACGACGACCGACGCCGGGACGGAAGCCGGCGGGTCGGCGTCCGGTGCCACGACGACCACAGTTCCTCCTCCTGGGCCTTCCGCGCCTTCCGCGCCTTCCGCGCCGCCGAAGCCGGTCATCGAGAAGCCGCCGCCGTCGGCCGGGCGGATGGTGCGGCTGCGGGCCCGGCTCGCCAGGTCTCAGTCGGGTTTCGGGGCCGCGCTGCTGAACCTGCTGTCCAGGGACCGGCTCGACGACGACACGTGGGAGGAGATCGAGGAGGTTCTCATCACGGCCGACGTCGGCGTGACGCCGGCCCGGCAGATCGTTGAGGATCTCAAGACCCGGGTGAAGGTGGAGGGGACGCAGACCCCCGACGAGGTGCGCGAGATGCTCAGGACCGAACTGCTCGCCCAGGTGGACACGGGCGCGAGCCGGGTGCTGCGGACACAGCGGCACGAGGGCAGGCCCGCGGTCATCCTCGTGGTCGGCGTGAACGGCACGGGGAAGACGACCACCTGCGGCAAGCTCGCCCGCTCGCTGATCGGCGACGGCGACTCGGTGCTGCTCGGCGCCGCGGACACGTTCCGCGCCGCGGCGGCCGACCAGCTGCAGACTTGGGGCGAGCGAGTCGGCGCGGAGGTTGTCAGGTCCGACACCGAGGGCGCGGACCCCGCCAGCGTGGCGTTCGAGGCGGTGAGCAAGGGCATCGAGGCGGAAGTCGACGTGGTGCTCATCGACACCGCCGGCCGCCTGCACACGAAGACCGGGCTGATGGACGAGCTCGGCAAGGTGAAGAGGGTCGTGGAAAAGCGCACGGCGGTGGACGAGGTGCTGCTCGTGCTCGACGCCACCACTGGCCAGAACGGGCTGCGTCAGGCCAGGGTGTTCGCCGAGGTGGTGGACGTGTCCGGCATCGTGCTGACGAAGCTGGACGGCACCGCCAAGGGGGGCATCGTGATCGCCGTGCAGCGCGAGCTTGGCGTTCCCGTCAAGCTGGTCGGCCTCGGCGAGGGCCCGGACGACCTGGCGCCGTTCGAGCCGGCCACGTTCGTCGACGCCATCCTCGGCGACTGAGGCGACGGGGGAAACACAGCCGTAATAGTGGGGTCCGCTGTTTCACATTCTCGACACATTCGGACTGGACGGCGGAAACGCCCGTAAGGCATTGTCGGGGAAGGCGAACGAGAGGTGGTCCAATGAAGCTCATTACGGCTGTCATCAAGCCCTTCAAGCTAGACGATGTCAAGGCAGCATTGCAGGCATTCGGCGTCCACGGCATGACAGTCAGTGAGGCGAGCGGATACGGCAGACAGCGCGGCCACACCGAGGTGTACCGGGGCGCCGAATACCAGGTAGACCTGGTACCCAAGGTTCGTGTTGAAGTCATCTGTGACGACGAGGACGCCGACGATCTTGTCGGTGTCGTGGTCAAGGCGGCGCAGACGGGCCGGATCGGCGACGGCAAGGTGTGGGTCGCTCCGATCGAGACGGTAATCAGGGTCCGTACCGGTGAACGCGGCGCCGACGCGATCTGACCCCAGCTAGATCCAGGCGTAACGCAATAGGGGGACCGGTACCGCGAGCGCGCCATTCGCGTGCATTAACCACTCGGGGGACCTGGTGACTGTCATGACCACTTTCGCGGCTGATCGTAGCCGAAGGACTACAGAAACAGATCGTTGGCTGGCCGGGATGCTGGGGGCGGAGCCCGGAGTCGCCCTCGTAGCTGTTGGCGGGTACGGCCGCAAGGAACTGCTGCCCGGCAGCGATCTTGACGTGCTCCTGCTGCATGACGGCAGGGACGACATAGCCAAGATCGCTGACCGGATCTGGTACCCGGTCTGGGACTCCGGCGCCAGGCTTGACCACGCCGTGCGCACCGTGCCGCAGGCCAGAAGGGTCGCCAGGAGCGACCTGAAGGTCGCGCTCGGGCTGCTCAACGCCCGGCATATCGCGGGCGATCCCGACCTGACCACCCGGCTGCGTGAGGGCGCCCTCGAAGACTGGCGGAGCAACGCCAGGACCAGGCTCGCCGAGCTCAAGGAACTCCACGACGAGCGAACCCGGCTGCACGGCGAACTCGCCTTCCTGCTGGAGCCGGACCTCAAGGAGTCCCGCGGCGGGCAACGGGACGTGCACGCGATCCAGGCGATCGCCGCCGCCTGGGTTGCGCCCGCGCCTGGCCCGCGAGTACGCGCCGCCTATGAGCAGATCCTCGACGCGCGCCACGTGCTGCATGAGATCACGGGCAGGCATCTTGACCGGCTGGTGCTCGAGGAGCAGGACGAGGTCGCGCGCACGCTGGGCCTGCTGGACGGCGACGCGCTGCTACGGAACCTGGCGGGCGCCGGCCGTACGGTCGCCTACGCGGTTGACCACGCCTTCCGGCAGGCCGACCGGGCCGGCGGGCGGCGGGCGCTCGGGCTCCGGATGCGGCGCGCGAAGCTGGAACGGCGTCCGCTCGCCGATGGGGTCGTCGAACAGGACGGCGAGGTGGTGCTGGCGCGGGCTGCCGTGCCGAGTTCGGATCCGGCGCTGGTGCTGCGGGCCGCCGCGGCCGCCGCGCAGGCGGGCCTGCCGCTTGCCCCGCGGGCGCTTGCGCGGCTGGCCGAGTGCCCGCCGCTGCCGGTGCCGTGGCCGGACGACGCCAGGGACGCGCTGGTCACCTTGCTCGGCGCGGGGCCGAACGCGATCGCCGTGTGGGAGGCCCTTGACCAGGAGGGCCTGCTGACCGCGCTGATCCCGGACTGGGAGCGGGTACGCAACCGGCCGCAGCGCAACCCGCTGCACAGGTTCACCGTGGACAGGCACCTGGTGGAGTGCGCCGCGAACGCCGCGGCGCTGGCCCGCGACGTGGCGCGGCCAGACTTGCTGCTGCTCGCCGCGCTCCTGCATGACATCGGCAAGGGCTGGCCGGGCGACCACAGTGTCTCCGGTGAGGTGGTGGCCAGGGACGTCGCCCGCCGGGTCGGGCTGAGTGACGCGGACGTGGAGATAATCGCGACGGCCGTCAGGCATCACCTGCTGCTTCCCGTGGTGGCGACCCGCCGCGATCTCGACGATCCGATGACCCTGCACCATGTCGCCTCGGTCGTAGGCAGCAGGCTGCTGCTCGACTTGCTGCACGCGATCGCCCAGGCGGACGGCCTGGCGACCGGGCCCGCGGCGTGGAACGACTGGAAGGCCGGGCTGGTCGCTGACCTGGTCGCGCGGGTATCCGCGGTGCTCGACGGCGAACCCATGCCGGAGCCGGTGCCGCTGCGGGCGGATCAGCTGGCGCTGGCCGCCGACGGCGGCCCCGCCGCTATTGTGCGCGGCAACGAGGTGACCGTGGTCGGGTTCGACCGGCCGGGCCTGCTGTGGCGCGCCGCCGGCGTGCTGGCATCGCACCGGCTCGCGGTGCGCGGGGCGAACGCCCGGGCGATCGGCGATACGGCGGTGACCGTGTTCAGCGTGGCGCCGGAATACGGCGACCCGCCGGACGCCACGCTGGTCGCCGCCGATCTTCGGCGCATGCTCGAGGGTCGCCTTGACGTCGAGGACCGCCTCGAGCGCCGGGCGCGCGCCGCCAGGCCAGCGGGCGCCGCCGCGCCGCCGCCGAAGGTCACGCTTGTCGATGGGGCCTCACAGCAGGCGACGGTGGTCGAGGTCCGTGCCCATGACGAGCCCGGCCTGCTCTGGCGCATCGGCCGGGCGCTCGGCGAATGCGGCCTCAACGTGCAGGCGGCCCGCGTCGAGACCCTGGGCGCCGAGGCGGTCGACGTCTTCTACGTCACCGACTCAGCCGGCGGCCTGCTCACCGACCCCGAGACCCGGCGGCTAACGATAGCCAGCGTCCTGACTGCCCTAACCCAAACCTAGCCGCGCGGGCCGGTAGCCTGGAGCTGTGTTTGAGACGCTTTCCGACCGGCTGACCCAGGTCTTCTCCCAGCTGCGCGGCAAGGGGCGGCTGTCCCCGGCCGACATTGACGCGACCGCGCGCGAGATCCGCATCGCGCTGCTTGAGGCTGACGTGGCGCTGCCTGTCGTCAGGCAGTTCATCGCGCGGGTGAAAGAGCGGGCCAGCGGCGAGGAGGTGTCGGCCGCGCTCAACCCCGCGCAGCAGGTCATCAAGATCGTGCACGAGGAACTGGTCGAGATCCTCGGCGGTGAGGCGCGGCGGCTGCGCTTCGCCAAGGTGGCGCCTACCGTGATCATGCTGGCGGGCCTCCAGGGCGCCGGTAAGACGTCGCTGGCCGCCAGGCTCGGGCTGTGGCTGAAGGAGCAGGGCAACACGCCAATGCTCGTAGCAGCCGACCTGCAGCGGCCGAACGCCGTGCTGCAGTTGCAGGTGCTGGGCGAGCGCGCCGGGGTGCCGGTGTTCGCGCCATCCCCTGGGAACTCCGCCGCTCCGGGGGGACGACCCCCCGCTCCCCCCGACAAAGACCGGATAGGCGACCCGGTGGCGGTGGCGCGGGCTTCGCTCGACGAGGCACGGCGCACCCAGCACAACATGGTGATCATCGACACCGCCGGGCGGCTGGGCATCGACGAGGACATGATGCAGCAGGCCCGCGACATCAGGGACGCGGTCGAGCCCGACGAGGTGCTGTTCGTCGTCGACGCGATGATCGGCCAGGACGCGGTGGCCACCGCGCGGGCGTTCCTCGACGGCGTCGGCTACGACGGCGTGGTGCTGACCAAGCTCGACGGCGACGCCCGCGGTGGCGCGGCGCTCTCGATCACCGCGCTGACCGGCAAGCCGATCATGTTCGCCTCGACCGGTGAGAAGCTGTCGGACTTCGACATGTTCCATCCGGACCGGATGGCTTCCCGGATCCTGGACATGGGCGACGTCCTCAGCCTGATCGAGCAGGCGGAGCGGGCGTTCGACGCCGAGCAGGCCGCGTCGATGGCGTCCCGGCTGATGTCCGGCGACGGGTTCACGCTCGAGGACTTCGTCGAGCAGCTTGGCATGCTGCGCAAGATGGGGTCGATCACGAACCTGCTCAGCCTGATGCCAGGGGCCGCGAAGAACAAGGAGCTCCTGTCCAAGGTCTCCGACAAGGACCTGGACCGGGCCGAGGCCATCGTGCGCTCCATGACGCCTGAGGAGCGCCGCAACCCGAAGATCATCAACGGGTCGCGGCGGCTGCGCATCGCGAACGGTTCCGGCGTCGCGGTCGGCGAGGTGTCCCAGCTCATCACGAACTTCTTCGAGGGCCAAAAGCAGATGCGCGCGGTGATGGGCGGGATGCCCGGCATGGGCGCGCTGATGGGCGGCGGCGGGCGACGCTCGGCCCGGGCCACGGCGAAGGCGAAGAAGGGCAAGCGCAAGAGCGGCGACCCGCGCAAGGCGGCGCTGGCCGGGGCGGGCGGTCCCGATGGTCCCGACGGTGCCGATGCCGGGCCGGGCAAGGTTCCGGCGGCCGCGGCTGGTCCGACGTCGATGGAAGACCTGGCGGAACTGCTGAAAGACGCCGGGGCCGAGGGTTCCGGCGGTCCGGCGGGGTTCGGCGGCGGCGCCGGAAACGGCTTCGGCGGCTTCCGCGGCGGCCCGGCGAGCATTCCTCAGTTCCCCGGCGCCACACCGCCGGGGAACGTCCCTGCCGCCTTCGGCAAGCGCCGCAAGAAGAAGTAGCGCGGCGTCAGTCGACCGCCAGGGCGCGCACGGTGCCGATCGTGTCCGCCTCCGCCGCCGTCTTGTCCTCCCGGTAGCGGAGAACCCGCGCGAAGCGGAGCGCCAGGCCGCCCGGGTAGCGCGGGCTGCGCTGCACGCCGTCGAAGGCGATCTCGACGACAAGTTCCGGACGCACGTACACGGTCCAGTCGTCGCGGTGGTCCTCCAGTTGGAGCAGCCGGGCCGTCTGCCAGGTGAGCAGTTCGTCGGTAAGGCCCTTGAAGGTCTTGCCGAGCATCACCCAGCCCCCGGTTTCCGGGTCGCGGGCGCCCAGGTGCAGGTTGGACAGCCATCCCTGCCGTCGGCCGTGGCCCCATTCCACGGCGAGGACCACGAGGTCAAGCGTGTGCCGCGGCTTCACCTTGATCCAGCCCGCGCCGCGGCGGCCGGCCGCGTACGGCGCGGATAGGGACTTGACCACGACGCCTTCGTGGCCGTGTGCGAGCGCGTCGCGGAAGAAGGCGGTCGCCTCGTCGGCTGAATCCGTGACCAGGCGGGGCATCAGCAGTTCAGGCGGGACGACGCCGGCCAGCGCGGCGTGCCGCTGCTCGTCCGGCAGGTCGATCGTGTCGGCGCCGTCGAGGTGCAGCACATCGAACAGGAACACCGACAGCGGCACGGCCTCGGCCGGGGTTTCGCTGGCGGTGCGGGCGGCGGTGTCCTGGAAGGGCAACGGCCTGCCGTCCGGGCGCAGCGCGATCAGTTCGCCGTCGAGAACGGCCGTACGCACCGGCAGCTTGCTCAGCGTCGCCACCACTTCGGGCAGCCGGGCGGTGATGTCGTCGAGCGTCCGCGTGAAGAGCCGGACGTCGCCGTCGCTCAGGTGGGCCTGGATCCGGATGCCGTCGAGCTTCCACTCCACCGCCGCCAGCACGGAAGCGCCGGCCGCGCCACCCGCGCCGCCTCCATCCCCGCCCGCGGCGATCTTGGCGAGCGCCTCCTCGATGGATGGCGCGCTGGCGGCGAGCATCGGCTTGAGAGGCTGCCCGACGAGCAGGCCGAACCCGGCCAGCCCGTCGCTGCCGCCGATGAGCGCGGCCTCCGCCACGGCGGGCAGCGATCCGCGCAGCATCACCGCGCGCCTCACCTGCGCCACGGGAACCGCGGCGGCGCGAGCCACCGCCTCGGTCATCACACCGTCGAGCGCACCCTGCCGTAGCTCGCCGGACAGCAGGCGGACGAGGAAGTACTGCTCGTCTGCGGTCGCCGCGCCGAGCAGTTCGCCGATCAGCAGCTTGCGGGACCCGGCCGAGCCCTTGCCGGCCAGCGCGCCGATCGCCGTGAAGGCCTCGTCGACGTCGGTGAGCGTCAGCGACGGTTCGGCCGCCGGTGGCGGCGCCTGCCGCAGCACGGCCCAGCCGACGCCGATCTGCCGCTGAGGCAGTTCCCCCGATAGGTACGCGACCGCGATCGGCGCCTCGTGCGGCGTCGCGGACCGCAGCGCACCCGCGAGCGCCTCGATCTTGGCTAGCCGGGCGCGGGTAGCGGCGACGGCGCGGGAAACTTCAGCCAGTTCTGCCAGCAGCACGCTCTTATTGTCGCTCCAGTCACCGACATTCCAGCCGCCCTCGCGCGCTGGAGGCTAGCTCGCCGAGCCAGCCTTCACGTCGGTCCCGGCCGAGACGGAGCCGTTGCGCCGCCTGCGCCGCGACTGGCCCGGCGTCCACAGGTAGTACCCCACGGGGAACAGCCGGATGTTGAGCTTCTCGTCAAGCAGGCCCCACAGCCCGCGGCGGGCGAACAGCGCGATCCCGATGGCCACCAGCCCGAGGATGATCAGGTACCAGGCGTTGTGCGACTGGAGAGTCTGCTGCAGCACGATGTAGACGATGGTGCCGACGATCGGGCCCTCGATCGTGCCGAGTCCGCCGATGATCACCGCGAAGGCCATGATGGCGGTCCACTGCACGCTGAAGACGCCGCCACCCCCGACGGGCGTTACCTGGAGCTGGTCGATGGCCTCGACACCGCCGGCCGCGGCGCACCCGGCCGCGGCCACGACGAACACCAGCAGCCGGGCCACCCCCACCCGCGCGCCGGAGCTGCGAGCCGCCCGTTCGTCGTCGCGGATCGCGGTCAGCACAAGCCCGAGCCTGCTGCGCAGCAGGACGTACACCGCGGCCATGGCCAGCACCGCGACCGCGAGCGCCGCCCAGTAGGTGTCGGCGGTCAGCACGGCCGGGTTGTAACCGACCAGGCCGGGCAACGGCAGCCCGGAGCCGCCGCCGATGGACTGGAACCGCTCGATGAGCTGCAAGATCGCCGCGGCCATCACCCACGTGGCGATCGCGAAGTACCCGGTGCGCAGCCGGGAGACCAGCCACCACAGCGGGAACCCGGCAACCCCGCCGCCGATCGCCGCGATGGGCAGCGCGGCGAATGGCGAGAGCCCGTGCATCGCGGGGATCAGCAGGAAGTACGCGCCGAGCCCGAAGAAGGCCTGCTGGCCAACCGAGACCAGCCCGGCGTAGCCGGCGAGCAGGTTCCACATGCTGGCCAGCGCCAGCACGATGAGCCCCTGGATCATGATCACCAGGACGCCCGATTTCACGTAGTACGGGAATGCCGCGAGTATCACGACGATGAGGACCGCGCCAATGCCGGTCCACGCGACGTTCCGGCGCGATCGGGTTACTCGCAATTTTTCTCCGGAACGAAGGGTGGTGTCTGCCATCGCGCTCATGACTCCGACCTCCGCGCGGTCAGCCCCTGCGGCCGGATCACCAGCACGGCGAGGAAGACGATGTAGCCGGCGAGCAGCTCGTCGGAGATGTTGATCTGCGCGCCGATCTGCTGGGCGACGCCGAGGACGATGCCGCCGATCAGGGTTCCCCACAGCGAGCCAAGGCCGCCGATCACCACCGCCGCGAACGCGAACAGCAGGATCGTGTCGGTGCC
>DATMKQ010000292.1:0-5753 GCA_035571275.1 Trebonia sp.
GTGCCGCTGGACGGCGACCCGCTGCCCACGGCCGGCACCGCCGTGCGCGGCGCGGTCGAGGATGAGCGGCGGACGTCGCTGATGCGGACGCACTCCGGGCTGCACGTGCTGTGCGGGGTGGTGTTCCGCGACTTCGGCGCCATGGTGACCGGCGGGAACATGGAGCCGCTGACGGCGCGGATGGACTTCAACCTGGAGAGCGTGCCGCCGGGGTTCAAAGAGGCCGTCGAGGACGCGTGCAACGCCGAGCTGCGCCTCGACAGGCAGATCCTGGTGCGCACGCTGCCGCGGGCCGAGGCATTCGAGATCCCGGACATCATCAGGACCGCGACCAACCTGGTGCCGGAGGATGTCAAGGACGTGCGGATCGTGGACATCGTCGGCCTGGACCAGCAGGCCGACGGCGGCATCCACGTCGCGTCCACCTCCCAGGTCGGCCGGATCTCCGTCGTGAAGGTGGAGAACAAGGGCAAGGGGTTCCGCCGGCTCCGCATCGCCGTCGGCGACTGATGGGGCTTGTTGTCGACGCGCTGCGCGACGTCACGGGGTCGCTGTGGACGTCGGTCGAGGTCGTGGATAGCACTGGCTCGACCAACGCCGACCTGCTGCGCCGCGGCGGCCCGGAAGGCCAGGTCCTCGTCGCGGAATCGCAGACGGCGGGACGCGGGCGGATGGGCCGGTCGTGGGTCAGCCAGCCCGGCGCGTCGCTCACGTTCTCGGTGCTGCTGCGCCCGGTCGCCGTCACGGCCCCCCGGCGCGGCTGGCTGCCGCTGCTGACCGGGGTGGCGGTCGCTCTCGCGGTGCGGGACGCTTCGGGCGTGGCGGCGACCCTGAAATGGCCGAACGACGTGCTGATCGGTCAGCGGAAGCTGGCAGGCATCCTCGCCGAGCAGTCCGGAGACGCCGTGGTGGTCGGCATCGGCGTCAACGTTTCGACGCCTTCCGATGGGCTTCCGGTGTCGCCGGCTGGCCTGCGCGCCACGTCATTGCTCGCCGAGGGGGCCGACGTGTCCCGCGAGGCTGTGCTGGCGGGGATTCTGCGTCAGTTGGAACGCTGGTACCTGGCGTTCCGCGATGACGCCGACCCGGTGCGCGCCGGCCTGCTGGACGAGTACCGCGCGCTGTGCGCCACCCTCGGACGCTCCGTCCGGGTGGAACTACCGGGCGGCCGCGTCCTGGCCGGCGTCGCCGAGGACGTCGACGCGGACGGCCGCCTGCTGGTCGCGCCGCCGGACGGCACGCCGCCGACCCCGGTCTCCGCCGGCGACGTTATCCATGTCCGGTAGGGCAGATGCGCGCGGCGGTGCTGTTACCGCAGATAGGCTGCCACCTCATGGTGCGAGACGCGCTCGTCCCAGCGGCTGAGCGCCGCTCGGGCGGCGTCCTCCACCACGGCCTGCTCGTAATCGTCCCCGGCGAACCCGCGAACCGCGTCCAGGTCCGTAAACCAGGTAATGGACGTGAACGCGACTTCCCCGCCTTCATCCCGCCGTAGCAGCTGGGCGCCCCGGAACCCGCTGAGCGCCTTGAGATGGTCGCTGACCTCGGTTTGGTAGTGACGCTGGTAATCGTCAGCCCGTCCCGGTGGCGCCCAGCCGCGCCAGATCCGCGCGATCATGCCCTCATTATCGTCGGCTGCTTCGGCCGTCGGCATGCCCGTGCGCTGAGGCGGGCCAGTGGCCGCGCCTCGCGCACTCGCACTTGTCTGGTCGCCTAGATGGCGGTTGGCTACTGAGGCGTTCGCCGGAGCAGCATGTTGCCGCGGTGCTGCGGGCCGCGCGGCCCGTAGTCGATGTCGGCTCCGCTGTTGCCCCCGCTGATAACCCCGGCGGGAGCGTCGTAGGGATCCATGATCGATTCGATGAAGATCAGGGTGTCGTTCGGCGCGCTGAGGGCTTTTTGCAGGTCCTCGACGGTCTTGACGACGAACGATCGCGCCGTGGTGCCCGGGTGGAAGAGCTTAGGCAGATCCGCGTAGGCCCAGGTGGCTATGTCGTTGTAGTGCGAGGTCTTACCGAGGTAGCAGCGTTCGACGGTATATCCGCCGTTGTTGATCAGGAAGATCACCGGCTTGTAGTCGTGCCGCAGCACGGTCGATAGCTCCTGCGCCGTCAGCTGGAACGAGCCGTCGCCGACGAACAGCAGGTGGCGGCGGTCTGGTGCCGCGGCCAGCGTGCCGAGCAGCGATCCGACCGTGTAGCCGATGGAGCCCCACATGGCCTGCGAGACGAAGGTGCAGTTCGGCGGAAGATCAAGGCCGAAGGAACCGTATGACGTGCCGTCTTCAGCGATCAGCACGTCACCGGACCGGATGTACCCCTGGATGGCTGCCCAGTACGCCGCTTGCGTCAGCTTCGCGGAGCCGTCGGCCGTGTGATTGCCCGTCGCCTGGGCGGGCACGTGCGGGCGCGTGGCCCGGTTAGTGACTTGCGGGACCGCGTCGACGACGCCGCGCAGAACTTCCCTGAGCGTCACCGCCTGGTAGTTGTCCTCCCCGATGTCGACCGCGTGCCCGCGGGCGCGGATCGTGTCGGCGGGCAGGGAATCGGTGAAGCTGCCCGAGGTCAGGTCGATGGGCCGGTAGCCGATGGAGAGCAGGCAGTCGCTGGACTCGATGGCCTCGCGCACGTGCGGCTGGCTGCCCTGGCCGTTGTAGATGCCGACGTAGTAAGGGAACGTCTCATCGATCACGGCCTTGGCCGTGGCGACCGCTGCTACCGGCAGCTGCATCTTCTCGCACAACCCCATGACCTCAACCGCGGCGCCGAACCGGTCCGCGTCCAGATCCACCAGGATGGCCGGTGACTTGGCCTGCGACAGACGGTCCGCGATCGCGGTGACGCACGACCGCAGCCGTTCGGGGTCGCTGGGCGGTTCCTCGAGTACCAGCGGGTCCGCGGGAACCTCGATGTCGAGGTAGGCGACGTCCGAAGGCAGCTCCAGGTATACCGGAAGCTTTTCCCGCCACGCGGTGAGGATGAGCCGGTCGATCTCGGTGGCCGCATTTTGCGGGGTCAGCCTCGTTCGCGCCGTCGTGACCTGTTCGTAGGCCCTGATGAACTGGTTGTAGTCGCCATCGGCCATCGTGTGGTGCATGCCCAGGCGGCGCTCCATGGACCGCAGTGGTATCGACCCGCAGACGCAGATCACCGGGACGTGCTCAGAGTAGGAGCCGGCGACCCCGTTGATGGCGCTCAGAGCGCCCACGGCGTTCGTGGTGATGAGCGCGGCAAGGCCATTCAGCCGCGCGTAGCCGTCCGCGGCGTAGGACGCGTTCAGCTCGTTACACGTCCCGATCCAGGTCAGTGTGCCGGAGTCCTCGTTCTGCTGCAGGAGCTCGAGGTTGTAGTCGCCCGGCACGCCGAAAGCGTGCTGGACGCCGGCTTCCTTGATGCGCCGGAGCAGAAATGCCCCGACGCTCATCGTTATTCTCTCTGTGCCTGTCCCCATGCGACCAGGCCTGGCGGTGGCGCTCTCTGCTGCCATCGTCATTCGCGTTTCCCCCCTCGGACGAGGCGCTTCCGTCAAGGGAAGCAGCCCCTGCTCGTAACCCCGGCGCGCTGCGGTGCAACGCGGAGTTCCTGTCTCCCTCGGTGGCCGACCCGTCCCGGGGCTTCTGGTACCCCGCCGGTTCGAGCGTTGAAACGGAGCAAGCTTCCTGAGGTCTCTGCGTCAGAAGTGGCGTTTGGGCTGGTGGAGACGTCGCGAGCCGATGTCCGCCCCGGTCACGGTATGTATGCCAGGTTTCTATACAACCTCTGCGATTCTTCAACCGCGGTTCGACCCCGACCGGCGCCCGCCGCGGCCGGCTGGGGCTCGCACCAGCGGAAGCCGCACCACTTAGGTCTAGCCGAATACGGCCATAGAACAGAAGCGAAAAAGGGGTCCGCTAACCGCCACGAGTTCCACCTCGAAACGGGTGAAAGCGAGTCCCGCGATTGGCGCGGAAATGCCGGTGGAAAGCCGAAACAAATCGGAGGCGACCAGCAGCGATACGATGACTCCTATGGCGTATAACCGCTCGCTGGCGGCGGGCGAAGAACCCGTCCTGATCTTGCATCCGCACTGGAAGACGCTCGTGCGGCCGATCGCGGCGACGTTCCTCGTGGTAGCTGTGCTGCTTATCGGGGAGGTGCTCATCCCCGGGGGCAAGGCGGCGGGGGCTGAGCGGCTGGCCCTGGCCGTCGTGGCGATCGTGCTGCTCATGTGGTGGCTGATGATTCCGCTGCTCAGGTGGCGTACCACCGTGTACGAGCTGACCACGCGGCGGATGCGGCTGCGGGACGGGATCATCGCCCGTAACGGCCGGGACATCCCGCTGTCGCGGATCACCGACATCTCCTACCGCAAGGGGCCGCTGGACCGGCTGCTCGGTGCCGGCACGCTGGTCGTGGAGTCGGCCGGCGAGCACGGCACGCTCAGGCTGTCCGAGATCCCTGACGTCGAACGTGTCCAGGCGACGCTGTTCCAGCTCGTCGAGGACGAGCGGGTCCGGGCCGACCACGACGACCGGTCGGCGCTGGGCTAGCCTACGGCGCTGTGAACGCTGTGAATTCTGCAAGCTACGAAGGCATCGCCGTGCACCAGCACGGGGACCACGTCGCGGAGATCGTGCTGGACCGGCCGGACGCGCTGAACGCGCTGAACACCGCGATGGCGGAATCGATCGCCGCCGCCTGCGCGGACCTCGGCAACGACACCAAGATAAGGGCGGTCGTGCTCAGCGCCGCGGGAACGAAGGCGTTCTGCGCGGGCGCGGACCTCAAGGAACGCAACGCGATGACCGACGCGCAGATCCTGCGGCAGCGCGAGGTCTTCCGGAGGGCTTTCGGCGGGGTGCGAGACCTGCCCCAGCCCACGGTGGCCGCCGTGCACGGCTTTGCCCTCGGCGGCGGCTGCGAGTTCGCGATGAGCTGCGACATCATCGTGGCGGACGAGACCGCGGTGTTCGGCCTGCCGGAGGTCACCGTCGGCCTGGTGCCCGGCGGCGGCGGCACGCAGCTGGCGCTGCGCCGGCTAGGCGCCGGGCTGGCCGCCGACCTCATCCTCACCGGCCGCCGCGTCACCATCGACGAAGCGAAACGGATCGGGCTCGTCTCCCGCCGCGTCCCCGCCGGCGAGGCGAGGGACACCGCCATGGACGTGGCTGAGGCGATCGCGAACAACTCGCCGGTCGCGGTCAAGGCCGCCAAGCGGGCGCTGCGCAACGGCTGGGGCGTCACGCTGGATTCCGCCCTCGACATCGAGGACGCCGCCTGGCGCACGGCGGCGCTGTCCGCCGACCGGCGGGAGGGCATCGCGGCGTTCGCGGAAAAGCGCGCGCCCCGCTGGCCAGGGGAGTGACGCACCCACTGGCCGGGCGGACTAGCCTGGAACTGTGAGCTGGGAACTTCCTAAGAGCGTCTCGCTGCGCGAGGTCGGTCCGCGCGACGGGCTGCAGAACGAGGACCCTATCCCCACCGACGCCAAGGTGTCGCTGGTGAACGCCCTGTCGCAGACCGGGGTGTCGCGGATCGAGGCGGTGTCGTTCGTCAGGCCGTCGGCGATTCCGCAGATGGCGGACGCGGGCGACGTCTGGTCGCGCATCGACAGGTCGCCGCGCGTGCGCTACTCCGCGCTCGTCCCGAACCTGCGCGGCGCCGTTCGCGCCCTCGACGCGGGCGTGCGGGAGCTGGAGGTCGTCGTCTCGGCCTCGGAGACCCACAACCTGAAGAACGTGAACAGGACCACGGAAGAATCGCTCGACGAGATCG
>DATMKQ010000293.1:0-7200 GCA_035571275.1 Trebonia sp.
ACCAAGCCGATCGCGTTCGCCGTCCGCGACGTCGTCGCGGGCACCGACCTGGACGCGATCGCGCAGCCGGGCCAGGGGATGGCGCTGTGGCTGCACGCCCCCGACGCGCAGGACATCCACGACGCCCTCGCCGCCGCCGGCGCGACGATCGTCTCAGCGCCCGTCGACGGGCCGTTCGGCCGCACCTTCACGTTCGCGGACCCCGACGGCTACCAGGTGACCCTCCACGACCGCGGCTGAGCCGGGCGTCCTGGTCTTCGGCGCGGCTGCGCCCTGAGCGGGCTTCTCACTAGGGCCCGTCAGTCGTCGTGACCGCCTCGGCGACCTGCCGGGCGTGCGCCCAGCCGAGTGAGTTGGTGACCACGGCGGACAAGTCAACGGGGCGGCCCGCAGCGAATGAGGCGGCGATCTTCAGGAACGACATGAGCGACGCCGTCGCGCACGCGGCCGGCGACAAGCCGTTCAGGCTGACCGTGATTCGCCCCTCCTGACCTGCCTTAGGTTGTTACATAACCTGCTGGCCGTTCAGCCTGGACGCCGAGACATCACTGACCCAGTCGATCCCGGCCAGCGGCCAACTGGCTGACTGTTTCCGTTGAAAGGGTCCTGGCATGGAAACGACGCGATACCTGGGCTGCCTCGCCGCGGACTATGAGCTGCTCCGCGACGCGGCCGCCTCGGCCGGGTTCGAGCGGGCGGTGCCGTGCTGCCCAGGATGGACGACCGCCGACCTGGTGACCCATGTCGGCCACGTGTACTTGCACAAGGCCGCCGTGATGCGGGAGAAGAAGTGGCCGGATCCGTTTCCTCCCGACGGCCTCCCGGCCGACCCGCTGGCCGTGCTCGATCTCGGTTACAACGAGCTGACCGCCGAGTTCGCCCGCCGCCAGCCGGACGAGCCGTCGCTGACCTGGTTCGGGCCGGAGCAGACCGTCGGATTCTGGATCCGCCGGATGGCGCAGGAGACCGTGGTGCACCGGATGGACGCGCAACTCGCCGCCGGGGTGGCGGTGATTCCGGCGCCGGCCGATCTGGCGGTCGACGGCATTGACGAGGTACTCAAGCGGTTCCTGGCTTACGGCTCGGTCGAGTGGCCAGAAGAGTACGCCACTGTGCAGGGCGGGCACCTAGCCGACGACGCCGGAACGGGCACGATCGTCGTCTCAGCGGGCCTGGCGTCGTGGACGGTGCGGCCGACCCCGCGGTCGGTGACCGTCACCGACGGCGCCGACAGCTCAGCGCGAGCCGAAGTGTCCGCCGACCCCGACGCGATGCTCCGCTGGCTCTGGGGCCGGGCAGGCGACGGCGCGGTCACCGTCACTGGCGACCAGGCGTGGGCGGCCTACTTGCGCCGGCTGCTCGCGTCCGTAACGGGGTAGCGCACAACCCAGCCACGCGGCATGCCCCTTGTCCGGTAGAAATACCGTCATGAAACATGTCATAGGGATCCTTGTGTCCGCGGCGGCACTGGGCGTAGCAGCCTGGGTGGTCCCCGGAATCGTGGTCGCCGGGCACAGCGATGCCTCCAGGGCCGAGACGCTGCTCATCGTCGCCCTGATCTTCGGCGTGATCAACACAGTACTCAAGCCGATCATTAAAACCCTTGGCTGCGCGTTCTACGTGCTGACGCTCGGGCTGGCGGCCCTCGTCGTCAACGGGCTCCTGCTCTGGCTGGCTAGCTACCTCGCTGACCAGCTCAAGCTTCCCTTCCACGTCACCGGATTCGTCGCGGCCGTCGAGGGCGCGCTCATCGTCGCCGTGGTGAGCTGGGTGCTGCACCTTGTGCTCGGCGACAAGCGCTGAGGTGGCCGCCGCGCGGAGCGCGCTCCGCGAGGCCATAGACTTATCCGCCGTACATATTCTCTGCGCCAAGTTCGCGCAGTCACCATCCACGTCCATGGAGTCACGCCGCCGTGAAGACCGCCGTCGAAGAGCTGAGCCCGACTCGTGTCCGGCTGAGCGTCGAAGTTTCCTTCGAGGAACTCAAGCCGAGCCTCGACAAGGCCTACCGCGAGGTTTCGCAGCAGGTGCGCATTCCGGGGTTCCGTCCTGGCCGGGTGCCGCCGGCCATCATCGACCGGCGGATCGGCAGGGGCGCGGTACTGTCCGAAGCCGTCAACGACGCGCTACCCGGCTTTTACAGCAAGGCGGTGCAGGAGGCCGAGGTATTCGCCCTCGGCCAGCCGGAGGTCGAGATCACGCAGCTTGACGACGGCAAGGACCTCACGTTCACGGCCGAGGTCGAGGTACGGCCCAAGTTCGAGCTGCCCGACCTGGCCGAGCTGACGGTCACCGTGAACAACGCCACGGTCAGCCCGGACGACGTGCTCGAGTACCTCACGTCGCTGCGCGAGCGTTTCGCCTCGCTCAAGACCGCGCAGCGCCCGGCGCAGAACGGCGACTACACCACCATCGATCTTTCCGCGTCGGTGGACGGTGAGCCGGTGGAGGACGCGCAGGCAAGCGGCCTCTCCTACGAGATCGGCAGCGGCACGATGCTCGAGGGCCTCGACGAGGCGCTTGCCGGCATGTCCGCCGGCGATTCAACGACGTTCACCAGCGAGCTCGCCGGCGGCGAGCAGGCGGGCCAGCAGGCCGACGTCACGGTGACCGTGCAGAGCGTCAAGGTCAAGGAACTCCCCGAGCTCGACGATGACTTCGCCCAGCTCGCCAGCGAGTTCGACACCCTGCGCGAGCTGCGTGCCGACACCCGCAAGCAGCTCGAGCGGATGAAGCGGATCCAGCAGGCGTCTCAGGCGCGGGACCGCGCGGTCGAGACGCTCGTGGACAGCATCGACATCCCGCTGCCGGAGAACTTCGTCGAGCACGAGCTCGAGCACCGCCGCGAGGCGTTCGGCAACCAGCTGGAGCAGGCCAACCTGTCGATGGCCGACTACCTCGAATCGCGCGACCAGACGCAGGAGGAGTTCGACGCCGAGCAGCTCGAGGAGTCGAGGCGCGGCGTCAAGGTCGGGTTCGTCCTCGACGCGCTGACGCGCGCCGAGGAGCTTACAGTGACCCAGGCCGAGCTGTCGTACTTCGTCGCCGACCAGGCCCAGCGGATCGGCATGTCCCCCGAGTACTTCGCCAGGCAGCTGTCCGAGTCCGGGCAGATCGGCCTGGCGGTTACCGAGGTTCTTCGCGGCAAGGCCGCGGCCATGCTGGCGGAGCGGGTCACGGTGACGGACGAGGACGGCAACCCCGTCGACATCAAGGCCGAAGTCGAAGCGCTCAACGCCGACGTCGACCAGATGCTCGCCGCCCAGGCCGCCGCCGCAGAAGCCGCCGAAGCCGCCGAGGCGGTCGAGGCGGTCGAGGCGGTTGAGGAGGCGGACGAGATCGACGAGATCACCGACGAAGCGGACGAGCTCGACGAGATCGACGACGACGAGATCGACGACGAGGACGAGGCCGACGAGGACGACGACGACGAGGCCGAGGACGACGAGGCCTGACGGCCGCGACCGCACGCCAACCACGCTCGCCATCGCCCGCTGCCACCGCCCGACATAGGCGGCAAAACCCCGCCACGCACCGCTTCGAAAGCGCAACCACGTGCGCCGGTAGCGAACAGCGGGGCGCACCGGACTCTATCGCTCCGCCGTGGCGTTATCGTCCAATCATCGACACCCGAAGTGATCGGAGCAGGTGACCACGTGACACAGCCACTGTCAGACGCGCTAGTTGCAAGGACGGCTACTCCTGACGCCCCAGTGATGCCATCGGACCTGCTGTTCCAGCGGTTGCTCCGGAACCGCATCGTCTTCCTTGGGCAGCAGGTGGACGACGACATCGCCAACCGCATCTGCGCCGAGATTCTGCTGCTGTCCGCCGAAGACGACCGGCGCGACATCCAGCTGTTCATCAACTCGCCGGGTGGCTCGGTGTACGCCGGAATGGCGATCTACGACGTGATGCAGTACGTCCCTAACGACGTGTCCACGTACGCGTTTGGGATGGCCGCGTCGATGGGTCAGTTCCTGCTCACGGCGGGCGCCCACGGCAAGCGTTACGCGCTGCCGCACGCCACGATCTTGATGCACCAGCCCTCTGGCGGCATCGGCGGCACGGCCTCCGACATCAGGATCCAGGCCGAGCAGATGCTTTACATCAAGCGCACCCTGTTCGAGCGCACCGCGGCCCACACCGGCCAGACCGTCGAGCGGATCGAGATTGACGCCGACCGCGACCGCTGGTTCACGGCGGACGAGGCCAAGGAGTACGGCTTCGTGGACCACGTGATTCGCAACGCCAGCGAGGTCCCCCCGATAGGCACCGTCTAGTGAGCAGCCGCAAAGGAGAGCCGAACATGACCGAGCTGAGCCCGTACCCGCAGTCCAGGTACGTCCTGCCGTCGTTCGTCGAGCGGACGTCGTACGGGGTCAAGGAGATGAACCCGTACAACAAGCTCTTCGAGGAGCGGATCATCTTCCTCGGGGTCCAGATCGACGACGCCTCGGCGAACGACGTGATGGCCCAGTTGCTGACCCTCGAGGCCATCGACCCGGACCGTGAGATCACCATGTACATCAACTCGCCCGGCGGGTCGATGACGTCCATGATGGCGATCTACGACACCATGCAGTTCATCCAGCCCGACATCACCACCTGCTGCATCGGCCAGGCCGCCAGCGCGGCCGCGGTGCTGCTCGCGGCGGGTACCAAGGGCAAGCGGATGGCCCTGCCGAACTCGCGGATCCTGATCCACCAGCCCGCCACCGAGGGCGGCTACGGCCAGTCCACCGACATGGAGATCCAGGCGCGGGAGATCCTGCGGATGCGCAGCGCGATGGAGGTCATCCTGGCCAGGCACACCGGGAACGACGAGGAGATCATCCGCCGCGACATCGAGCGGGACAAGTTCCTCACCGCCGCGGAAGCCAAGGAATACGGCATGATCGACGAGGTGCTGACCATCCTCAAGCGGGGATCGGATCGCATTCCGGAGGTAGTGTCGCACTAAAGGCGGGAGGATTCCCTCTTCCCTCCTGGGCCGCTGAGGAGTTTGATGGGTCCATCGGACCCACGAAGGCGGTACCGTCAATAACTAGCGATGACGGCATGGCGGGACATGCCCGCCGCGCCCGGGCCAGCAGGACGGACCGGGGCCGCGGCGGCCACATGTAAAGGAGAAACTGGGTGGCACGCATCGGTGACGGTGGGGACCTGCTGAAGTGCTCGTTCTGCGGAAAGAGTCAGAAGCAGGTCAAAAAGCTCATCGCCGGTCCAGGTGTGTACATCTGCGACGAGTGCATAGATCTCTGTAACGAGATCATTGAGGAAGAGCTCTCCGAGCCGTCCGAGTTCAAGTGGGACAGCCTGCCGAAGCCGCGCGAGATCTACGAGTTCCTCGACGCATACGTGATCGGGCAGGACAAGGCCAAGAAGGCGCTCTCCGTCGCGGTGTACAACCACTACAAACGCGTCCAGAGCGGCGGTGACCGTCCCGGCGACGACGGGGTGGAGCTGGCCAAGTCCAACATCCTCCTGCTGGGCCCGACGGGCTCCGGCAAGACGCTGCTCGCGCAAACCCTCGCCAGGCTGCTGAACGTGCCGTTCGCGATCGCCGACGCCACCGCCCTCACCGAGGCCGGGTATGTCGGCGAAGACGTCGAGAACATCCTGCTCAAGCTCATCCAGGCCGCCGACTATGACGTCAAGAAGGCGGAAACCGGGATCATCTACATCGACGAGATCGACAAGATCGCGCGCAAGTCAGAGAACCCGAGCATCACCCGCGACGTCTCCGGCGAGGGTGTCCAGCAGGCGCTGCTGAAGATCCTGGAGGGCACCACCGCCAGCGTGCCGCCGCAGGGCGGCCGCAAGCACCCGCACCAGGAATTCATCCAGATCGACACCACCAACGTGCTGTTCATCTGCGGCGGCGCGTTCGCTGGCCTGGAGAAGATCATCGAGCAGCGGTCGGGGAACAACGGAATTGGTTTCAACGGCGTCCTCCGCGTGCGCAGCAAGCACCTCACAGAAGACGCCTTCGCCGAGGTCATGCCCGAGGACCTGCTCAAGTTCGGCATGATCCCCGAGTTCGTGGGCCGGCTGCCGGTCATCACCAGCGTGCACAACCTGGACCGCGAGGCGCTCATCCAGATCCTGACCGAGCCGAGGAACGCCCTAGTCAAGCAGTACAAGCGGCTGTTCGAGCTCGACGGCGTGGACCTGGAGTTCACGCCCGACGCGCTCGAGGCGGTCGCCGACCAGGCGAACCTCCGCGGCACCGGCGCCCGCGGGTTGCGGGCGATCATGGAGGAAGTCCTGCTGTCGGTGATGTACGAAGTGCCGAGCCGCAAGGACGTCGAGCGCGTCGTCCTCACCCGTGAAGCGGTGCTGGAGAACGTCAACCCGACCCTCGTGCCGCGCGACGTCTCCCGCCGCACCCCGCGGGAGAAGTCCGCCTGACTGTCCGCATCTGGGCGAGATCAAGATCAACACCCAGATTTGTCCGAACGGACCGGACTGACTCCCAGTACCAGCCATTTTGCCCGTATTGCCCATGCCCGGAATCCTCCCTCGGTACTCTCAGGAGGATCAGTTCTTGTGGGACTCGACCGGGGAATGAGCGCAGATGAGTGGTTGGGACGCCTCCTCCAGGCCCGCTTGGGACCCGCAAGGAGGGGAAGGCGAGAGCACGCAATCCTTCGGGCTCCCGGAGTCCTGGTACCCCGCGCAGGAGCCGCCGGAGGACGGGGGCTTCCCTAGCTCGGCGTCCCCCGGCACGCCGCCTGACATCTTCCTGCAGGGCTACGACTCCAACGACTTCCCCCCGAACGACTTCCCCCCGAACGGCGCCCCGCGCGGTGGCCTCGCCCCGAACGGCGCTCCGGATGGCGCCCCCCGCGGCGGCCTCGCCCCGAACGGCGCCGTCCCGAGCGGCGGCTCGCACAACGGCGGCCCGAACGGTGCCGCCCCGAATGGCGTCGGCCGGCACGCCGCCCCTCAGCGCCGGGACGGCGGCCGCCGTGGCCGCGCTCAGCAGGCCCCCGTCCAGCGTGACCCCGCTCCGTGGGACCGCGACCCGCAGGACTACCCCGCCCCGTGGGACCGCGACCCGCAGGGCTACCCCGCTCAGGACTTTCCCGCTCCGGACTTTCCTCCTCAGGACTTTCCTCCTCAGGACTTTCCTCCTCAGGACTTTCCTCCTCAGGGCTATCCTCCTCAGGGCTATCCTCCTCAGGACTATCCCCC
>DATMKQ010000294.1:0-61272 GCA_035571275.1 Trebonia sp.
AAGTTGGCCAGGGCCGGGATGATTCGCTCGGCGAACAGGTCCAACTGGCGGGCCTTGCTGACGTCGCGCAGGCCACCGTGGGCGACCGAGAAGCCGAGCTCGGACAGCGCGTGCAGGTTCTCGATCGTCCGCTGCACGTTCTCGCCGTTCGGGCCCAGGTCGTACCGGGTCTGGGCGGTCTTCTCGATCTCGTCGTAGTCCCTGCCCACGTCGGCGCAGTGCTGCCGCAGCACGTCGAGCTTGTGCGCCGCCAGTGCCGGGTCGAGGACGTTGATGTTGCACGAGTCCGCGTACTTCGCCACCAGCAGCAGCGTCTTCTTCTCCCCTGACCCGCCGATGAGGATCGGCGGCCGGGGCCGGCTGAGCGGCTGCGGCGAGTTGAGGGTGCGGGCCAGGTGGTAGTGCTTGCCCTCGAACGGCCCGTCGTCGTCGCTCCACATCTGCTTGCAGATGAGGATCGCTTCCTCCAGGCGCTCGAAGCGCTCGGCGGTCGGCGGGAACGGCAGGCCAAGCCCACGGGCCTCGTCCTCATTCCACGCCGCGCCGATGCCGAGGATCGCGCGGCCGCCGGAGAGCACGTCCAGCGTGGTCATCGCCTTGGCGAGCAGCCCTGGCTCCCGGTAGACCACCGCGGTGACCATGGTGAGCAGCCGCACCCGTTCGGTCTTGGCGGCCAGCCAGCCGAGCGCGGTGTAGGCCTCGAGCATTTCGTGCTCGGGCGGACCGAGGTGGCCGATCTGCCACACGTGGTCCATCACGCTGATCCGGTCGACACCGGCCTGTTCCGCCTGCTGAGCGATCTCAGCGAGCCGGAACCGCAGTTCGGGGGTGCCGCCTTCCCAAGTGAAGTCAGGGATGTGCAGGCCGACCTTCATACGCACGCTCCTGTCGCTTCGCCACCGTTTCTGGTCAAACACTAACCGCGGGCAGTCAGCCCCCTTCGTTCGGGATAAAGATTGAATGAAGCTGACTGTCGATATCCGCCTGTCCCGGCCGTAGGTACGGCGAACCGTGAGGTACCACAACGGGAGGCAACGATGAAGTACGCGCTGCTCATTTATACGCCGACCACGGCGGAGGGCTACGCGGCCGCGGCCAAGGCGACCGTACACGAGGCCGACGCGCCCGGCGGCTGGGTCGATTACACCCGGGCGGCCAAGGAGGCGGGCGTGCTCGTCGGCGGCGAGCAGCTCACGCACACCGACACGGCGACAAGCGTGCGGCTGCGCGGCGACGAGGAGCGGCTCATCACCGACGGGCCGTTCATGGAGACCAAGGAGCACCTGCTCGGGTTCTACCTGATCGACGTGCCCGACCTGGACGCCGCCATCGACTGGGCTGCCCGGATGCCGGTGGACGACGCGACGATCGAGATCCGGGCGGCGATGTCGGGGATGCCGTGGCAGCGGATGCTCGACTAAGAGCAGGCGCGTGAGCGGGCCCACGAGCGAGGGCGAGCTCGCGCACGCGTTCCGCGAGGAGTGGGGCGCCGTGGTCGCGACGCTGGCCAGGCGGCTCGGCGACCTCCAGGCGGCCGAGGACGCGGCCGCCGAAGCGTTCGCCGCCGCCGCGACCGCGTGGCGCGATGGCGTCCCGCCCAACCCCGGTGGCTGGCTCATGCTGACCGCGTGGCGCAAGGCGGTCGACGCCCACCGCAGGACCGCCGCGGTCGCCGTCGACCCGCAGGTGCTCGGCGAGCTCGCGCTCCGGGCCCAACCAGAGGAGGCGGCCGTGGACGAGCTGGCCACCGAACCACGCCAGCTAGGCGATGACCGACTCGGGCTGATCTTCGCGTGCTGCCACCCCGCGCTCGCCCTGGAGGTCAGGGTCGCGATGACGCTGCGTTATGTCGCGGGGCTCACCACGAAACAGATCGCGGCCGCCTTCCTCATTCCCGAACCCACGCTCGCGCAGCGCCTGGTCCGGGCCAAGCGCAAGATACGGGACGCCGGCATCAGGTTCGAAATCCCCGCCCGCCCGGCGCAGCGGCTCCGTTCCGTCCGAACCGTCGTCTACCTCGTATTCAACGAGGGCTTCGCGGCTTCCGGCGGCGACGCGCTGATCAGGAAGGAACTGTGCGAGGAGGCGATCTGGCTTGGCCGCCTGCTGCACCGGCTGCTGCCCGCGGACGCCGAGACCGCCGGCTTGCTCGCGCTCATGCTGCTGCACCACGCGCGGGCCGCGGCGCGCCAGGCCGGAGGCCGACCGGTCCCGCTGGAAGAACAGGACAGGAGCCGCTGGGACCGTGCGCTGATCGCGGAGGGCACTCGCGTCCTCGACGAGGCGCTCGCTCGCCGCGACCCCGGCTCGTACCAGCTCCAGGCGGCCATCGCCGCGCTGCACGCGCAGGCCCCGCGCTTCGACGACACCGACTGGCCGCAGATCGCCCTGCTCTACGGCTCGCTCGCGCGGCTCGAGCACTCCCCGGTCGTCGAGGTCAACCGGGCCGTCGCGGTCGGCATGGCCGACGGGCCGCTCGCCGGGCTCGCCGTCCTCGAGCCAGTGCTCGCCTCGGGAGCACTAGAGGGGTACTCGCCGCTGTATGCCGCGCACGCCGCACTGCTAGAAAAAGCCGGTTATCCCGAACGGGCTCGGGGCGCCTGGGCTCGGGCAGCGGAAACCAGCGCCAACTCGGCCGTGCGCGAGGAGTTGCTGCGCCGCCATGACTGAAAGAAAAACTCCTGGCGACCGTGTCGAAACGGGGTCGCTTTCGCCGTAGGTCAGGGTGAGCCGGTCAGTAAACCGGCGCCGTGGCGGCGCCGCTGGCCGGTCCTGGAGGCGGAAAAGATGGAACTCGCTTCGGGCGGGCGACAGCGGGCCACCTCACTCCCGCTGGTGCTCGCGCTCACCTCGATCTCGTTCTTCATGGTGGCGCTTGACGCGCTGGTAGTGGTCACCGCGCTGCCGGCGATCCACGCCAGCATCGGCGGCAGCATCGCGACCCTCGAGTGGGCGGTCAACGCCTACGGGCTCACGTTCGCTTCCGGCATCATCACCGCGGCGGCGATCGGCGACCGGTTCGGGCACCGGCTGGTGTACGTGGGCGGCCTGGTCCTGTTTACCGTTAGCTCGGCGGCGTGCGCGCTCGCCCCGAACGCGAGCCTGCTGATCACGGCCCGGGCCGTGCAGGGGCTCGGCGCGGCGGCCGTCACGCCGCTCGCGCTGACGATCCTGGCCAGGACGTTCCCCGTGGAGCGGCGCGGAGCCGTCGTCGGCATCTTCGGCGGAATCGGGGGTCTCGCGGTCGCGGGAGGCCCGCTGGTCGGCGGGGTCGTGGTGCAAGGGCTGGACTGGCACTGGATCTTCTGGATCAACGTGCCGTTCGGCCTGGCGGCCGCGATCGGCTCTGTGCTGTTCCTGCCGTCAGGCCGCGGGCCTGCCACCCGGCTGGACCTGCCGGCGGTGCCCTTGGTGGCGGGCGGGGCGGCGGCCATCGCGTGGGCGCTCATCCAGGTCGGCGACTCGGGCTGGAGCGACCCCAAGGCGATAACCGGGTTCATCGTGGGCGCGGTGCTGCTGATCGGGCTCGTGCTGCGCGAGCGCCGGGCGGCCGAGCCGATGCTGCCGCTGCGGCTTTTCAAGTCCCGCACGTTCAGCGCCGCCAACGCCGCCGCGTTCTGCAGCTCAGGGGCGGTGTTCTCCGCGGCGTTCCTCACCGCGCAGTACTTCCAGCTTGGCCTCGGCTACTCGCCGCTGGCGACCGGGCTGCGGCTGCTGCCGTGGACGGCGACGCCGATGGTGGTCGCTCCGCTGGCTGGGGCGCTGGCCGACCGGATCGGCAACCGGCCGCTGCTCGTGGCCGGCCTGCTCATGCAGGGCGCCGGGCTCGCCTGGGTCGCGTCGCTGGCCGCCACGACGGCTGGCGGTGGTTACGGGCGGTTCGTCATCCCGCTGATCATCGCGGGCGTCGGCGTCTCGATGACGCTGCCGACCGCGCCGACCGCCGTACTAGGCGCGGTGCCGGCCAGTGACGTCGGCCGTGCCTCAGGGGTCAGCAACACGATGCAGCGGTTCGGCGGGGCGTTCGGCATCGCTCTCGTGACCGCCGTGTTCGCCGCGCACGGGCACTTCGGATCGGCGGCCAGCTTCACGTCCGGGTACCGGCCCGCGATGGTGGTGGCGGCGGTGATCTCGCTGGCGGGCGCGGTGGCGGCGGTGGCCGTCGGACGCCGTGCGGCCGCTTCCGTCGGTGCGCCGGCACAGGTGCGGGACCGGGCAGTTGTCCCGTCGCACCAGCCGACCGGCGATGTACGGGCTGCCGCGAATATGAGGGCCGACGCGTCGTAGAGTTCGTGCCATGACGACGATTCCTGACTCGCACCGCGACCTGCTCGACGGGCCGGTCGCGGTGCTCGGCACCATCGGGGCCAGCGGGCGGCCGCAGCTTTCCGGTGTCTGGTTCCTCGCCGATGGCGACACGGTCAAGCTATCCATGAACACGACCCGGCAGAAGGTGAAAAACCTCCAGGCCAACCCCAAGTGCAGCCTGCTCATCTTCGACGAGAAGTCACCGTACCGGTATGTCGAGCTGCGCGGCGACGCGGAGGTCACGCCGGACGACGACTACGCCTTCGCCGACAAGGTAGGCGCCAAGTACGGTGCGGACCTGCGGACGAGGGACAACCCGGGGGAGACGCGCGTTGTCATCGCCATTCGGCCAAACCGCGTTGTGGCGTGGGGCTAGTTTTCCGCTAGGTGAATGGGCCATTCAGCTGCCTATGGCCTGGTGAATGGGCCATTCATCTGGTTTGGCCGTGCTCGCCGAACCAGCCGGCTAGCTTGCCGGCCCGGCTCACGGCGCGCAGGCGGCGCTCGGTCCGCTCGCGTACCGAGGCGGGCACCACGATCAGCAGCCGGTCGCCGGTGCGCAGCACCGTGTTCGGCCCGGGGACGAGCCCCTCGCCGTCGCGGACGATCAGCGAGATGTTCGCCTGGGCGGGCAGCCGTAGCTCGAAGACCTCCACTCCGTGCAGCCGCGAGCCCTCGGGAATCTGCGCCTGGAGCAGGTCCGCGTGCAGTTCCTCGAGCGGCGCCGCGTCCACGATGATCTCCAGCGGCTCCGCAGGCGCGGTGACCCGGAGCCGGCGGGCGGCCCAGGGCAGCGTCGGCCCCTGCAGCAGCGTGAAGACGACGACGATGACGAACACGATGTCGAACACGCGGGTCGCGCCCGCTACGCGGGCGCCCAGCGGGATCGTGGCGAGCACGATCGGCACCGCGCCGCGCAGCCCGGCCCACGACAGGAACGCCTGCCGCCGCCACGGCAACCGGAACGGGAGCGTGGCGACGAGCACGGCGGCCGGGCGCGCCAGCAGCACGAGGACCAGGCCCACGACGATGGCCGGCCCGATCTGGGCCGGCAGCCGGGCAGGCGAGGCGAGCAGGCCGAGCATGACGAAGAGCCCTATCTGGGCCAGCCAGCCCAGGGCTTCGGCGAAGCCCCGGGTGGCGGGGCCGTGCGGCAACCTCGCGTTGCCGAGCAAGACGGCCGACACGTAGGCCGCGAGAAACCCGCTCGCGTGCGCCAGCGACGCCGCCCCGTAGCTGGCCACGGCGAGCGCTACTATCGCGACCGGGTACAGGCCGGTGGCGGGCAGCGCCACCCTGCGCAGGAACAGCATCCCGAGCAGGCCCGCCGCGACCCCGATGGCGGCACCGCCCACGAGCTGCCACACCACTTCGCCGATGACCAGCAGGGCGGACGGCGCGTGCGTGCCTGATGCGCTCAGCAGCGTGACGGCGAGCACGGCCGGCGGGTCGTTCAGTCCGGACTCACCCTCGAGCATGCCGGAAAGCAACGGCGGCAGCGGCAGCCTTCGCAGCACAGAGAACACCGCGGCGGCGTCGGTCGGCGCGAGCACCGCGCCGAGCAGCAGCGCTTCGCGCCAGCCGAAGCCGAGCAGCCAGCGGGTACACGCCGCTACGACGATAATGCTGACCGCTACCCCGATGGTGGCCAGCGCGATCGCCGCCGGGGCGGCGGCCCTGGCGTGTGCCCAGTTGGTGGTCAGCCCGCCTTCAGCGAGGATCAGCACCAGGGCGCTCAGCCCGAGGACTTCGGCCAGCGCGGCGTTGTCGAACCTGACTCCGATCCCGGCGTCGCCGATCACCAGGCCAACCCCGAGGAACACGAGCAGCGCGGGCAGCCCGGCGCTGTGCGCGAGCCGTGCCGCCACGATGGCGGCGAGCACGGTGACAGCGCCGACGAAGAGGTCGAACCCAAGCGCCCCCGCTGTCACCGCTTCAGTACTACTGTGGCGCGCCGCCCCTGAAGAACTGGGTGGACGGGCGCTGCCATAGGAAGATGACCGCGACGAGTCCGATTAGCCAGATCACGATCCCGTAGATCCGCACCGCGCCGCCGCTGCCCGTCCGCGCCGAGCCAACTGCCAGCTCGAGCGTCTCGATGCCGAAAAACACGGTCGACACGATCCGGGCCCACGACCTGCCCGCCTTGCACATAAAGGCCATCCAGATCCACAGCCCGACGCCGATCAGGCCGCCGACGATCGCAACGCCGATCGCCGCGTGGTAGTCGGTGTTGAGCTGGGACGCGGTCAGCTTGTGATTGTTATTGGCAAGAGCGGTCCTGATGGCGTGGCGGTCCAGGACGGTGATGATGATGCCGATCAAGCTGGCGGCGGCCCCGACGTACATCACCTGGACGGCCCTGGTCACCGAGGTGGGAGCGGCGGCGGGTGGCGCGGTCTCTGGGACCTGGGACCCACCCGGATAAGGCTGATACATGGCGGCCCCTTCGAAGCCAACACGATTAAAAGAATCGGATGCGACAATACTCCCCGGTGCCGCAAAACGTCAGTCTAGATCGCGCACCGGGGCGACGACCGGCCGGCCATCCTGGCCTGCCGTTACGCTGACGCGGGCAGCGTAGACCGCCGCGATCAGCTCCGTGGTCAGCACAGCCTCGGCCGGGCCCGCCGCGACGACCCGGCCCTCGTGCAGCAGGACAAGGTGGTCGGCGTACTGACCGGCGGCGGTGAGGTCGTGCAGCGTGGACAGCACCGTCAGGCCGCTTTCCCTGCGCAGGCGGTCGACAAGCTCGAGCACCTGCTGCTGATGGCCGACGTCGAGCATCGAGGTTGGCTCGTCGAGCAGCAGCAGCGCAGGCTCTGTCGCCAGCGCCCGGGCCAGCACTACCCGCTGCCGCTCACCACCGGACATCCTGGCCAGCCGCCGCCCGGCGAACCGAGCCACGTCCAGGCGCTCCAGGGCGGCCGCCGCCCGCTCCCTGTCGTGCCGTCCCGGGCCGCTCAGGTAGCCCAGGTGCGGGGTCCGGCCCAAGAGCACGTACTGCTCCACCGTCATGTCCGGCGGCAGTACCGGCTCCTGCGGCACGTAGGCCATCAGCCGCGCCCGGTCTCGCAACCGCAGCGACCTGAGGTCGGTACCGTCGAGCCGTATCGCTCCCTCGTATGCCACCAGCCCGGCAGCAGCCCTGATCAGGGTGGATTTCCCCGCTCCGTTCGGGCCGATCAAAGCGAGCCAGCCGCCCGCGGCCGCCGTACATGTGACACCACGCAGCACCGGAGTACGGTCCAGGCTCACGCAGAGCCTTTGCACGGCGAGCGTGGTCACGTGTCCACCGCCTTCGTGCTGCGCAGGATCCAGATGAACGCGGGCGAGCCGATCAGCGCGGTGATCACACCGATCGGCAGTTCCGCGGGAGATAGCACGGTGCGGGCCACGGTGTCCGCGAGCACCAGGAAACCTGCGCCGATGAGCACCGACAGCGGCAGGACGCTGCGATAACTTGGGCCGGCGAGCCGCCGCGCGACGTGCGGCACGACGATGCCGACGAAGCCGATCAGGCCGCTGACAGCCACCGCGCTCGCCGCCGCGAGCGCGCAGGCCGCGACGACGATAAGCCGGACGACCCCAGGGCGCATGCCGAGCGCGTGCGCCTCCTCGTCGCCGACCGCGAGGACATCCAGGTGCCTGCCGTGCAGCAACACGATCAGCGTGCTGACAGCCGCGTAGGGCAGCACGGAGATCACCTGTTGCCAGGTCGCGCCGGACAGCGAGCCGAGCAGCCAGGTATACACCGCCTGGATGTCCGAAGCCGAGCGCTGCAGGACGTACGTCTGCACGGCCACCAGGAAGCTACCGACCGCTATCCCGGCAAGCAGCAGCGTCGCGGTGCCCCCGCCGATCGCGCCGCGTGCCGATGCCGCGGCTCCGGTCAGGTAGGCGACCGCGACCCCGGTGAGCGAGCCGGCGAAGGCGGCCACAGGGACCGCGCTGGGACCGGCCGACCCCAGGTAGACGATAGCGATCGTCGCGCCAAGCCCCGCGCCCGCGGACGCGCCTAGCATCCCGGAGTCGACCAGCGGGTTGCGGAATACGCCCTGATAGCCCGCGCCGGCCACGGCGAGCAAGCCGCCGACGAGAGCGCCGAGCACGATCCGCGGCAGGCGTATCTGGAACAGGACGGCGCTGTCCAGCGGCGTCAGGCCCGAGTGCAGGTGGACGAACGGGATCTTGTCGGCGAGCGCGGCCGCGGTCGCCAACGGGTTCAGGTCGGCCGCGCCGACCAGGGCGCTGACGAGCGCCGCGACGACGAGGAACGCCGCCGCGGCGCTCAGCGCGCCGGCCCGTTTCACTTCGTGGGTGCCTGCTCGAGCGCGGCGGCGATCTGCGCGACCAGTTGCGGGAGCCGGGGACCCCAGCGCGAGGCGATGTCGTCGTTCAGCGCGATGACCTCGTGGTCCTTCACCGCGGGGATCGCCGACCAGCCGGGGCGCTTGTCGACCACGGCCAGGCTCTGACCGCCGTCCGCGGCCTGGTTGTCCGCCAGGAAGATGAGCTGCGGCTTGGCGGTCACGATGTACTCTTCCGACAGCTGCGGGTAGCCACCGTCGGCGGGCTTGCTCGCGGCGTCAGCGATGTTCTTGAGCCCGAATAGACCCACGATCTGGCCGATGAACGTGGTGGAGGTCGCCGAGTAGTACGGGTTCGCGCTCAGTTCCCAGTAATAGGTCTGGCCCCGGTGAGCAGCGCCGGCCTTGAGCACGTCGGCGGCGATCTGCTGCCGCATACCGGTCACGACCAGCTCGGCCTGCGCGGCGTGACCGGTCGCCTGCCCGATCTGCTGGATCTGCGTGTACGCGTCGTTCAGGGTGGCGGCGGCCGGTTCGATGAGCACCGGCACGCCGAGCTTGGTCATGCCGGAGACCAGGCCGTTCGAATTCTGGGAGGCGACGACCAGGCTGGGGTTGTACTTAGCGATCGCCTCGATATTCGGGGTGAGACCGCTCAGGCCGGTCTTCGGGACGCCGGCCGGGTAGTCCGAGTCCTGGTCGACGGCGACCACCTGCGACCCGGCCCCGACCGCGTACAAGTCCTCCGTGTTGGTGGCGTCGAGCGAGACGATCCTGGTGGGCCGGCTGGTGATCGTGACCGCGCCGTTTCCGCCCGTGACGGAGACCGGGAAGACTGCCGCGGACGCGCTAGTCACCGGCGACGCCTCGCTGCCCGCGGAGCTGCTCGCGGACTCGGTCGCGGATGGGCTGGTGGTGGCCGATGTGCTGGCGCCCCCGGAGCCGCACGCGGCCAGGGCGGCGGTCATGACGGCGGTTATAGCGGCAGCCGCGAGAGTGGTCGCGGCGGCTCTTGCGGGAATGCTGTTACGCGGACCGGGCCGCGCGGCGGGTTCCATAGGGGTGCCACTTCCTCCCGATTTGGCGGGAAGGAAGGCGAGACCGCCGGCGCCCGGGCATCCTCCCCGGCCACCGGGACGGATCGCCCTTCCCACGAGGGTCGATATCGTCAAGCGCGTCAGGAGTCGACCTGGCTTGGACCCGTGGGGTCGTCACAGTTGCGGGACAGCGCCGGAATGGCCCGCCGTAGCGGACTTCACCGGCTTCGCTGCCTGGCACGCTTGTCAGCCTGCAGGCGGATGACCGTCCTGAGCTGGCGCCTGTACAGTAGCACGCGATTTACGGCGCGGAGAGGGACCAGTATGCGGGAGACTCTGTTTTCCTCGGGGGGACGACTCCCCCCAGACCCCCCCGGGGAACAGACTGACTCGGGGGGACGACCCCCTCAGACCCCCCAGGGAAACAGACTGGGGCGACGGGTGTTCCCGCTCGTTGCCACGCTCGGCCTGCTCATTGTCGGGGTGTACACGACCACCTGGGGCCCCTCGATGATGGGGCGGACCGAATGGGTGCTTCCGTACGACCTGTGGGGGACGCTTATCGCCGCGACCCGCCTCGCGCACTTTGATATCGGCGGCCTGTACACCTCGCCGACCGGACTCGTCTCGCTGCCGGGCGCGGCGGTCATCCTCGTCCCGATCGCCGCTGTCATCGAGGCCGCCGGTCTGTCGCTGCAGATCCCCGGCCCGCACAACCTGCATCCGGCGGTGTGGCTGGTGGCCGCCCCCTACGAGATCGCCCTATGCTGCGTGACGCTGTTCGCCGCCGACGCGCTCGCCGAGCAGCTTGGCGTTGCTCGCTGGAAGCGCGCTCTGCTGTCCGCCGCGAGCGCCGGCATCCTGTGGAACGTGTCCGCCCGCTGGGGCCACCCGGAAGACGCGGTGGCCGTCGGACTGCTGCTCTACGCGATCCTCGCGCAAAGCCGGTCACGGGACGGGCTGGCGGGCTGGCTGGCCGGCGCCGCGGTCTGCGTCCAACCGCTGGTGCTGCTGGCACTGCCGGTGATGCTGGCATTGATGCCATGGCGGCGGATGCCGATGTTCCTGGTGCGCGCGGCGCTTCCTTCCGCCGTCCTGCTCGGCGCCGCCTTGGCGGCCAACTGGCACGCCACGTACACGTCGGTGACGAGCCAGCCCAACTCGCCGACGATCAACCACCCCACCGCGTGGACGTCCCTGGCACCGCACGTGGCGAACGGCAACGTCGCCGCCGGACCCGCCCGGCTCGCCACCATCGTGCTCGCTTGCTGCTGCGCGCTGGCGGTCAGGCGCCGCTGGCTCGCCCGCCTGGATGCGGCCCGGCACGGCGAAGCGCAACAGGACCCAGCGCTCGCCGGAACGCCCGGCCGGGTCTGGTGGCCGACCCCGGTGCTTGCGGAAGTGCTGTGGTGGGCCGCGTTTACGCTGGCGTTGCGCTCGTTCTTCGAGCCTGTGATGGTCTCCTACTACCCGTGGCCGCCGCTCGCGGTCGCGCTTATCCCCGCCGCGACGCTCAGCTGGGGTCGGCTGATAGCCGCGGGGCTGGTCGCCGGTGGCGTGACTGCCGCCGCCCAGGGGACGTCGCACAGCGCGTGGATCTGGTGGGCGCCGCTGGTCGCGGGGCTAGTGCTGATGCTGGCTCTGGCTGCCCCGGGCCGCCTGCTACCCGGACATATCCGGCAATCCCGGCGACGGTCGCTTGCCTCAACGTGAATTAAGGGCTGTCCAGCACGGGCAAGCGCCCTCGTTGACGTTGGCCCCAGCAGATGAATGTCCCGTTCAGCTTGCTATCGGCAGCTGAACGGGACATTCATCCGGGCACGGAGGGGGCGGGTGGCCGCGGGAGCGGGGACGGCCAGGGGCGGGCTCCGGAACGGGGGGTACGTCAGGGGGGTGGGGTTACCGGGGCCAGGTCGGGGCGCTTGGGGGTGCGGCCGTCGCCTGACGAGGTGCCGTGCAGCCGGCGGTTGACCCAGGGCAGGACGTACTCGCGGGCCCAGCGGATGTCCGCCCGGCGGGCAGCGAGCGTGTCCGCCGTGCGAGGCCTGCCGGCCAAGGCCGCCGCCACGGCGGCGGGGGCGGGGGCGGGCGGGACGCGGCAGTCGTCGGGGACAGGGACGCCGAGGACCTCGCAGGCGCGCAGCGCGATCCGTTCGTGGGAGGCGGTCGTCAGGTGCAGCCGGTCCGGGCTCCACGCGGCGGACTCGCGCAGGAACCGCATCGACCACAGGTCCACCAGGTAGCAGCCGCGGGCGTCGGCGATCGCGCGCAGGTGCATGTTGTACGCCGCGATCCGGCCGCGCAGCAGCCGCAGGACGGGGAATCCGACCGGGTCGAACCCGGTGAACATGAGCACCCGGCTGCCGGCCTGGGTCAGCCTGGCCACCGCCGTGTCGAACAGTTCGGCGAGCGTGTCCGGGTCGGCGCCGGGCCGCAAGATGTCGTTGCCGCCGCCGGCGACGCTGACCAGGCCGGGTGACAACGCGACGGCGGCGGGGAGCTGATCGTGGACGATCTGTCGCAGCAGCTTGCCGCGGACCGCCAGGTTCGCGTACCGCAGGCCGGGGTAACCGGCCGCGAGCATCCCGGCCAGCCGGTCCGCCCAGCCGAGAAACCCGCCGCCGCCTGGCGCCGGATCGTTCAGCCCCTCGGTGAAGCTGTCCCCGATCGCGACGAAGGATGCCGCCTGCGGGCTCGGAAATAGAGTCTGCTCCATAGGCCACCCATCATGCCAGGACACGCCCGGGAGGGCCGTCGCCCGCGGACAGCCGGCGCCTACACCGCGTAGGGGTTCGCGCGTAAGATGTGACGTAACTCTCACCCCACATTAGGGTTCCGCTAGCAAAGGCACTGTTGCCCGCGCGGCGCGGTTACATGGGTGGGAGAAATGCGTGGACGTGCCTGAGACCAGGACATTGTGATGTCAGGAGGCGATGCATCGTGTCAGCGGTGCGTCGGATTGTAGTCGGGGTGCACGGGTCGCTGGGCAGTTTGCAGGCCCTGCGGTACGCGGCCGAGGAAGCGCGGGCGCGGAATGTGCCGCTGGTGCCCGTGATCGCCTGGATCCCGCCCGGCGGCGACATGGCCGAACGGCGGCATCCGTCCGCCTACCTACGCGAAGTGTGGGCGGAAGCCGCCAAGCAGCGGCTGCTCGACGCGTTTGAGGCCGGGCTGGGCGGCTTTCCCCCAGACGTGGCGATCGAAGGTCGCGTGGAGCGCGGCGAGACCGGGCCCGTCCTCGTCGACGTCGCGGGCAAGCCCGGTGACCTGCTCGTCATCGGGACCGGGCGGCGGGCGCTGGTCGGCCGGGCGCTGCGCAAGTCGGTCGGGCGCTACCTCCTGGCGCACGCCAGGTGCCCGGTGCTCGCCGTGCCGCCGTCGGCTCTGATGGACGAGATGGGACGGCACCGGCCGTGGACACGGCGGCGGGCGCTGGTCCCGGACATCTCGGAACTCTCCGATAAATAACCGCTAAACCTGGGCGGCCAGAAAGCGGTTACCTGCCGGTATTTCCGCGCGCGGTGCATGAGGTCTGTTAAGAACCTGCCCGCTGGCGCATGGGAGCCGTCAGGACGGCAATCACCCCTGCTGACCGGCGCTTTGATTGTGCCGTTCGGGTGCGCCCCGCAAGCGCGATCCGGCTCGCGGGTGCGGTACCGACGGCCGGGCGCTGCCTTACGGGGCGTACCCGAGCCGGGACGAGACCGGCCCCCACCGGGGCCTCGCGTCACCGAGAAACCCTTGCGGACAAACCAGGCATCTCGCCTCAGACATGCCCCGGATCCGCGCACCAGCAAGTAGCAGCCCTAGGAGTTGCGATGGACGATTTTTGGGCCATCTTCATCACAGTGGCCGTCTTCGCCGTGCTCTTCCTCATCGTCAAGGGGGTTGAGCGCATTGAGCGCTGAGAACTGGGTCGGCCTGATCGCGGCGATCGTGATCACGATCTATCTCATTTACGCACTAGTGAGGCCGGAGCGATTCTGATGAACCCAACACTCGCCGGCTTCCTGCAGGTCGGCCTGCTCCTCGTCGCGCTCGCGGTCTGCTACAAGCCGCTAGGCGACTACATTGCCCGCGTCTTCACGTCCCCCAAGCACCTGCGGGTAGAGAAATCCTTCTACCGGCTGATGGGCATCGACGCCGAGGCCGACCAGCGCTGGGGCACCTACGCCCGGTCCATGCTGGCGTTCTCCGGTGTCTGCGTGGTGTTCCTGTACGTGATGGAGCGGGTGCAGCACTGGCTGCCGTACTCCAACGGCCAGGCGAACGTTTCGCCCTTCCTGGCGTGGAACACCGCCGCGTCGTTCGTCACCAACACGAACTGGCAGAACTACAGCGGCGAGACCACGATGGGCTACGTCGTGCAGATGTCGGGCCTGGCGGTGCAGAACTTCGTCAGCGCAGCCGTCGGCATCGTCGTGGCGATCGCGCTTGTCCGCGGCTTCATGCGGAACAAGACCAACCGGCTCGGCAACTTCTGGGTCGACCTGACCCGGATCGTGATCCGGGTGCTGCTGCCGATCTCGGTGATCGGCGCCATCATCTTGATGGCCACCGGCGTGATCGACAACTTCAACGTCACCCACGTGATCTCCACCCTGACCGGCACCCAGCAGAACATGGTCGGCGGCCCGGTGGCCTCGCAGGAGGTAATCAAGGAACTCGGCAACAACGGCGGCGGGTTCTTCAACGCGAACTCCGCGCACCCGTTCGAGAACCCGAACCCGTTCAGCAACTGGTTCGAGATCTTCCTGCTCCTGGTCATCCCGTTCTCGCTGCCGCGCACCTTCGGCAAGATGGTCGGCGACAACCGGCAGGGCTACGTTCTCGCCGCGGTGATGGTGTTCCTGTGGCTGTGCTCCGTCGGCGCCATCACATTCTTCGAGTGGCAACACGCGGGTGTCGCCTTGCAAGCGGCGGGCGGCGCGATGGAGGGCAAGAACGTAGGGTTCGGGATACCCGGCTCCTCGTTGTTCGCGTCGTCGACCACAGTGACGTCGACAGGAGCGGTCAACTCGTTCCACGATTCGTTCACGCCATTCGGCGGCGGCGTCATCTTGTTCGACATGATGCTCGGCGAGGTCGTACCCGGCGGCGTCGGAGCAGGGCTTTACGGCATGCTCATGCTGGCCGTGGTGACCGTGTTCATCGGCGGCCTGATGGTCGGCCGCACGCCGGAGTACATCGGCAAGAAGATCCGCCCGACCGAGATGAAGTGGGCGTCGCTGTACATCCTGGCGACACCGGCCTCCGCGCTCATCGGGGCGGCCTTCTCACTGGGCTTCGCCGTGCCGCGTCGGTCGATCCTCAACGCCGGGCCGCACGGCCTGACCGAGATCGTCTACGCGTTCACCTCGATGGCCAACAACAACGGGTCCGCGTTCGCCGGCCTCACAACCGCCACCACCTGGTACAACATCACCGGCGGAATCGTCATGCTGTTCGCCAGGTTCGCGCCGGAGATATTCGTGCTGGCGCTGGCCGGCTCGCTCGCCAAACAGCAACCGGTGCCGGCAAGCGCCGGCACGCTGGAGACGCACAAGCCGCTGTTCGCCACCTTGCTGATCGGCGTGATCATCATCCTCGTCGGCCTGACCTACTTCCCCGCGCTCGCGCTGGGACCGTTCGCTGAAGGACTGCACTGATGGCCACCAACCCGCTCAAGACGAGGCCGCGCACGGTCTCAGACGACGGGGCGCGTAAGGCAGTGACATCGACCCGACGGGTCGGTGGCGGCCTGCTCGACCCGAAGATGCTCTGGAAGTCCCTTCCTGACGCGTTCAAGAAATTCGACCCACGGGCTCAGATCAAGAACCCGGTCATGTTCGTCGTCGAAGTCGGCTCGGTACTGACCACGTACTCGGCGATCCTGCACAGCTCGATATTCGGCTGGACGATCACCGTCTGGCTGTGGCTGACCGTGCTGTTCGCCAACCTGGCCGAGGCCGTCGCGGAAGGTCGCGGCAAGGCACAGGCCGAGACGCTGCGGCGCAGCAAGCAGGAGACGGTGGCGCGGCGGCTGATCGACTGGAAGCCCGAGGCGACAAACGTCCGCGAGGAAGAGGTCCCGGGCACCCAGCTCAAGCTCGGCGACTACGTGGTCGTCGAGGCGGGCCAGATCATCCCCGGCGACGGCGACGTGGTCGAGGGTGTCGCGTCGGTTGACGAATCAGCCATCACCGGTGAGTCCGCGCCGGTCATCCGCGAGTCCGGCGGAGACCGGTCCGCGGTCACCGGCGGCACCAAGGTGCTGTCCGACCGGATCGTCGTGAAGATCACGTCGAAGCCGGGCGAGACGTTCATCGACCGGATGATCGCCCTCGTTGAGGGCGCGTCGCGGCAGAAGACGCCGAACGAGGTCGCGCTGAACGTGCTGCTCGCCTCGCTGACGCTGATCTTCGTGCTCGCGGTCGTGACCCTGCAGCCGATGGCCTACTACTCGGGCGCGCCGCAGAACCTGATCATCCTGGTGGCGCTGATCGTCGCGCTGATCCCGACAACGATCGGGGCGCTGCTCTCCGCGATCGGCATCGCCGGCATGGACCGGCTCGTGCAGCGCAACGTGCTCGCGCTGTCCGGCCGCGCCGTCGAGGCGGCCGGCGACGTCAACACGCTGCTGCTCGACAAGACCGGCACGATCACCATCGGGAACCGGCAGGCCACCGAATTCCTGCCGGTCAGCGGCGTCGAGGTTGCCCAGCTCGCCGACGCGGCCCAGCTGTCGTCGCTCGCGGACGAAACGCCGGAAGGCCGCTCGATCGTGGTCCTGGCGAAGAACCAGTTCGGCATCCGCGAGCGCGGAGCGGGCGAGTTGCCTGGCGCCGAGTTCGTGCCGTTCACGGCGCAGACCCGGATGAGCGGCGTGAACCTGGCCGACGGCCGTGCCGGCCGGGGGCGGGAAGTCAGAAAGGGCGCCGCGAGCTCCGTGAGCCAGTGGATTCGCGACAACGGCGGCGTTCCGGCGGAGGAGCTCGGCCAGATGGTCGACGATATCTCCGCGGCCGGCGGCACGCCGCTGGTCGTGGCCGAGAAGGTCAACGGCAAGGCGCGGGCGCTCGGTGTCATCTACCTCAAGGACATCGTCAAGGAAGGTATCGCCGAGCGGTTCGCCGAGATGCGGGCGATGGGCATCCGCACCGTCATGATCACCGGCGACAACCCGCGGACCGCGCGTGCGATCGCCGAAGAGTCCGGCGTGGACGACTTCCTCGCGGAGGCGACGCCGGAAGACAAGATGGCGCTGATCAAGAAGGAGCAGGAGGGCGGCAAGCTCGTCGCGATGACGGGCGACGGCACCAACGACGCGCCCGCCCTGGCCCAGGCCGACGTCGGCGTGGCCATGAACACCGGGACCTCGGCCGCCAAGGAGGCCGGGAACATGGTGGACCTGGACTCCAACCCGACGAAGCTCATCGAGGTCGTGGAGATCGGCAAGCAGTTGCTGATCACCCGCGGCGCCCTGACCACCTTCTCCATCGCCAACGACGTCGCGAAGTACTTCGCGATGCTGCCGGCGATGTTCTCGGTGGCCTTCCCCGACCTGCAGAAGCTCAACATCTTGCACCTGCACAGCCCGCAGTCGGCGATCGCGTCCGCGATCATCTTCAACGCGCTCGTCATCGTCGCGCTGATCCCGCTCGCGCTGCGCGGTGTCAGGTACAAGCCGTCGTCCGCGGCCAACATGCTCCGCAGGAACCTGTGGATCTACGGCGTAGGCGGCCTGATCATCCCGTTCGCATTCATCAAGCTGATTGACCTCATCATCATGAACATCCCCGGATTCAGGTGATCGACGTGAACCGTCTTCCATCTCTCGTCAGGCAGCACATCGCGGCGCTGCGCGCGCTGCTGATATTGACCGTGGTCTGCGGGATCATCTACCCCGTCGTCATGGTCGGCATCGCGCAGCTCGCGTTCAAGAACCAGGCCGACGGGTCGCTGGTGTCGTACAACGGAAAGGTCGTCGGGTCCAGCCTGATCTGTCAGGAGTTCGTGGACTCGAAGGGCAACCCGCTGCCGCAGTACTTCCAGCCCAGGCCATCGACGGCGTCGAACCCGGAGTCGAAGACCGACTACGGGTGCGACCCGAACTTCTCCGGCGCCTCCAACCTCGGGCCGAACAACCCGACGCTGCTGCAGAACGTGAAAACACGCCAGGCGCAGATCGCGCAGTTCGACCACGTGGCCATCTCACAGATCCCGCCGGACGCGGTCACCACGTCCGGCTCGGGCCTCGACCCGGACATCTCGCCGCAGAACGCGGATATCCAGGTCGCCCGGGTGGCCGCGGCCAGGCACCTGCCTGTCTCTGAGGTGCAGGCGCTGGTGAACAAGTACACCCAGAGCAAGGTGCTCGGCTTCCTCGGCGAGCCCCGGGTGGACGTGCTCAACCTCAACATCGCCCTCGACGAACTGCCCGGCCAGGCCCAGTATGCCAAGGCCGGAGCGTGAGCCCGCGATGACGACAGCGGCGCCCGGCCAGTCGGGGGAACCCCTGCTGGCCGGGCGCCCCGCCCCGCGGATACTCGTCGTCGAGGACCAGCCGCAGTTGCAGCGGGCGCTGCAGCTCAACCTGCGGGCCAGGCACTACGAGGTGCTGATCGCGTCGGCCGGCCGGGAGGCCCTGGCCGTGGCCTCGACCAGCCCGCCGGACGCGATGATCCTGGACCTGGGCCTGCCCGACATGGACGGCACCGAGGTGATCGTCTCGTTCCGCGGCTGGTCGCGGGCGCCGATCATCGTGCTGTCCGGCCGGACCAGCCCGGGCGACAAGATCGGCGCGCTCGACGCCGGCGCGGACGACTACGTGACGAAGCCGTTCGCGATGGCCGAGCTGCTCGCCAGGCTCCGCGCGGCGCTGCGCCGCGACGAAGCGGTCGGCCAGACGGCACCGAACGTAGCCACGATAGGCCGGTGGACAGTCGATCTGTCCGCTTACACGGTCTTTCAATCGGATGTCCGAACGTTTCCGACTGACTCCGGAGCGCCAAGCCTGACTCCCACCGAGTGGCGACTGTTGCAGATCTTGCTGCGCCACCCTGGCCGGCTCGTGACTTCGGCGCAACTGCTGGCCGACGTCTGGGGGCCGGGCTTCCAGAACAGGACGAACTACCTCCGGTTCCACATGGCCCGGCTGCGCCGCAAGCTCGAGGAAGACCCGTCCCGGCCCCGCCACCTGCTGACCGAACCTGGCATGGGCTACCGCTACCAGCCATGAGAGATATCCTCACCGATAACATCCGGCTCGTTTGCCTCATGACCTGCCCGTTGCGTGTGAATACGGGTAATCTCTGCGTGCGGTCTCGGCAGGGGCGTCTTTGGAGCGTGGATGGAACCGCTTTCCGCGAATGACCCTCAGGCGGTGGGGGAATTCAAGCTTCATGCCCGGCTGGGCGCTGGCGGCATGGGCTGTGTTTACCTCGGCTACTCGCGGGCCGGGCGGGCGGTGGCGGTGAAGGTCATACACCCCGAGCTGGCGCGGGACCCCGAGTTCCGGCACCGCTTCAGCCGGGAGGTCGCCGCCGCGCGCATGGTCAGCGGCATGTACACCGCGCCCGTGGTCGCCGACGGAGTCAACGCCGATCCGCCGTGGCTGGCCACGGCGTACGTGCCCGGGCCGTCGCTGTCAGACGTGGTGAGCCGGCACGGTCCGCTGCCGGAGGCGGCCACCTGGCGGCTCGCCGCGGGACTGGCCGAGGCGCTCGGCGCCGTGCACGCCTGCGGCCTGGTACACCGCGATCTCAAGCCCGCCAACGTGCTGCTGGCGCCGGACGGGCCGCATGTCATCGACTTCGGCATCTCGCGCGCGTGCGACGGCACGTCGGTGACCGCCACGGGGGCGGTGGTGGGCACGCCGGGCTACATGTCCCCGGAACAGGCCGAGGGCACCGAGGCCGGGCTGCCCAGCGACGTTTTCTCGCTTGGCTGCGTGCTGGCCTACGCGGCGACGGGCAACGCCCCGTTCGGGACCGGGAGCGCGGCGTCCGTCCTCTACCGGGTGGTCACCGCGCAGCCGGACCTGACCAGGGTCACGCCCCGGCTGCGGGAGGTGATCACGGCCTGCCTCGCGAAGGATCCCGCTCAGCGTCCCGGCGTGGCCGCGCTCGGCGCGATGATCGCCCAGGCCGGGCCCGCCGTAACGGGACCGCCGACATCGTTCTGGCCGGATGACGTGGCGCAGGTCATCCGCGGCGCGGGCGCCTACCCCACGAGGGTCGCCCCGTCCCCCTCCCCCGCCCCGCCCTCCCCAACCAAGCCCGCCATGGTGCCTGACGGGTATCTCGCCGCCGCGACCAAGAGCCTGACGCCTCAGCGCGCGGCCGGAGGGCAGACGTCCCCGATGACCTCGCCGCCTCAGGGTGCGGCCTGGTCGCCGGCCGCGGGCGCGCCCTGGGCGCAGACCCCTGCCGCGGACGCGCTGTCCAGGTACACGCCCGCGCCGCCGCGGCCGAGGCCGCCGACGTCGGTGCTCGCCGCGGCCTGGCTGATGTACTCGGGCGCGGCCCTGAGCGTGCTCTCCACGCTGGTGGACCTCGCCATCATCGGTGAGATCAAGACCGCCTTCCTGGCTAGCCACCCGCTGCTGCCGGGGAATACGGTCAAATCGTTCGCGGCCGGCGCCAGCGCCGGCGTGCTCGTCGCCGGGGGCGTCGTGGTCGCGCTCTGGCTCTGGCTGGCGTACGCCAGCAAGCTGGGCGCCGGCTGGGCCAGGACCGTCGGCACGGTGCTCTTCGGGGTTGACACTTTCCTTACAGTGGCTACGCTCGGCACCCGAGGGATCGGGGTGACCAAGGGCATCGGCGCCGTGGTCTGGCTGATCGCGCTGGTCACGGTGATATTGCTGTGGCAGCGCTCGGCCAGCGGGTTTTTCGCGGGGCGGCGCTAACGGCGGTCCACGACCCGCCACACAGGGAACGATGAGGGCCGCGTCAGCGACCAAGGGTTTCAGAGCAGAATTGAGACATGGCAGGACAACCTGAAGGCCGCGCGGCCGCACGTGGGTCGCTCCGGATCTACCTGGGCGCGGCCGCCGGAGTAGGCAAGACATTCGCGATGCTCGGCGAAGGGCACCGGCGGGCCGAGCGCGGCGCCGACGTGGTCGTCGGGTTCGCCGAGACGCACGGGCGCCCGCAGACCGCGGCGCTGCTCGCCGGGCTGGAGGTTGTCCCGCGGGCACGAGTCAACTACCGGGACGCCTCCTTCGAGGAGATGGACGTCGACGCGGTGCTGGCCCGCAAGCCGCAGATCGCCCTGGTGGACGAGCTCGCGCACACCAACGTGCCCGGCTCACGCAACGAAAAGCGCTGGCAGGACGTTCAGGAACTGCTCGACGCCGGCATCGACGTGATCTCCGCGGTCAACATCCAGCACCTGGAATCGCTCAACGACGTCGTCGAGCAGATCACCGGCGTGCCGCAGCGGGAGACCATTCCCGATTCGGTGGTGCGCGCAGCCGACCAGGTCGAGCTCGTCGACATGACGGCCGAGGCGCTGCGCCGCCGGATGGCGCACGGCAACATCTACCCGCCGGAGAAGATCGACGCGGCGCTCACGAACTACTTCCGGTCGGGAAACCTGACCGCGCTGCGGGAGCTGGCGCTGCTGTGGCTGGCCGACAAGGTTGACGAAGGGCTGCAGAAGTACCGCGCGGAACACGACATCCACACGACCTGGGAGGCTCGCGAGCGGATCGTCGTCGCGCTGACCGGCGGACCTGAAGGCGACACGCTGATCAGGCGTGCCGCCAGGATCGCGGCCAGGACGTCGGGCGGGGACCTGCTCGCGGTGCACGTCACCAAGTCCGACGGTCTCACCGGCGCCAACCCATCCAACCTCGCCAGGCAGCGGCGGCTCGTCGAGTCGCTCGGCGGCACGTATCACCAGGTGGTCGGCGACAACATCTCCGAGGCGCTGCTCACGTTCGCGACCGCGGAGAACGCGACCCAGCTGGTGCTTGGCGCGAGCCGGCGGCCGTGGCTGCTCGCCCTGCTCACCGGGCCTGGCATCGGGTCGCGCACGATCCGTGACTCCGGTGCCATCGACGTGCACATCGTCACCCACGCGCACGTGGGCAGCAGGTGGGGGCTGCTGCCGAGGAACCGGGGCGGCATCACGCCGCGCCGCCAGATCGCCGGGTACGTCCTCGCGGCGGTGCTCGCGCCGCTGGTGACGGTGGCACTGACCAGCACACGGTCTGGCCTGAACCTCACCAGCGACGTGCTCATATATCTCGCGGCCGTCGTGGCCGTCGCGGTGACCGGCGGTTTCGTGCCCGCGCTGCTCGAGGCCATCGCGGCATCGCTGCTGCTGAACTACTACTTCGTGGCCCCCATCCACCAGTGGACGATCGCGGAGGCGAACAACGCGCTCGCGCTCGGCGTCTTCGTCGCGGTCGGGCTCGTCGTCAGCTGGACCGTCGACATCACGGCCCGCCGCACCAAGCAGGCGGTGCGCGCCAACGCCGAATCCGAGCTGCTCGTGACCACCGCGGGCAGCGTGCTGCGCGGCCAGGGCGCCGTCGACGCGCTGCTCGAGCGGACCAGGGAGGCGTTCGGGATGCGCTCGGCCAGCCTGCTGGAGTGCCAGGGGGCGGAAAGCGGCGCGGCCCGCGGCCCGGCCCCCGAATGGAACTTGGTGGCGTCGGCGGGCGAGCTGCCGGTACACCGGCCCGACGACGCGGACGTGAACGTGCCGATCACCGATCGCCTCTCGCTCGCCCTCGCCGGCCGTCCGCTGCCGGCCAGCGACCGTCGGGTGCTCGGCGCCTTCGCCGCGTACGCCGGGGCCGCGCTCGAGCAGCAGCGTCTGGCCGCTGAGGCGGAGGCGGCGAAGCCGATCGCCGCCGCCGACCGGATGCGGACCGCGCTGCTCGCCGCGGTCAGCCACGACCTGCGCACCCCGCTCGCCTCCGCCAAGGCGGCCGTCACCTCGCTGCGCTCCCCCGACGTGCGGTGGAACGCCGCCGACACCGATGAACTGCTCGCCACCGCCGACGAGTCGCTCGACCGGCTCACCCACCTCGTGGAGAACCTGCTTGACATGAGCAGGCTGCAGGCCGGAGCGCTCTCCCTGTTCCCGCGGCCGACCGGGCTTGACGAGATCGTCGCCCGCGCCCTGGACAACCTGGAGCCGCTGGGCGCCGACATCGACGTGGAGATCCCCGAGTCGATACCCGCGGTGGTCGCGGACCCGGCGATCCTGGAACGCGTCGTGGTGAACCTCACGGAGAACGCGCTACGCTACTCCCCCGCAGGCAAGCCTCCGCTGCTGACCGCCAGCGCGCTCGGCGACCGCGTGGAGCTACGTGTGATCGACCGCGGGCCGGGCATACCTGAACAGGACAAGGAGCGGATGTTCGTGCCATTCCAGCGGCTCGGGGACACCGACAACACCACCGGTGTGGGCCTGGGGCTCGCGCTTTCCCACGGGCTGACCGAGGCCATGGGCGGCACGCTGACCGCAGAAGACACCCCGGGCGGCGGGCTGACGATGACCGTCTCGCTGCCCGCGGCGCCCAGTGACTAGGGGCGGCACGCGGTGACCAGGGTGCTCGTGGTGGACGACGAGCCGCAGATCCTCCGCGCGCTGCGCATCAACCTGCGCGTCAGACAGTACGAGGTATACACCGCCGCGACCGCGTCGGAGGCGCTGTCCGTCGCCGCCGAACACCCGCCGGACCTGGTGATCCTCGATCTCGGGCTGCCAGACATGAACGGCGTCGAGGTGATCGCCGGGCTGCGCGGCTGGACCACCGCACCGATCATCGTGCTGTCCGGGCGCGCCGACAGCTCCGACAAGGTGGAAGCGCTCGACGCCGGGGCCGACGACTACGTGACCAAGCCGTTCGGCATGGAAGAGCTGCTCGCCCGGATGCGCGCGGCCTCGCGGCGGGTAGGCGGCGCCGAGGAGTCGCCCCGGGTCCGCCTCGGCGACCTCACCGTCGACCTGGCGGCCAAACGGGTGACTCAGCACGCCGCCGTTGGCGGCGACGGGAACGGCGACATCCGGCTTACGCCCACCGAATGGCACCTGCTCGAGGTGCTCCTGCGCAACCCGGGCAAGCTGCTCAGCCAAAAGCAGCTACTGCACGACGTGTGGGGTCCTGGGTACGACAACGCGAGCGGGAACCTGCGGCTGTACATGGCCCAGCTGCGGCACAAGCTCGAGCCGGATCCGGCCCGTCCGCGCTGGCTCATCACGGAGCCGGGCATGGGCTACCGCTTCCAGCCGCCGGACGAGGAAGCCTGAGCGGGCGACGTCCGCTGGCTGTCCGGATAAGTCCGGCTACAGTTGGTCAACTCGCATTTACCAGAAATTTGGTCTGTTAACACTCTCGGTTTCTTCTGAACTTACAAAGGCCGGTTTACCGTCACGGTGTGAGCAACGACACAGTGCTGGTGCTGGTGGTCATCACGGCACTCTGCTTCGACTTCACGAACGGCTTCCACGACACCGGGAACGCCATGGCGACGTCGATCGCCACCGGGGCGCTGCCGCCGCGGATCGCGGTCGCGATCTCCGGCGTGCTCAACTTCGTCGGCGCGTTCCTGTCCCTCGCGGTCGCGGCCACCATCGCGAACGGCCTCGTCGACACCAAGGTGGTGACGCTCACCGTGGTGGCGGCTGGTCTGGCCGGGGGGATCGTCTGGAACCTGGTCACCTGGCTGTTCGGCATCCCGTCGAGTTCCTCGCACGCGCTCATCGGCGGCGTGATCGGAGCGACGATCGCCGCCTCGGGTGGCAGCGCCGTGCTGTGGCACGGCCTGGTGTCGAAGGTCGTCCTCCCCGCCGTGCTGTCGCCGGTCATCGCCGCCCTCGTGGCGGCCGCCGGCACCTGGCTGCTCTACCGGATCAGCCGCAGTCTGTCCGACGGGGCGCGCGGGCACGGCTTCCGCATCGGGCAGATCGGTTCGGCGTGCATGGTCTCGCTGGCGCACGGCACCAACGACGCGCAGAAGACCATGGGCGTCATCACCCTGGCGCTCATCGCGAACGGCACGCTGGCGACGGGATCCAACGCGCCGATCTGGGTGATCGTCTGCTGCGCGCTCGCCATCAGCATCGGCACCTACGTGGGCGGCTGGCGAGTGATCCGCACGCTGGGCAAGGGCCTGGTGGAGATCGAGGCACCGCAGGGCATGGCCGCCGAGTCGGCCTCGGCCGCCGTCATCCTCCTGTCGAGCAGCTTCGGCTACTCGCTGTCCACCACGCACGTCGCCACCGGTTCGATCATCGGCACCGGGCTCGGAAAGAAAGGCGCGGAAGTGCGCTGGAACGTCGCCGGGCGGATGGCCACCGCCTGGGTGTTCACGCTTCCGTCGGCGGCGCTAGTCGGCGCGGGCGCCTACGGCCTGGCGCACGGCGTCGGCGGCACCGTCGGGGTGATCGTCGACCTGATCGTGCTGGCCGCGCTCTGCGTGCTGATCTACTACAGGTCCCGGTCGAACAAGGTGGACCACAACAACGTGAACGCGGAGTGGACAGGAACGCCCGCTCCGGCCGAACCCCAGCCGGCCGCGGCCTGACTGACAGGGAAGCAGAACGATGTCCTGGATAAACCTGACCGCGTTGTGGAAGATCGTGGTGTTCGGCCTGATCGCCGGGGCCGGCCTGCCCGCCCTATTCGCCATGGGCCTGTTCTCCCTGTCGCGCGGGCCGCGCACCGCGCGGACGGCTGGCGCTGACTCCGACGTCCTCGTCGGCGGCAGCATGGCGGGCGCGGCGATCGCGGTGCTCTGCTTCCTCATCGTGCTCGCCGCGATCGGCTGGGGCGTCTACGAGGTGTACCAGATCGGCCACCCGGCCACGACGCACAAGTGACGGGCTTCCGCCGGAAGAAGGGTTGAACATGGGGCTGCCAGCGGTTCTGAGCAAGATCATCGGATGGCTGCGGGCCGGCTATCCGGAGGGCGTGCCCGACGTCGACTACATCCCGCTGTTCGCACTGCTCGGCAGCCAGCTGACGAACGCCGAGGTCAGCGCCATCGCCGATGAGCTGGCCACCTCGGTCGACCCGGATTCCGCGGAGACGATCAAGGCGGCGATCGCTAATGTCACCCACACGCCGCCGCACGACTCCGACATAGCCCGGGTGCGGTCCCGGCTGGCCGCCGGGGGCTGGCCGCTCGCCGCGCCCGACCAGGCGTCCTAACCGACCGCCATCGCTACCAGGGAAGTTCCCGGCCGTCGCGGGTGAAGGTGCCGGTCGGGCCGCCGTTGGGCAGTGTGACCGCCCATACCACGCTGGCCGCGCCCTGGGCCGACGAGCGGCCGCCGCCCTGCGCGCCGCCGTCCGACGTCCAGCCCGGACACACCGCGTTGACCAGGATGCCGTCCCGGTAAAGCTCCCCGGCCAGCATCCTGGTCAGGGCGTTGAGCGCCGCCTTGGAGACGCTGTAGGCGGGGCGGCCGCCACTCATCAGCGCGATCGAGCCGCCTTCGCTTGACACGTTCACCACGCGCGGGCGCGGACTCGAGCGCAGCAGCGGCAGCAAGGCCTGCGTCACCCGCCAGGCGCCGAACAGGTTGATGTCGAGCGCCTCCGCGACCGGCGACAGGTCGGTGTTGCCGGCCATCGCCCACAGGTCGGGCGGCGTCGAGGCGTTGTTCACCAGCACGTCAAGCCGGCCGAACCGGTCCCTGACCCACTCGCCGAGCGCGGTGACGTTGACCGAGTTGTCGACCTCGATGTGGCACGGGGTGATCCGGTCGCCCTCCGGATCAATCTCCTTAGCCGCAAGTTCCGCCCGGCGCATGTCACGCGAGCCCAGCACGACCGCGTACCCGAGCGCGGCAAGCCGCCTGCAGACTTCAAGGCCGATGCCCCGATTCCCGCCGGTGACCACGGCGACCGGCAGCTGGGAACGCGCTGCCACCGCTATCGCCTCGCAACCGCGAAGGAACCCATGCCGCATATCTTGCCACCAAGCGGACGAATGTCGCGCCTGACGTTATCGCTCGGTAGCTTCTGCGCGCTTTTCGGTAACGACTGCGGCGCCGAGGTGCCGGCCTGATCCACGGCGATCGCGCCAAACCGGTACCGCAGCCTGCACACCACGACATTCTCGGTGCCGCGGCGGATCGCCCGGTTAAGGATCAGGCCACGCTGGTTGTGAAACACCCACATCCATGGCCGGTCGGGCTGCACCTCGGGGATCAGCACCACGAGCCGGTGGTACTTGTCCTCCATCTCGATGGCTCGCAGGTAGGACACGATCGGCGTGGCTATCGAGCGATGCGCGGACCGGAGCGTGATCAGGGGCACCTCCGGCCGCCACGCGTTCCATTGCGCGCGGAACGACACGTCGGCCTCCTCCTCCTCGTCAGAGTCGGTGAAGACCACGGTCACCGCGATCACGTCGTCACCGAGCGACAGGGCCACCGAGATCCCCTCAGCGGTCAGCCGGTTCAAGCTAGCGACAGGGACGACCACGAGCGACGCCCGCTTCACTGGCGGGGGGAGCGGCTGGCCGATGCCGAGCTCGACGCCGATCCGCCGATAGGTCCGAGCCACCCACAAGAACAGCAACACGAGCAGCGGGATGACGACCGCTACCAACCAGGCCCCGGCGAGGAACTTGCTGCCAAGCTCGATCACGGTGGCCGCGAACGTCAGGACCGCCCCTACGCCGTTGATCCAGGCCCTGGTGACCCAGCCGGACGACCGTTGCAGGTACCAGTGCCTGACCATGCCGACCTGGGACAGCGTGAAGCCGACGAACACCCCGACGGCGAAGAGCGGCACGAGCGCCTGCGTATCGCCGCGCGCGACGATGAGGAGCAGCGCGGCGGCCCCGGCGAGCACCCCGACGCCGTAACGGAATACCCGGCGGTCGGCGCGCAGGCCGAACACATGCGGCAGGAAGTTGTCCCTCGCCAGCAGGCTGGCGAGCACGGGCAGCCCGCCGAACGAGGTGTTCGCGGCCAGCGACAGCAGCACCAGGGTGATCAGCTGGATGATGTAAAACAGCGCGTTGTGGCCGATGGCGCCGGCCGTGAGCTGGGCGAGCACGGTGGTGCCGGGCTGCGGCACCACGTCCCAGCGCCGGATCAGCGCACCGAGCCCCAGCAGCATCACGCCGAGCAGCACGCCGAGCCACAACTCGGTGTGCTGCGCCCGCCGCGCCCGCGGCTGACGGAACTGTGGCACCGAGTTCGCGATCGCCTCCACGCCGGTCAGCGCCGAGCATCCGGACGCGAACGCCTTCAGTATCAGCAACGTCCCGACGGCCTCGGTGGCCGACGGCAACGTGTGGCCGAGCGCGACGACGGGGTGCGACCGCACGGCGCCCGCCACGATCACGATCGCCATCGCGGCGACGAACGCGAGCGTCGGCGCCGTGAACACGCGCGCCGACTCGGCGAGGCCCCACATGTTCACCCCGGTGATCAGCGCGAGAACGGCGAGGCACAGCCAGACCCGCGCACCGTAGAGGGACGGAAACGCGGCGGTCAGCGCCTCGACGCCCGCCGACACGCCGACCGCCGCGTTGAGGATGTAGTCGACGGTGAGCGACGCGGCCGCGACCAGCGACGGGATCGTCCCCAGGTGCGTCTTGGAGACCGCGTACGCGCCGCCTCCGTTCGGAAATGCCTCGATCACCTGCCGGTAAGAGATCACCAGGGCGGCGAGCAGCAGCACGATAGCGCCGGTGATCGGCAGGCTGTACTTCGTCGCCACGGCGCCCGCGGCGACGAGCACGATCAGGATGGCCTCAGGGCCGTACGCGACGCTGGACAGCGCGTCGAGAGACAGAGCGGCCAGCCCGCCGAGCGCGGTTAGCCGTTCCTTCTCCTGGTCCTGATCACTGTCCGTGGCGGTCACGCCCCCCATTATTCAGTGATCTTGCCGCCGGGCGTGCCGCGGCTGAAGGTATCGCGGACTCCGCTACAGGGAATTGGGTAGTCGGGGGGAGCGATGAACAATCAGCTACGTACGGTACGCGGGGTTACCAGGCCGACCATGAAGGACGTCGCGTCCCGGGCCGGGGTCGCGCTGAAGACCGTGTCCCGGGTGGTAAACGGCGAGCCAGGCGTGACGCCGGAGACTACCAGGCGTGTCCTTGTCGCGATCGAGGACCTGGGCTTCAGGCGCAACGAGAGCGCCCGGCTGCTGCGCACCGGCCGGACCGCGACACTGGGCTTTGTCTCGGACAACTGCGGCGAGCCGGATCAGGCCGCGATCTGCCGCGGCGTCGAGGAGGTGGCAAGGGACCACGGCTTCCTGGTGTTCACCGGCTCGACGGACGGCGACCAGGCACTCGAGGAAGGACTCGCGCTCGCGTTGTGCGCCCGCCGGGTCGACGGCTTGATCATCGCGCCGACGATCGGCAACCATGAGTACCTGATCCCGGAGATCGAGGCGGGCGTGGCCGTGGTGTTCGTGCTGCGGCCGCCGGAGTTTCCCGCCGCTGATGTGGTACTCGCCGATGAGTACGGCGGCGCGAAGTCGGCCGTTTCGCACCTGATCGACCAGGGCCACCAGCGGATCGGCTACCTCGGCGGCGACCTCACCGGGTACCGGTCGCGCCAGCTGATGCGCGGCTACGCGGAAGCGATGGCCGCGGCCGGACTGCCGACGGACCCGGCCTGGACGACGCTTGCGCCGCAGCGCCTGCTCGACTCGCCGGTCACCGCCGTGTTCTGCGGCAGCCGGGAGCACACCGGGCGCGCGCTGCGCGCGCTCGCCGCCGCCGAGCACATGCCCACGGCGCGGGGCCGGACGCGGCGAGTGGCGGTAGTCGGGTTCGGCGACTTCGAGATCGGTGATCTCGTCTCGCCGGGACTCACCGTCGTCAGCTACGACCCGGGCGAGATCGGCCGCGCCGCGGGCGACCTGCTGCTGCGCCGGATCACGGGCGAAGACGGGCCGCCGCACCGGGTGGAGGTCCCCACCAAGCTGATCGTCCGCGGCTCGGCCGAGTTCCCGCCGGACGACTAGGTCAGGCCAGCACGCTGGCCACTAGCAAGGCCAGCACCGCGACCACGACCACGATGGCCACGAGAACACCGACCTTCGACCTGGAGGCGCGCATCTTCCACGGCGCCGGCAGGTCCTCCTCGCTGCTCTCCGCGAACGCGCGGAAACGCGCGGTGTTCGCGCTCAGGTCATCGTTAACATCTGCCATGACATGGACTTTAGCCCGTTATGCGTGCTCAGACGGGGCGAACGAGTCGGCTCGTTCGACCAGCCTGGAGAGAACAATCACGCTCCGTGTCCGCCGGACGAACGACTCAGCCCCAATCCGCTCCATTACCTGTTCGAAATGTTTGACGTCGGCAGCCCGGATGTGCACGAGTGCGTCCGCCTCGCCGGTCACCGTGCAGGCGTCAACCACCTCGGGGTAGCGCCGGACCGCCGTGGCGATCTCGTCCGGGGAGGTACGCCCGTTGCAGAACAGCTCTACGTACGCCTCGGTCGTCCAGCCGAGCGCCGCCGGGTCCACCCGGGCCGAGAACCCCGTGATCGCGCCGGACGCTCGCAGCCGGTCCACCCGCCGCTTGACCGCGGGCGCGGACAGCCCGACTTCGTTCCCGATCACCGCGTAGCTGGCTCGAGCGTCCCTGATCAGCGCGGTGATGATCCGCGCGTCGATGTCATCCAGGCTCATCGACCACAATCATGGCATCAGAACAGCACCGCCGCTGACCCCCGGCAAGGGTTGAGGCTCGGTGTCCCGCTTTCACCGAGCCTCACGAGTAAGACGCCCCACCGTCACAGGTGGTTTACCGCTCCCGCCGATTTCCCGTTCCCGCCGTTCGCGGGTGGGGCGTACTGCTGGGGGAGTACCGGAACGGGAGTACTCGGCGGGGGAAGTGACTTCCGGCGGCGGACGCGGCGAGCGGTTGCCGGCGGCGACGCTTGAGGACATGAGGACACGCGATAACGGCCTGCTCGGCGGCCTGGGCCGAGCCTGCTACCGGCACCGGACGACCACGCTGCTCGCGTGGGTCGTCGGCGTGGCGGTCCTGGTGACGCTGTGGCTGCGCTTCGGCGCCGCGGCGGACAACACGTTCACCAATTCCGACCCCGGGCAGACCGTGCTCGACCAGCACTTCCCGCGGCAGTCCGGTGACATCCTCACGCTCGCGATCAGGTCGCAGGGCCCGGTGACGTCGCCGGTCACGCGCGCCAGGGTCGGCGCCGCGCTCGCCACCTACGCGAGCGCGCCGCTGGTCACCGGCGTGGCCAGCCCGTACACCACACCGGGCCACATCTCCGGAGACGGGCACATCGCCTACGCGACCGTGCAGTTCGGCGTTTCCGCGAGCGGCATTTCAGGCGGCGAGGCGACGGCGCTGATAGCCGACGCCACCCGGGCCAGTGGGAACGGCGTCACCTTCAGCCTGGGCGGCGACGTGGTCGACGCCGCTGAGACGCCCTACGGCGGGCCGTCGAACGGGATCGGGGTCGGGGCGGCCATGGTGGTGCTGCTGATCGCGTTCGGATCGCTGCTCGCGATGGGGCTGCCGGTGGCGACCGCCCTGTTCGGGATCGGCTCGGGGCTCGCGCTGATCGCGCTGCTCGGCCACGTGTTCCCGGCACCGTCGTTCTCCCCGATCATCGCGGCGATGATCGGCCTCGGCGTCGGCGTCGACTACGCGCTGTTCATCCTCACCAGGTTCAGGAGCCAGCTGCACGCGGGAGACAAGCCCGAGGACACCGCGGTCACCGCCATGCGGACCGCCGGGGTGTCGGTGCTCACGGCCGGCACCACAGTGGTGATCGGCATGCTCGGGCTGCTCGTGCTGCGGCAGTCGCTGCTGAACGGCGTCGCGGTCGCGGCGGCCGCCACGGTCGCGATGACCGTCCTCGCCGCGCTCACGCTGCTGCCCGCGCTGCTGGGGTACAGCGGGACCCGACTGGCGAAGCCCGCGCTGCTAGCTCCAGGGGGGACAACCCCCCTGCAACCCCCCGAAGCGGAGCAAGCTCCGCCGGCGCTAGCGCGACGGCGCGTCCGCAGCCGGCCTGCCCGGCCAGCGGGAGCCCCCCTCCGTTCCGAACAATGGGCTTTGTTCATTCAGAAGCACAAGGTCCTGGCAGCGGTTGGCGCGACCGGGATCATCGCGCTGCTCGCCGCCCCCGTCCTCACGATGAACCTGTCCTTCCCGGACGAATCCGCGCAGGCGCGCGGCACGATGGGCTATGCCAGCTACGCGACAATGGCGCGAGGCTTCGGGCCTGGGTTCGACGCGCCGCTGATCGTCGCGGCGCGGTTGCCCGACCGCACCGCGAACGTGGACGCCATCGAGACCGCGCTCGCCCGCACGCCGGGCGTGGCGGCCGTCACTCCCCCGGTGATCAGCGGGGACGGCCAGGCCGCCATGCTCGTCGCGTACCCGACGACCGGGGCGCAGGACGCGGCCACCAACGCGCTCGCCAACGAGATCTCCGCGGACGTGCTGCCGAAGGCGACCGCGGGGACCGGCATCCATGCGTACCTGACCGGGCCGAACGCCGGGAATGTCGCCTTCGCGAACCTCATCGGCCGCCGGCTGCCCGCGCTGATCGCCACGGTGGTCGCGCTGTCCATGCTGCTGCTGCTCACCGTGTTCCGGTCGGTCGTGATCGCGGTCAAGGCCGCCGTGATGAACCTGCTGTCGATCACCGCGGCGTACGGGGTGCTGACCGCGGTCACGCAGTGGGGGTGGGCGGGCCGGGTCTTCGGCTTCCCGGAGAAGATGCCGGTGACCACGTGGGTACCGGTGTTCCTCTTCGTGATCTTGTTCGGGCTGTCGATGGACTACGAGGTGTTCCTGCTGTCCCGGATCCGGGAGGCGTACCTGGAGAGCCACGATAATTCGGCCGCGGTCACGCGAGGGCTGGCGAGCACGGCCCGGGTGATCACGGCGGCCGCCGCCATCATGGTCGTGGTGTTCCTGTCCTTCGACATCACCCCGGACGTGTCGGTGAAGCAAGTCGGGCTCGGGCTCGCCGTCGCGGTGCTGATCGACGCGACCGTGGTGCGGCTGGTGCTGGTGCCCGCGGTGATGGAACTGCTCGGCAAGGCCAACTGGTGGCTGCCCTCGTGGCTGGCTAGGGTTATGAAGGACCCGCGAAGCGGGGAATCCGCGACAGAACCGCTGCTCACGAGTGGGACCCATGCCTGAACCTGAGATGACCCGCGCCATGTACGGGCCGGAGATCACCTTCCTCGGCGTGCCGTATGCCGAGCTCAGCGGCCTGGCCGCCGTGGGATCAGGCGGGGCGGACGTCGCGATAGTAGGCGCGCCGTGGGACAGCGGCACCTCGCACCGCCCTGGCGCGCGGTTCGGGCCGCAGGCCATCCGCGGCACCGACTATCTCCCGCACGACGCCTCCCGGCCGCACCTGGCGCTCGGCGTGGACCCCCTGCAGGAGCTGCGGGTCCACGACGTCGGCGACGTCGTGATGCCGGCCGGGGAAACCACGCAGTCCCTGCAGCGGCTCGAGACGGCCGTCCAGACGGTCGCCGCGTCCGGCGCGATCCCCGTCGTCCTCGGCGGGGACCACACGGTCACGTTCGCCGACGCGACCGGCGTGGCACGGCATGTCGGCTGGGGCCGGGTGTCGGTGATCCACTTCGACGCCCACGCGGACACCGGAGACACCCAGTGGGGCTCGCTGTACGGGCACGGCACGCCGATGCGGCGGCTGATCGAGTCCGGCGCGGTGCGCGGTGACCGGTTCCTCCAGATCGGGCTGCGCGGGTACTGGCCCGAGCCGGCGACGCTGGCCTGGATGGCGGACAAGCGCATGCGCTCGTTCGAGATGACCGAGGTAGTCACCCGAGGGCTTGACGCCGTGCTGACGGAGGCGTTCGCGATCGCCCTTGACGACTGCGACGCGGTATTCCTGTCCGTCGACGTGGACGTGGTCGATCCGGGGATGGCGCCGGGCACCGGCACGCCCGAGCCGGGCGGGCTGACCGGGCGGCAGCTGCTGGATTCGGTCCGGCGGATCGCGATGGAGCTGCCGCTGGCGGGCATGGACGTCGTGGAGGTAGCGCCGCCTTACGACCACGCGGAAGTGACCGGGTTCCTCGCCAACCGCGTCGTGCTCGAAGCGCTGTCGGGAATCGCGTGGCGGCGGCGCGCGCTGGCCGGCGACCCGGCCCGGCCCGCCAGGCGGCCGGAGTCGCCGCTGCTTGAGGGACGGCAGTAGCGCCCTCCCGCATGGCCTCTGGCCGGCCTCTCGCAGGGGGCGGGACCTGCACGAATTAGCCTAGTATCCACGCCTGGGCGGACAGATAAATACGGTCTATAGTCAGGTCATGCTGGACGTTACGCGGCTTCGCGTGCTGGTCGCCGTGGCCAGGCACGGCTCGGTGACGGCCGCGGCGCACGCGCTGAACTACGCGCAGCCTTCTGTCAGCCACCACCTCGCCCGGCTCGAGGCGGAGACCGGCACCAAGCTCGTCCAGCGCGCCGGGCGCGGGATCCGGCTGACCGACGCGGGCCGCCTGCTGGCCGAGCGCGGCGCCGAAGTCATCGGCCGCCTCGACGCCGCGGAGAACGAACTCGCGGTCTACAGCGGCCTGCGCACCGGGCGGCTGCGGCTGGCCGCGTTCCCGTCCGCGCTCGGCACCATCGTGCCCGCCGCCGCGGCGCTGCTGCACACCCAGCACCCCACCGTTGACCTGCGGCTATCGGAGGCCGAACCGCCGGAGGCGCTGCGCATGCTGCGCGCGGGGTACGTGGACGTCGCGCTGATCTTCAGGCACGAGCCGGAAGGCGAGGCCGACCGGGCCGCGGAGATCCCCGGCGCCAGGGAACAGGTGCTGCTCACCGAGCCGGTTGAGCTGATCCTGCCGGGTGGGCTTCATAGCGAACCGGTGATGCCCGCGGCCGTGACCGAGGTGTGGCCCGCGGACCTGGCGCGGTTCTCCGGCCACCGGTGGATCGCCGGGTGCGATCGGTGCCGTGAGCACCTGCTCCGGCAGTGCGCGGCGGCCGGGTTCACGCCGAAGATCGCGTTCACCACCGATGACTTCGTAGCGGTTCAGGCGCTCGTCGCGGCCGGGCTCGGCGTGACGCTGCTGCCCGCCCTCGCGCTGCGGGCGGCGCGAAACCCGGGCGTGCGCACGGTGCGGCTGCGCGGCACAAGGCGCTGCGTGGTGGCGGTCCGCTACGGCGACCCGCCGGACCCGCCGGCCACCGCACTGCTGCTCGAGGTGCTCCGGGCGTCCGCGACCGAAGCGCCCGCGCCGGTTTTGTCATTATTTTTTTCACTGAACGGACCGTGGCGACTGCGCGATCCCCAGGTGGCGACCCAGCGGCCGAGGCGTTGCATGGGCTTTTCCACCGTGTAGTAAGTGATCGCGCTCGCGGCCAGGATCACCGCGAGCAGGGCGAGGGCGGTCAGGGTCTGGCCGAGGGCCCCGTAATGGTGCCTGTGCAGCGAGGGGATGGACCGGTAGACGTTGAAGACCAGCGGGTGCAGCAGGTAAACGGAGTAGCTGATCAGCCCGAGCCAGGCGGCGACCCGCGGAATCTTCCGGTTCCGCACGGCCAGGCCGACAGCGAACGTGGCGGCCGCGAGCACGATCGAGCTGACCCACTGCGTTTGCCACTGGTTGCCCAGATGGTACTGGGCGCTGTGCAAGAGCCCGGCCGCGACGGTCAGCGCCACCACGGCCCCCGCGGTCCACGCCGCCGTGTACTTGCTGACCTGCTTCTGCTCGGCGCGGTAGATGAGCGTGCCGGTGAACATCAGGGCCAGGATCATCAGCCCGCTCCACGGGTACGGGTAGCCCTGGTTGACGGTCGCCAGGATGAGCCCGGTGAGCGCGCCGACGGACGCGCCGATCTTGATGAGCACGCTCCTGCCGGTCAGGGCCAGCGCGATGCCCCCGATGATGAGGACGTCGGCAACCACGTCCACGGTCAGCGGGCTTGGGCCGCCGTGCCGGCCCCAGTGCTGCAGCGCGGCCATCGGCAGCACGCCGCCAAGCACGCATGCCCCGATCGCGAGGGTGATCGCGTAGGCGCCGCTGTGCCGGTGCACCCGCCAGCTGAACAGCGCGGCGAGCAGCAGGTAGAAAACCATTTCATAGGAAAGGGTCCACGTCACGTTCGGCACGTTCGGGCCGGACAGCATGTTCGGCATCATCGCCAGCCAGGAAGTGATGGACGTGGCCGGAGAGTGCTCGGCGCCCGCGATGTCCCCGTAATGGGTCTGGTAGGCGATGACGGACAGGGCTATGGCCACCGCGTACATCGGGTACAGCCGGAACGCGCGGCTGATCCAGAACGCCCTTGTGCTGCCCTTGCGTTCCAGCGACGCGGGCACGATGTACCCGCTGACAAGGAAGAACACGAAAACGCCGTACTGGCCGAGGTCGAGCGTGTGATACAGATAATCGCGAACGGGCCGTAGCACCAGTGTGGACCCGTGGTCGAACACCACGCACAGCGCCGCGAACCCGCGCAGCGCGTCCAGCCACGCCAGCCGGGCACTCGACCCCGCTGACACTCCTGGCCCCGCCGGGCCCCCGTGGGGGCCCCCATGGGGGGGTGCTGCATCGGTGGTGTGCGTGCTCGAACTGGCGCTGGACATTGTGCCTGACCTTACCCGACCACGGAATGTGTCGCAGCGAGAGGGATTGGTGCCAAGGCCGCTGCCGAGGGTAGGTTGACAGGTATGGCGATAGAGCCGCTCGCAGAGAGTGAGAAGCGAGTTCAGCCACGCTGGCTCGGCGACGACGAGCAGCAAGCGTGGGGCGCCTACATCCGGCTCGCGAAGATGCTCATGCGCCAGCTTGACAGGGACCTGCATCCATTCGGACTAACCACCAACGACTACGAGATCCTGGTAGAGCTATCAGAAGCACCGGAGAACCGGCTGCGGATGACCGAGCTCGCCGACCTGACCGCGCAGTCCCGCAGCAGGCTGTCCCATCAGATCACCCGCATGGAGGTGCGCGGCCTGGTCCGGCGCGTCGCGTGTGACGGCGACAAGCGCGGCACGTTCACCGTGATCACCCCGCGCGGCCTGGCGACGATCGAACGGGTCGCGCCGTCCCACGTGGAGAGCGTCCGGCGGCACTTCATCGACCACATCCCGCCCGCCGACCTGGCCGTGCTCACCGCCGCGTACACGCCGGTCATGGAACGGCTGCGCAAGGTCCGCGACCGCGATTAGCGGCGGCGCTGAGCAGCCGCTGCCAGGACAGCGCCGTGGCCGCGACCAAGAGCACGTTACGCAGCACCAGCACGCCTGTGATCAGGGCGGATCCGGATAGCAGGTGCGGCCACTGGGCAGGGAAGACGATCTGGGTAATTCCGGCGACGGCGAGCAAAGCCACCGCCACCGGGCGCTGCGTCGTCTGCCCCGCGGCCAGGCAGACCGCGGCCAGGCCGAGGGCCCACAGGATGTACTGCGCGCTGAGTACCGGGCTGGTGATGAGGAACAACAGCGTGGCGGCCAGCGGCGCGTCCGCCGCGAACTCGGGGCGCCACCGCAGCCGGCCGCGGGCGATCAGCACTGACCAGGCGATGACCGCGGCCATGGCGAGCAAGAAACACACCCGGGCGGCATCCTGCGCGAACGTCACGTCCGGCCCGCTGAGCTGCCAGGCTCCGAACCGGAACACCCACGTCCCGTGCCAGCCGACTGTCCGCCAGACCATGAACGCGGTAGCCGCGACGGACTCGATCTCGACCCCGCGAGCGCCCTGGTGCGCGAGGAAGCTCGCCGTCGCATGCGGGAAGGCGAGCCAGACGGCCGCCAGCACCGCCGCCGCGGCGCCGACAGCGCGCCGCCACTGACCGGGTGGCGTCCCGGCGAGCAGCGTCAACGGCCATGCCTTCAGCGCCGCGCCGGCGCCGGTCAAGGTACCGCGCGCCCAGCCCGCTGCCGGGCCGCGTGCTGACTCGCGGGCCGGCAGGCACAGGGCGGCGACGGCGAGGGCGACCGAGAAGACATCGAACCTCGCATCGGCGATCACGCCGAGCACCGGCACGCCACCCACCCAGTACCACGCTCCGACCGGGGAACCGCCGCGCCGGCTCCGTGCGCACAGCATGACGGTTATGGCCAGGTCGCAGCCGACGGCGAGGAGCGCGAAGTTGTCCACGTAATTGCCAGGCACCGCGCCGGGCAGCCAGAAGGCCAGCGCGGCACCAGGCGGATACTGCCACGTCGGGTCGCCCAGCGGAAAGGCGCCGTGGGCGAAGCAGCAGGCGTACCAGTGGTGATATTCCCCGATGTCGCCGAGCAGCTTCGGCCTGGTGGCGACCACGTAGATGACGCTGCGCGATGCCAGCCATATCGCTCCCAGCGCGCCCCAGGCCACGTACCCCCGCGGGTTCACCCTCATACCCGGCACTGTCCGCACAGTAGTGACGCCGCAGACCGCGCACATCGGCCTGCAGGATGACTCGTCCTACCGACGGCGATAGGCGGTGGCTCGGGGTTGTATGTCCTGGACGATGACCGCGTGCTTTGACTCGTCAATCCGGTACAAGATCCGCCATCGGCTGGCCAGCCGTGCGCTGTGGAAGCCGGCTAGTGCGTCACGAAGTGGCTTGCCGACCCGGTAAGGAGCCTCCAGGAGCGGGCCCGAGATGAATTCGACTGCCGCGGTGGCCACATCTTCGGGCAGCTCTTCGGAAATCGCGCGCCGCGCTGGGCGGGTCAGTCCGAGTTCGCAGGGATCCGCGCTCAACGTTTGCGCTCGGCGAGCAGTGCCCGGGCGGCTTCAGCCCCATAGACAACGTCGCCAGCCTGCTCGGATTCGCGAGCTTCCGCCAAGCCTCTGAGCGCGGCGGGATCGGCCAGAATCTCGGCGGTCTCGCGCATCGAAAGGTACTCCTCGATCGCGACCAGGATCGTCTGCTGGACGCTGCGATGCTCGATCTCCGCCACTTGCTTGATCTGGTCCTCGACTTCTGGAGGCAACCGAAGAGTCATAGCCATACCATTATGGTATCACAACGGTGCAGGCTGATCGAAGCTCTCAAGAGGGGGGGCGGGCCGCGGGGGCGGCTAGAACAGGACGGACATGAACTCGCCGACTTCGGTGAAGCCGGCGCGAGTGTAGGTGGCGCGGGCGGGAGTGTTGAAGTCGTTGACGTAGAGCGAGACCACCGGGGAGATCGTCCGGCGCGCCTCGACCACCACCGCGGCCATACCGGGGGCGGCCAGGCCCTGGCCGCGGAACTCCGGGCGGACCCAGACACCCTGCACCTGACAAACCTGGGGGGTGGCGGCGCCGACTTCGGCCTTGAAGATCACCCGGCCGTCCTCGATCCTGGCGAACGCGCGGCCCGACCTGATGAGCTCGGTGACCCTGGCCCGGTACGCCGCGCCACCGTCGCTGGACAGCGGGGACACCCCGACCTCTTCGGTGAACATGGCGACGCAGGCGGGCATCAGGATGTCCAGTTCGGCGAGCCGCACGGGGCGGACCCCGGGGTCCGGTTCGACGAGCGGGGCACCCTCGATGGCCATCAGCGGCTGTGCTGCCCGGACGTCACGCGGCGGGCCCCAGTGCGTGCGCACGTGCGACCACAACTCGGCCACCGCGGCGGACGGGCCGACCAGCGAGGAGCACCGCCTGCCCTGGCGCAGTGCGCGGTCGGCGAAGGCCAGGACCGCGGCGGATGACGCCTGCACGGGAACGAGGTTGGCGCCCGAGTAACACAGCGATGTGAGCTGGCCTTCGCGCTCGAAACCCCACATCTGAGCCCCGAGCCGAGCCGGCTCGAGCCCGAGCGCCCTGATCCGGGACGCCACGAACACGTTCGCCACCGGGTCCCTATCGCAGACGGCGAGCGCCGCCTCCCGGTCGCGGTCGTCTAGCAGCCGGGCGGACTCCGAGCGCTGCCTAACGCGCAACATGATGCCAGCCTAGCCGCCTTAGCCGCCTGGTGCCGGATCAGGCACCGCCGGGCAGGTCGCGTTGACCAGACCTGGGTGCTCCGGCAGCGCGCCCGTGGCGAGATAGCTGTTGAGATAGTCCTCTACGCAGGTGTTGGAGGGCGATTCCAGCGACTGGCCGTGATTCCCGCCGCCCTCGACGACCACCATGCGCGCGCTTGGCAGCAGCTTGTGCGCGTCCTGGGCGCCCGCGTACGGGGTCGCCGGGTCCAGCGTGCCCTGCAGCATCAGGATCGGCGGCAGTCCCGCCCCCTTGATCCGCATCGGCGTGGCGGGGCCCTGCACCGGCCAGAACGCGCACGCCGCGTTGAACCAGGCGTTGTCCCAGGCCTCGAACGGCGCCGCCTGGTACACCCGCTCGGTGTCGGACTGCCACTTCGACCAGTTCCTCGGCCAGTTCACGTCGCTGCACTGGACGGCGTTGTACACCGCGAACAGGTTCTCGTCCTGGACCCCGTTCTCCTCGTACTGGCTCATCAGCGCGCTCGTCGAGCCGTTGTTCACATACTCGGACAGGGCGGTCGCCAAGCCCGGCCACAAGGTGTTCAGGTAGTCCCCTTGGGTGAACGTGTCGTCGAACTCATCGGGACCGATGAGCGGACCGTTCGGCCCCTGGATAGGGTGCGCCTTCAACCGGTCCCGTGCCTCATACCAGGCGGCCTGCACGGCCGCCTCGGTCGTACCCAGGTGATAGGTGGCGTCGTTTCGCGCCACCCACGCGTAGAAGTCGTCCTGTGCGCGCTGGAAGGAGTAGTCCTGGTCGATGTTGTCCTGATACCACACGCCGGTCGGATCGACGGTGCTGTCAAGCACCATCCGCCGGACCCGGTCCGGGAACATCGTGGCGTACACCTGCCCCAGGTAGGTGCCGTAGGAGAAGGCGTAGTAATTGACCTTCGACACACCGAAGGCCTGCCGGATGCTGTCCATGTCCCTGGCCACGTCTGCCGTCGTCATATACGGCAACAGCCAGCCGAACCGCTCCTCGCAGCCCGCCGCGTACATCTTCGCCCGAGCGATCAGGACCTGCTCGGCGGCCTGGTTCGCCGGGATGTAATCCGGGCGGTCCCCGCTGAAGAAGCTCGGGTCGCAGCTCAGCGCCGGGACCGACGCGCCGACCCCGCGCGGGTCGAAGCCTACGATGTCGTACTCGGCGGCGACCTGCGGGTTCAGGCCCGCCGCGACCGCGCCGGCCAGCGACCGGCCGGGCGCGCCCGGTCCGCCCGGGTTGACAAGCAGCACGCCCTGCTGCTGGCTCTTCTGGGCGGTCGCCGGGGCCATGGACAACGCGAGCGTGATCTTGCGGCCGCTCGGGTCGGCGTAGTTCAGCGGCACCTGCAGCGTGGCGCACTCGAGGCCGGGCAGGCTGCCGCCGCAGGAGGCCCAGTGCAGCGTGCTGGCCACGGGGATGATCCCGCCGCTCCCGCCGGCGGCGTTTCCGCTGGCGGTGCCGCCCGCGTCGGCGTTCCCCGATGAGGCCGAGGATGAGGACGTTGGCGGCGGCGACGTCGCCGGACTGGCGGGCGAGCAGGCGGTCACGGAGACCGTCACGACCAAGGCGGCGAGCGTGGCCGCGGCCGCCGCGACCCTGCGTGAAAACGACATGGTCTCCATCCTGCCCCCGCGGTCGCACAACTGGAGGCGACAAGACGCCACGGGGTTGGTCACTGGCCACCACTCTACTGGGCGCGATCCGTGACTTAGCCCGTCACGCCGAACCGCAATACCGCACGGACGCCCGTCAATTAGACACTCCCCGCCGTTAATTAACCACGCGGCGCTACCAGTGACCTAGACGGAATTGCGTCGATGCCGAACGGAAATATCCGGCACTCCGAGCAGTAACCCAACAAGCCACTCAAGCGTCATACTTTAAAGTGTTCGCACACTATTGAGGGGGTAGTGAATGCTTGCCAGACACCGTCAATCCCTGATTCTGCAAGCCGTGAGAAGCGACGGCAGCGCACGGGTAAGCGACCTGACACAGCAACTCGGCGTCTCGGACATGACCATCAGGCGGGACCTCGAGGTCCTCGCGAGGGATGGGCTGGTGGAGAAGGTCCACGGAGGCGCGGTCCTGCCAGGCTCACACAACGCACACGAGCCGGGCTTCGAGGACAAGCTCGTACTCGAGCGCCCGGAAAAGAACTCTATCGCACGCGCGGCAGCCGGCCTGGTCAGGCCCGGAACGGCCGTCGCGCTATCAGCAGGCACCACCACGTTCGCGCTGGCCCAGTGCCTCCTCGACGTCCCCGGTCTCACCATGGTCACCAACTCGCTGCGGGTCGCCAACCTATTCAACGGCGGCCGCACACCGGACGGCGCCTCAGTCGTGCTAACCGGCGGCGTGCGTACCGCGTCGGACGCGCTGGTCGGGCCGGTCGCCGACCTGACTATCCGCTCGCTGCACTTCGACACGCTGTTCCTCGGTTGCCACGGGATGGACCCCGACGCCGGCCTGACGACGCCGAACCTCGCGGAAGCCGAGACGAACCGCGCGCTCATCAAGGTGGCGCGCCGGGTCGTGGTGCTGGCCGACCATACCAAGTGGGGCGTCGTGAGCCTGGCGTCCTTCGCGTCTTTGGACGAAATCGACGTACTCGTCACTGACACCCTGCTGCCCACCGAGGCCCGCGAGGCGATCACGACCCGCATCAGCGAGGTCGTCGTCTAGCTGGTTTCCCGTCTTGTCGCTCAGTACGTGGTCACGATCGGCTGGCCGGGCTCGGCGTCCCGCGCACCGTCTTCGCCGGCGACCTGCTCTGCCAGCCGCATCGCCTCGTCGATGAGCGTCTCCACGATCCTGGACTCGGGCACGGTGGCCACCACCGTGCCCTTGACGAAGATCTGGCCCTTACCGTTCCCCGAGGCGACCCCGAGGTCTGCTTCCCGGGCTTCCCCCGGACCGTTCACGACGCAGCCCATGACCGCCACCCGCAGCGGCACCTCAAGGCCCGTCAGTCCGGCCGTCACCTCTTCGGCCAGCTTATAGACGTCAACCTGAGCGCGGCCGCAGGACGGGCAGGAGACGATCTCGAGGCCGCGCTCCCGCAGCCCGAGCGACTCAAGGATGCCGATGCCGACCTTGACCTCCTCCACGGGAGGAGCGGACAGCGACACTCGGATCGTGTCCCCGATGCCCTGCGACAGCAGGGCGCCGAACGCGGTCGCCGACTTGATCGTGCCCTGGAAGGCCGGGCCCGCCTCGGTGACGCCAAGGTGCAGCGGATAGTCGCAGCTCGCCGCCAGCAGCCGGTACGCCTGGACCATCACCACCGGATCGTGGTGCTTGACCGAGATCTTGATGTCACGGAAGCCGTGCTCCTCGAACAGCGAGCACTCCCAGAGCGCGGACTCGACCAGCGCCTCCGGGGTGGCCTTGCCGTACTTGGCGAGCAGTCGTTTGTCGAGGGAGCCGGCGTTGACGCCGATCCTGATCGGGACGCGGGCGTCGGAGGCGGCTCGCGCGATCTCAGCGATCTTGTCGTCGAACTGCTTGATGTTGCCCGGGTTGACGCGGACCGCGGCACACCCGGCGTCGATGGCCGCGAAAACGTACTTGGGCTGGAAGTGAATGTCGGCGATGACCGGAATCTGCGACTTCTTCGCTATCGCGGGAAGCGCGTCCGCGTCGTCCTGGGACGGCACGGCGACCCGGACGATCTGACAGCCGGTGGCGGTGAGTTCCGCGATCTGCTGCAGCGTCGCGTTCACGTTAGCCGTCAACGTCGTGGTCATCGACTGGACCGACACCGGCGCACCACCGCCCACGGGCACGCTGCCCACCATGAACTGTCGCGACTTCCGGCGCTCGGCCAGCGGCGCCGGAGGTGTGGCTGGCATGCCAAGGTCAACGGTCATTGAGTCCCATCCCGTCGGTTGTTCGCCGTGCATAGGTTGTTCGCCGTGCATAGGTTGTTCCGCGTGATTAGCTAGCACAGCAGTGGCAAACTTCGCTCACCATTCTCGCTCAGGCAGCGCACCTACCGCCCGCCCACCCTGACCCTTACGTCAGGCTGCTACCCGATGTTCACCGGGTTGACGATGTCCGCGAGGATCAGCAGCGCCGAGAAGAAGATCAGCACCATGAAAATGCTGAAGCTCACGGGCACCAGCTTGCGGTAATCCACCAGACCCGGGTTCGCGCGGTGGCGCGCGCGGGCCCACCGTCCCCTGATCATCTCCCAGAGGACCACCGCGATGTGCCCGCCGTCCATCGGCAGCAGCGGCAGCAGGTTGAGGATGCCCACCCAGATGTTCAGCGACGCGACAAGCAGCAGGACGAAGCTGACCTTGTACTCCCAGCCCACGTTGGCCGCCACCGCCTGCCCGGTGTCCTCGGCGGCGCCGACCACGCTGCTCACATTGCCCGCGGCCGTCTGCGAGCGGTCCTTGGAGAACAGGTTCGGCACGGCGCTGGGCAACTGGGCCAGCGCGTGCGCCGAGCCGGAGATCTCCTCGGAAAAACCAGTGCCGACGTAGCCGATCGCGCCCGCCAGGCTCGTCCGCTGGAACACCGTTGCCGCCGCGACACCCAGGTAACCCCCCGTGCGGCCCTTGACACTCGCGAGCGTCGCGTGCAGCGGCACCGTCCGGCCGTCGCGCTCGACCGTGAGGGCCACGGTGGTCCCCGGCTTGGCCTTCTCGATCACGTTCATCACCTGCGTCCAGGTGTTCACCTTGACGCCGTTGAACGACGTGATCTGGTCGCCGACGCGCAGGCCAGCGATCGACGCGGGGGACGGCGCGTCGCTCGCGGTGCAGGCAGCGCCGTTCACCAGGGCCTTCTCGCTCGGCGCGACGCAGGTCGCAACGGTGCCGAGCTGCGTCGTGTTGTCGTTCTCGATACCGATGGCTAGCGCCAGCCCGAAGATCAGCACGGCCGCGAGGACGAAGTGCATGAACGACCCGGCGGCGAGCACGATCAGCCGCTGCCAGCCAGGGGCCCGGCGGAACGACCTCGGCTCGTCCTCCGGGTCCACCTCGTCCATCGATGTCATGCCGACGATCTTGACGAAGCCCCCGAGCGGCAGGGCCTTGATGCCGTATTCGGTCTCGCCGCGCCAGGTGGACCAGATAGTCGGCCCGAAGCCCACGAAGTACCGCGTGACCTTCATGCCGAACTGCTTGGCCGCCACGAAGTGCCCTGACTCGTGCAACATGACGGAGAACATCAGGGCGAACAGGAAGATGAGCCAGCCAAGCCAGTCCATCCTCGTTCCTCCCTAACGGTTGAGCTCGCGCGCCCGGGCCCGTGCCCAGGAGTCTACGGCGAGCACATCCTCGAGCGTGGCCACCCCAGTACCCGACGTGTCATGTTCCGAGAGTATCCGGGCGACAGTGTCAACGATCCGGGGGAACGGGATCCTTCCCGCCAGGAAGTCGGCTACACACGCTTCGTTGGCGCCGTTGTAGACGGCGGGCGCCGTCCCGCCCAGCCGGGCCGCCTCGCGGGCCAGCGCCACCGCGGGGAAAGCGTCGTGGTCAAGGGGCTCGAACGTCCAGGACGCCGCCGATGTCCAGTCCAGCCCGGGGGCGGCGTCCTCGACCCGGTCCGGCCAGGCCAGGCCGAGCGCGATCGGTATCCGCATGTCCGGCGGGCTGGCCTGGATGATAGTTGCGCCGTCAGCGAACTCGACCATCGAATGCACGATCGACTGCGGGTGCACCACGACGTCGATCCTGTCCAGCCCGAAACCGAAGAGCAGATGCGCCTCGATCACCTCAAGGCCCTTGTTCACCAGCGTCGCCGAGTTGACCGTAACCAGCGGCCCCATGTTCCACGTCGGGTGGGCGAGCGCCTGCTCCGGTGTGACGCCGGCCAGCTTGTGCTCCGGCCAGCCGCGGAACGGACCGCCGCTCGCGGTAAGGATGAGCCGCCGGACTTCCGAGTTCCGCCCGGCCCGCAGGCACTGCGCGATCGTGGAGTGCTCCGAGTCCACCGGGACGATTTGCCCGGGCTTGGCCACGCTGGTGACCAGGGGACCGCCGATGATCAGCGACTCCTTGTTCGCCAGGGCCAGGGTGCGGCCCGCCTCGAGCGCGGCCAGCGTGGCCCGGAGCCCGGCGGCGCCCGTCACCCCGTTGAGTACGACGTCGCAGGGCCACGCGGCGAGCTGGCAGACCGCGTCGTCGCCGGCCAGCACCTCGGGCGCGGGGAAGGCGGTGGGCAGGTGGTGGGAGAGAGCCGCCTGGACGGCGGGCACGGCCCGCGGATCGGCCACGGCCACCGCCGCCACGCCGAACTCGGCCGCCTGACTGGCGAGCAAGCCCGGATTCCCGCCGCCCGCCGCGAGCGCGACCACCCTGAACCGGCCACGGTTGCGTCGCACGATATCGAGCGCCTGAGTGCCTATCGACCCGGTCGAGCCGAGAATGACCACGTCGCGGGTTTCGCCCGCCGCTGCCGTCGCTTCCACCCGGCCATTGTCCGCTACGCGGGTCCCTCGGCGCGACCGGCGAGGTGACATCGGCGTCGGCCGGCCCGGGCCCGCGCTACCGCGGGCCCGGGCCGGCGCGTGCCCGGCGGGTTCAGCTCTACGAGGTGGCCGCCGCCAGCGCCTTCGCCGAGGCGATGATGCCCTCGCACTGGAAGATCCGCTGGTTCGCGTCGCGCACCGGGACGTCCCAGTTCGCCGCGGCCCAGAGTTCGTCCTTGATCTTGATGGCCACCGAGTCGCGGATCTTCTCCAGGCCGGTCAGTGCCGCGTTCACCTTGATGAACTCGGCGTCGCCCGGCGCGGCGGACTCGATCGCGTTCGTCGAGGCGATCAGCGTGTTGCCGCCGAACTCGCCGACGCTCGAGTTCAGCTGCTTGTAGCACTCTCCGAGCCGGGTCACGTCGCGGCCGCGCAGCGCCCGGTTCGGGTCAGCCAGGATCTGCGTGATGACCCGGCCGTCCTGGATGTAGTCGGCGTGCAGGCCGAGCAGGTACATCTCGGTCGGCTCGATGTCGGTCTCGTCGGTCCACGGACCCTTGAGGTGCTCGTCCATGACCACGTTCTGCCCGCTGTCGGCGCCGGCCGAGTTCGGGCCGTCAGCCGGTCCTGACCCGTCCAGGCCGAGGTGCTTCACGCCAGGCCCGGCGAAGCCGATGTAGTTGGTGTTGATCTCCGCGGCGTAGTCGCCGTGGTCCCACGCGAACCCGTTGTTCTGCGTCACGCAGTCCGCGGAGTTGTCGTCTATGCCGGTCACGGAGTCGTTACACGTCGACGAGCCCTGCTGCAGGTAGTAGTCGGGTTTGGCGAACTCGGCGAGCGTCGGCGTGCGGGCCGGGTCGGCGTTCACCATGTGCAGGATCGCCTCTTCTGTTGGATCGGCGAGGTAGTTGGCGATCTTCTGGTTCGCCCCGGTGTACGGGTTGTACGCGGTCAGTGAGGCGACGTCACGGTCGAACGTTCTGGCCTCCGTCGAGTACTCCGACGGATCGCCGTTGATGTAGTACTCAGGCGCCGTGTCGTACTCCATGCCGAACGGGATCGAGTCGCCGGTCTCCTCTTTGAGCAGACCGGTGATGTTGCCATCCAGCTCGCCGAAGGTGCCGTCCGCGTAGGTGCACGGCACGTCGGCGGTGACGGTGGCGCCGGACACGGTCACGCCGTCGCAGTTGGCCGGCGAGGGCTGGACCGCGCGGCCGACGTTGGCGCCGGCCTCGTGGTCGCCCTCGTCGGAGCTGAGGACGAACAGCGTGTTGTGCGCCGTGATGCCTTCGGACGCCAGGCGCTGGAAGAAGGTGCCGAACGCCTGGTTGTAGTACGCGGCCTGGGCGGTGTAGCAGGCGCTGCCGCTGCCAAGCGCGTCGCCGGCGTGGTAGCACGGCTCACCCTTGCTCGACAGGCCCTGGATGAACTCGTTGCCATGCAGGTCGGAGATGTACATGTTGACGACCTGGACGCCGCTCCCCAGCATGTCGGCCGCATATGCGAGCGACTGGGACGCGTTGATGCTGCTGAATCCCGGGAATCCGGGGTAGTCGGTGAGGAACGCGCCGTCGATCTCGTTGCCGTTGAGGTCGACGAGGTTGCCGGCGGCGTTGGTCACCTCGTAGCCGTCGCGGGTCAGGTTCGGGGTGCCAGCGCCGAGCTGTGGGGCCACGTACTTGTGGCCGAACAGCGCCTGGTACCCGTTGTAGCCGCCCGGCTCGTTCGGCAGCGAGTCAGGTGACGCGCTGTTCGACGCCGTGGTCTGGCCGTACTTGACGGCCTTCGCGTCGGCGCAGAACGCGCTGCCCTTGGCGCAGTGCACGGCGATGCCAACGTAATCGGCGGTCTCCGGGTCCTTGAAGGAGTCCGGGTCGTTGACGAGCTGCTGGTCCTCGGGCGAGCCGACGCCGAACACCTTGGGGATGTCGACGGCGGTGTTCTCCAGCTCCTGGTTGGCGGTCGCGATGTCGCCGACGTTGCAGCCCGCGCGGGTGTAGGGCACCCACGGCGCCGGAGTGATCGTGTCCGGGGTCACCGGCTTCTTCGCCGTGGCCGGCGGCACCGGCGAGTAGACCATGTTGGGGTTGGTGTCGGTCGCGGTCGATGACGTGTCGTAGACCGGGTCGGTCCAGTAGGCGAATGAGCCCGCGTCGTCGGTCGTGCCGTAAGTCCCGTCCGGCCCGTTGGTCTGGTAGACCTCGTAGTCGTTGGAGACCGGCATGCCCTGGCGGTCACCGTACAGGCCGGTGTAGGTCGTCAGGATGTCGTCGGCGGTGTGCGCGATCAGCGGAGTGTGGTTATTGACAGGAACGTGCCGTTGCTGGTGAAGAAGTTCAGCAGGTTCGGCATCTGCTCCAAGTCGGATGGCACGTTCGGGTTATCCCGGTAAAAGTGCACGTTGTCGAACGTGATCTGCACGACGTGCTTAATGCCGTTACCGAGGTCGCATGACGCCCGGTTATCCGATTTATCCGATTTCACGACGGACGGTGTCGCCGCCGCGTGCACTGGCCCGGTGGCGCCGGCGATGCCGACGCCAGCCAGGAGCGCCGCGGACCCGGCTATGGCCGTGATCCGCCGTCCCGACTTCAAGGTGATCATTTCGTCCTCCCGGGGACACGATGCCACGGGCCGATTGCGACCGTAAATGTACGCGCCGTGTCCAGTGAGGAAATTTCTGTCAAGCATTTCGGCGTGTTATCAAGTGCGTCGGGCGAATGTCGCCGTACCATTCCGGATACCTATGGTAGTCACTATCAGTAATCGTTCCGTTACGCGTGCGCTCGTGGCCGCGCCTGCCGTCGTGCTCGCGGCCGCCCTGGCCATCGCGGCGGGGGCCGCTGCCGGAGCCGGGCCGCGCGGGCCGGCGGCGGCGGGGCCGGCGGGCTCGTTGCCGGCTGGGCAGGCGGGTCAGCCCGCCGCCGTGACCGTCGGAGAGAAGGTTGCCGTCGCCAGGTACTGGACACCAGCCAGGATGAGAGCCGCCGTGCCGGCCCGCGCCGACGTCCGCGCCCCCGCCCTCGCCGGGCACTCGGCCCGCGCCTGGCTGACCGGGAACACGGCGGGCTGGGGGCTGCGCTGGACACACGGCGGCGCGGTGGCGCGCAGCACGGGAAAGGTGTTCTTCACGCTGGACGACGTGAACTACGTGTGCTCGGGGTCGGCGGTGGCCAGCGCCCACGGCGACGTCGTGCTCACCGCCGCGCACTGTGTGAGCGGCGGCGCTGGCCAGTGGGCGTCTAACTGGATCTTCGTCCCCGGCTACCGGGACGGGACGCGCCCCTACGGCGCGTTCACCGCCCGGCGCTTCTTCGTCTCACCGCGGTGGACCGAACATGCAGGCACGGCGAACGAGCGATACGACGTCGCCTTCGTCACCGTCAACCCGCCGCCCGCGCCGTCGGGATCACGGCAGGCTGGCATGCTGCTGCCGGCCGGCCAGCCCGTCGCGTTCAGCCAGCGGTTCGCGGCGGGGACGGCGTACGTCTTCGGGTACCCGGCCGAGCCGCCGTACAGCGGGCTGTACCTGAACTACTGCGCCGGCCCGGCGCAGCCCGGCGGGCTTGGCGTCACCCGGACGCGGTGCGCGATGACGGCGGGCGACAGCGGCGGGCCGTGGTTCGCGGGGTTCAGCCCGCGAACCGGCACCGGGACGATAGTCGCGATCACCACCTACAAGATCAGCGACAACCGGCGGGTGCTGTACGCGACCGTGCTCGGTCCCGCCGCCCGCGTGCTGTACCAGGAGGCCGACGTCAGCCCAGATCGTTGACCTCGCGGGCGAGCGCGAAGTCCTTCGCGGTCAGCCCGCCGGCCGAATGGGTGGACAGGGTCAGCGTCACCTTGTTCCAGGAGATCGCGATGTCCGGGTGGTGGTTGGCCTGCTCGGCGAGGTAGCCGACGGCGTTCACGAACAGCAGCGCGGCACGGAAGTCCGTGCGCGTCACCGTCGTGGTGATCTGGCCGTCCGCGAGCCGCCAGCCCGGCGTCGCGGCAAGCTCCGCATTAACCTGCTCCGGTGTGAGGGTGTCCATGATTACCTTGTACCCCGCAGGCCATATGGTTGCTGGGTGAGTTCGCAACCGAGGGATACCCCGCTACGCAGCGTGCACGAGCGGCTGGGCGCGACCATGACCGACTTCGCCGGGTGGCTGATGCCGCTGCGCTACACAAGCGAGACCGCCGAGCACACCGCGGTCCGGTCGAGCGCGGGACTATTCGACCTGTCGCACATGGGTGAGATCGCCGTGACCGGCCCAGGCGCCGGCGCGGCGCTGGACTACGCGGTCTGCGGCTGGCCGTCGGCGCTCGCGCCCGGCCGCGCCCGCTACACGATGCTGTGCGCCGTGGACGGCGGCGTCCTCGACGACCTCGTGATCTACCGGCAGGGGCCGGAGAGGTTCATGGTCGTCGCCAACGCCGCCAACACCGGTGTGGTGCTGGCGGAACTGCAAAAGCGCTCTGCTGTGAGCTCCGGTGCGCAGGTGCAAGACGAGACCGCAGCGACCGGGCTGATCGCCATCCAGGGTCCGAACGCAGCGGGCATCCTCTCCACCGTCACCGATCTCGACTTGGCCGACATGCGCTACTACGCGGGCGCGTACGGGACCGTCGCCGGCTGCCGGGTGTGGGTCGCGCGGACCGGGTACACCGGCGAGGACGGGTTCGAGATCTTCTGCGCGCCGCAAGACTGCGAGCGAATCTGGATGGCGCTGACTCAGGCCGGGGAGACGCTGCTGGGTCCTGGGGACGCTCTGCTGGCTCCGGGGGGGACGACCCCGCGCCCCCCCGAGAGTACGGATGGGCTCATGCCCGCCGGGCTCGCCGCCCGCGATACGCTCCGGCTTGAGGCAGGAATGCCGCTGTACGGCAACGAACTCGGCCGGAACATGACACCGTATGAGGCGGGTCTTGGACGCGTGGTGAGGCTCGACAAACCATCAGACTTCGTAGGCAGGAAAGCGCTAGCGGCGCGGTCCGCGGAAGGCCCGCGCCAGGTGCTGATCGGCCTGGTCGCCAAGTCGCGGCGGGTGCCGCGGCATGGCTACCCCGTGATGGCCCAGACCGGCCAGCGAGTCGGCGTGGTGACGAGCGGCGCTCGCTCCCCGACGCTGCGCACGTCGATCGCGATGGCGTACGTGGAGACAGGCGCCACGACACCGTTCGGGATAGATATAAGAGGTTCTGAAGAGCCGGCCGAAGTGACCGAACTGCCGTTTTACGACAGGAGTAAGCAAGGATGAGCGTTCCCGCCGAGCTTCATTACACGGAGGAGCATGAGTGGGTGGCGATCGACAGCGACACCGCCTCGATCGGAATCACTGACTATGCCGCGCAGTCGCTCGGCGATGTCGTGTACGTATCGCTGCCCGCGGTGGGGTCCGCCGTGACCGCGGGCGAGCCGTGCGGCGAGGTGGAGTCAACCAAGTCGGTGAGCGACCTGTACTCCCCCGTGGACGGTGAGGTCACCGAGGTCAACGAGGAACTCGACGACGACCCCGGCCTGGTCAACGCCGAACCGTACGGGGCGGGCTGGATGTTCCGGGTGCGGGTGGCCGTGGGTTCGGACGGCGAGGCCGCGCTGCCGCCTGGCCTGCTGACCCCCCTCGAGTACGAGGAACTAACCAAGAGCGCTGGCTGAGCCCGGTCCGCGGGCGGCTACTTACGGAGGCGGCGCCAGAGCACGAAGCAGGTAACGCCGACGACGGCGAGCACGGCGCCGCCGGCGACCAGCGGGTCGATCTGGCTGATCCGCTCGCGAACGCGGTCGGCGGTCCGCTGGGCGACCTTCGACGGGTTGACCCGGTCGGAGATCTCGTCGATCGTGCGCGCTAGCTCGGTGCGCGTCCGCTCGATTTCGCTAACGAGCTCGCGCGGCGGAAGGTTCGTGCTCTCGGTCTTGGTGTCGGCCATGTGCGTCACTCTATTCCCCCATTGCCCGCCGGGTCTGCGCGCTAGGTCGGAAGTCGACGATCTAGGGCCGCAAAAGGTCAAAAAGGACATCCTCGCAGGCCCGCGTGGACTAGTCTCTCGTGTTTGATGATGGGAGAGTCATGAGGGTCTATAAGGTCGCTTGTTCGCTGCTCGCGGCGGTACCTGTTGTCGCGCTAGCCGCGTGTTCGAGCGGCGGCAGCACGAGCGGCATTGGCACCTCAGGTCCCGCGCCCGAGGTGAGCAGCATCGTGGTGGACGCGGTGCCGACCGCGGACGAGGCCGGGCTGTACATCGCCAACGACAAGGGATACTTCAGGCAGCAGGGGCTGAACGTCACGATCAATTCGATCCAGGGCGGCGAGTTCGGCATGGCCGACCTGCAGTCCGGCAAAGCGCAGCTCATCGCGGGGAACTACGTCTCGTTCATCCTGGCGCAGATCCACCAGAGCTACAACGGCAAGGCGCTCAACATGCGCATCATCGCGGACGGATCGCACATGCAGCCAGGTAACCAGGCGCTGTACGTGATGCCCAACTCCCGCTTCAAGACCGTCGCGGACCTCACCAAATACCACGCCACGGTCGCCATCAACTCGCTTAACAACGTCGCGCAGGTGCTGCTGGGCTCGCTCTTCGAGGAGAACGGGCTGAACCTCGACGCCATCCACCAGAAGGTCTTCGACTTCCCTGACATGATCACGGCTCTCGCGAAGGGCCAGATCGACGCGGCGTGGCTGCCCGAGCCGTTCGCGACGATCGCGCAGGAAACCGTCGGTGCCGTGCCGCTGGCAGACTTCGACCAGGGCTCGCTGCAGAACTTCCCGATCGGCGCCTACGTGGGCACCGATGGGTGGATCAGCACCCACCCGAAGACGGTGGCGGCATTCTTGCGCGCGCTCGATGAGGGTCAGCAGGTCGCGGACACCGACCGCGCCGCCGTGGAAGACGGGCTCGAGAACAAGAACGACACCCAGGAGTTCGCGGCGACGCCGCTGCAAGCGGCCACGATGACGATCGACACGTACCCGCTGAGCATGGACATCCCGACGATGCAGCGCGTCTCGGACGCCATGTTCGAGTTCGGCGTCGAGACGGGGCTGAGCAAGCCGTATCAGATCGTCAACATGGTGCAGCCCGAGCCAGGCATGGTGGGCGGCTAGCGCTGTCACCTGACTTGTGCGGGCGGGGGGATTTGAACCCCCACGGTGTCGCCACCAACAGGACCTAAACCTGCCGCGTATGCCATTTCGCCACGCCCGCGCTCGGCCGGACTAACGCCCGGCGCAAGCATATCCAAAGTCAGACGGCCAGATCCTTCCGCAGCCGCTCGACGTGCCCGGTGGCCTTGACGCCGTAATACGCCTTCTCCACCGTGCCGTCCGCGCCGACGACGAACGTGGAGCGGATCACGCCCATCGTCTTCTTGCCGTAGTTCATCTTCTCCCCGTACGCCCCGTACGCGGTAAGCGCGGTGCGATCAGGGTCGGACAGCAGCGGGAACGTGATCCCCTCCTTGTCCCGGAACCTTGCCAGTTTCGCCGGGGCGTCCGGGGATATCCCGAGTACCTGCACCCCGACCGCGTTCAGGTCGGCCAGGCTCTCGCTGAAGTCGCACGCTTCCTTGGTGCAGCCGGGTGTCATCGCCGCGGGGTAGAAGTACACGATCACCCGCTGGCCGCGCAGCGAGGACAGTGTCACCGGGTGGCCGTCAGCGTCGGGCAGCGTGAAATCCGGCGCCTCATCACCAGGCTCGAGTCGTTCTCCGGTCACCGGGCCTCCTCCTTACCGGGCTCCCGACGGCTAACCCAACGGGACAGCCAACGGTATCGCTTCCGTCGCCTCACCAGGAAACCCGACCCGGGACTGGCCGCAGCCGGGGGGTAGCCTGGGCGCAGCGGGTATAACGGGCGGATAGGGACGTGCCGCCACACACCCACATTTTTTTGCGTAGTCCAGCAGGCTCCGAATAATGTGGCGCCCGGGGGAAGAACGGTAGACGCGCCCGGCTGCGCCGGGATGGACGGGAGGTACGGGTGGACTCACGCGTTACTGGCATGTCGCGCCTTGCGGCGGCCGGGGCAATCGTCATCATCGCGGCCGGGGTAGCAGGCTGCGCGTCCGGAGGCAGCCCAGCAGGCAAACCCGGGACCACATCCACCGCCGCGGCGGCGCAGAGCCCGGAGCAGGCGATCCAGCTCGCCGCCAGCACCGCGCGCGACATTAACTCGTTCACGGCGACCATGAGCCTCCAGGGGTCAATCGGCACGTCGGGCGAGGCATTCAACCTCGCTGGCACGATCAGCGAGCAGCTTCATCCGTCAGTGCTCGCGGAAGCGGACTACAGCACGTTCAGCGCGGCCGGGCAGTCCATCCCCGGCGGCATGAGCGAGATCATCACCACCAGCTCCTTGTACATGAAGCTCGCCATACTCACCCAGGAGCTGCACACAACCAAGCCCTGGATCGAGATACCGTTCTCGGCGCTGACCAAGGCCTCCGGGGTGGACATCAGCTCGCTATTCAGCCAGCTCCAGACCAACAGCCCGCTTGACCAGAGCCAGCTATTCGCCGGCGCGGAAAACGTCAAGAAGGCCGGTACCGGTGTAGTGGACGGCGTGCCTGTGACCGAATACACCGGAACCGTCTCGATGAGCAGGGCGCTCGACAAGCTCCCGGCAAGCCTGCGCAACACCTTCGGGCAGGACATCGAGAAGGCGGGCATCACCTCGGTGCGGTTCACCGAGTGGGTGGACGGGCAGCACCAGGTCAGGAAGACGACCGTCACCGAATCGGGCAGCGCGATCACCGAGACCATCACAACCACGATCACGAGCATCAACCAGCCGGTCACCATCCAGGTCCCCCCGGCCAGCCAAACGAACTCCCTCCCCGCGAGCATCCTGAACAGCCTTTAGCCCCGCTAGCCCGCGCGTCTGGATAACGCGAACGATCCTGTCAGTCGCGACTGACGGGATCGTTCGCGTTAACGGACGTGGGCGGCTATGACCGGGGCTAGGGCGCGGAAGGCGCGGCCGCGGTGGCTGATCGCGTCCTTTTCGTCGGGTGTCATTTCGGCCGTGGTCTGCGCCGCGCCGTCGGGGACGAAGATCGGGTCGTAGCCGAAGCCGTTGCTGCCGCGCGGCGCGCGGGTCAGCGAGCCGGCCAGCACCCCGGTCATGGTCCACTCCCGCCGTGCCCCGCCGTTCTCCTCGGCACCGGGCAGGGCCAGGGCGGCGACGCAGACAAACTGAGCGCCACGCGCGGAGACGTCGCAGACCTGGCCGAGCACCAGGTCCAGGTTGGCCATGTCGTCGCCGTGCTTGCCCGACCAGCGGGCCGAGAACACGCCGGGCATGCCGTGCAGGGCGTCGACGCACAGGCCGGAGTCGTCGGCGACGGCGGGCAGGCCGGTATGCGCCGCGATCGCGTGCGCCTTGAGCAGCGCGTTGTCCGCAAACGTCAGCCCGGTCTCCGCCACCTCAGGCGCGTCGGGGAACGCCCCGAGCCCGACGAGGGTGCCCCCCGCTCCCGCCGCGGCGAGGATGCGGGAGAGCTCGGCGATCTTGTGCGTGTTCCGCGTCGCGAGCACGAGGCGCGGAGCCCGCGGCTCAGCGGGCAAGTGTTTCCTCCTGCAGCCGGGAGAGCTCCGCGCATCCGGCTTCGGCCAGGTCGAGCAGCGAGGTCAGCATCGCGCGCCCGAACGGCTCGCGCTCCGCGGTCCCCTGGATCTCCACGAACTCCCCGGACCCCGTGCAGACCACGTTCATGTCGGTCTCCGCCGCCGAGTCCTCCTCGTAGCACAGGTCGAGCCGCGCCTCGCCGTCGACGATCCCTACGCTCACCGCCGACACCGACGTCACCAGCGGCGACCCCTTGCACCGTCCCTTTTTCTGCAGCCAGGCGACCGCGTCGGCGAGCGCGACGTAGCCTCCGGTCACCGCGGCCGTCCGGGTGCCGCCGTCGGCCTGCAACACGTCACAGTCGATGATGATCGTGTTCTCGCCGAGCGCCTTGTAGTCCACGCAGGCACGCAGGGCACGCCCGACAAGCCGGGAGATCTCCTGGGTCCGGCCGCCGAGGCGGCCTTTGACCGACTCGCGATCGCCGCGGGTGTTCGTCGCCCGGGGCAGCATCGCGTACTCGGCGGTTACCCAGCCGAGCCCGCTGCCCCGCCGCCAGCGCGGCACCTCCTCGGCGACGCTCGCCGCGCACAGCACCCGCGTCGCGCCGAACTCCACGAGCACCGACCCCTCGGCGTGATCGAGCCATCCACGGGTAAACCGCACCGTGCGCAGCGCATCGGCGGCGCGTCCATCTGGTCGTGTCATACCGTCCACCCTAGATGAATGTCCCATCCAGCTGGCTCTAGGCAGATGAAGGGGCCATTCAGAGGTCGAGCGCCATGTCCGTGTGGGCTAGGGATAGCTCGCCCGCGAAGGCGGCTGCCTCGTGGAACGTGCGGTCCTGCTCGTTCCACGGCTGCAGGTGGGTGAGCACGAGCTGGGCGACTCCGGCGCGCGCCGCGTACCCGGCCGCCTGGCGGGCCGTCAGGTGCAGGTCCGGCGGCAGGTCCGGCCCGTCAAGGAAGGAGGCCTCGCACAAGAACACGTCGGCGCCGGTTGCCAGCGGCGCGAGCTCCTCGGTCTCGCCGGTGTCACCGGAGTACACCACGCTGCGGCCGCCGTGGCCGAGCCGGAACGCGAACGTCTCCACCGGATGGTTCATGTGCGCCGTCGAGACCAGGAACGGCCCGATCTCCAGCGTCCCCGGGGCGAGCGTCTCGAACGTGAACCGCTTCATCAGCCCCGATTCGTCGCCGTGCGCCCCGTGGATCAGCCCGATGCGCTCACACGTGCCGGCCGGCCCGTACACCGGGATAGGCGGCTGTGGGCCGTCGGGAGAGTACGTCCGCGCGATCGAGTACGAGTACAGGTCGACGCAGTGATCGGCATGCAGGTGGCTGAGGCAGATCGCGTCGATGTCAAAGAGCCCGGCGTGGCGTTGCAGCGCGCCCAGGGCACCATTGCCGAGGTCCATGACCAGGCGGAAACCCTCTGCCTCGAGCAGATAACACGACGCGGCACTGTCCGGCCCGGGAAAGCTCCCGGCGCAACCCACCACGGTAAGGCGCATGCGACCCATTGTGCCTTGTTAGGTAGGCCTAACGTATCTTTTTGGCTGGTCACTAGGCCCAGAGTTGGCCTTCCAGCCGCAGCTCGGCTTCGTCGAGCGTGCCGCCGTACGCACCGGTGGACAGGTACTTCCAGCCGCCGTCCGCGACCAGCACCACGATGTCGGCCCGCTCCCCCGCCTTGACGGCCTGCTGTCCCATCGCCAGCCCGGCGTGCAGCGCGCACCCGGCCGAGATGCCCGCGAAGATGCCCTCCTCGCTCATCAGCTCGCGGGTCCGCCGCAGCGCGTCGGTCGACGAGACCGAGAACCGCGTCGTCAGCACCGACTCGTCGTAGAGCTCGGGCACAAAGCCCTCATCCACGTTCCGCAGGCCGTACACGAGCTCGCCGTACCTAGGCTCCGCAGCGATGATCCGAACGCCAGGGACCTGCTCCCGAAGGTAACGCCCGGTCCCCATCAGCGTGCCGGTCGTCCCGAGGCCGGCCACGAAGTGCGTGATGGTTGGCAGGTCGCGCAGGATCTCAGGCCCCGTCGTCTCGTAGTGCGCCCGGGCATTAGCCTCGTTCCCGTACTGGTACAGCATGACCCAGTCGGGATGCTCGGCGATCAGCCGCTTGGCCACCCGGACCGCCTCGTTCGACCCGCCCGCCGCAGGCGAGGGAATGATCCGCGCCCCGTACATGAGCAGGATCTGGCGGCGCTCCTCGCTCGTGTTCTCTGGCATCACCACGATCAGCTTGTAGCCGCGCAGCTTCGCCACCATGGCCAGCGAGATGCCCGTGTTCCCTGAAGTCGGCTCGAGGATGGTCGAGCCGGGCTTGAGCAGCCCGTCCTTCTCCGCCTGCTCGATCATGAAAAAGGCGGCGCGGTCCTTCACCGATCCGGTCGGGTTACGATCCTCGAGCTTGGCCCACAACCGTACGTCGTCGGACGGGGACATCCTGGGCAGCCCGACCAGCGGCGTGTTGCCGAGTGAGTCGAGCAGGGAGTCGTAGCGCATCGAAACGGAACCGTTCGGAATAAAAAGGGTTTCAGGCGGATACGGACCCGCCAGCCACAGCCGGCAGCACCGTCACGGTGTCACCGTCAGCGACCGGAGTCTCGAGCCCGCCGAGGAAACGAACGTCTTCGTCATTCAGGTACACGTTGACGAACCTGCGGAGCTTCTCGCCGTCGACGAGCCGCTCGCGCAGACCGCCGTGCTCGCCGTCCAGGTTGATCAGCAACTCGCCCAGGGTGCCCCCGGCCCCCTGCACTGACTTGGCACCACCGGTGTAGCTGCGCAGGATGGTGGGGATGCGAACCTCAATGGCCATGGAAACAACGCTCCTCAGTGAACTTTTAGACGCCTTGGGTGGCAACAGGGGAGGGCCGCACTTCATTCCGTTATACGGACCGGTTCCTCGGTCACCACGCCGTCGGTTATGCGGTAGGAACGGAACTCGGTTTCCGGCTCATCCCGCGTTGATACTAGGACGTAATGCGCCTGCGGCTCGCTCGCGTACGAGATATCCGTGCGCGATGGGTACGCCTCGGTAGCCGTGTGCGAGTGGTAGATCACCACCGGTTCCTCGTCGCGGTCGTCCATCTCGCGCCACACCTTGAGCTGCTCACGGGAATCGAAGCGGTAGAAGGTGGGCGAGCGCTCGGCGTTCTGCATGGGGATGAACCGCTCCGGGCGGTCCCTGCCCGCTGGGCCCGCGATGACCCCGCAGGCCTCGTCCGGGTGGTCGGCGCGCGCGTGCTCGATGATCTTCGCCTGCAGGTCGCGAGAGATTGTCAGCATGGTCGGTGAGGTTACCGGGCGAGCGCCTGGACCAGCGACTCCTGGACCGCGCCGAGCCAGCCGTATACCTCAAAGGCCGCGACCTTCGGGTCCCCCGGGTCCATCGCGGCGAGCTGCTCCTCGAAGTCCTCGGTCACCTCGAGCCGCACACCGAACATGAGCCGCACATCGTTCAGCGCCCTCAGCCAGTCCCTGGCCTGGTCGCCGGTCAGTTTCACCCGCCCGCCGTTCGGCGGCAGCGTGTCGAGCATGGTCTGCGCGAAGTACTTCTTGGACTCACGCAGGCTCGACTCGGTGTACTTGCGGAACTCGCCCGACGCCGCCGGGTCGTCGCGGTAGGCGTCCGGCAGCAGCCGCGCGAGCACAGGATCGTCTGGCATCTGCGGTCGCTCGTCGGTGAAAGCGCTCTCCAGGTCGTCGATGACGTCGGCGGGCTTGCTTGAGCCTGAGCCCTCGCCGAGCAGTTCCATCACGGGGACGAGAAGCGTGCGCAGCAGCGTCGCCTCGCCGGCGGACAGCCAGACACTGGCCCCGCCATCCTTGGTGGATCGGAACATCTCCATCTCGGCTTACTCTTTGTAGTTCGCTTGTCGGTTAGGCACCGCTACTGATCGTGCCGCACGGTGGCCCACAGACCATAGCCGTGCAGGACCTCGACATTGTGCTCCATGGCCTCACGAGTACCGACCGCCACCACGGCCTTGCCCTTGTGATGCACGTCCAGCATGAGCTTTTCTGCCTTCGGGCGCGGATAGCCGAAGACGTGCTCAAACACATAGGTCACGTAGGACATGAGGTTGACCGGGTCGTTCCACACGATCGTGACCCACGGCTTGTCGGGCACCGTCTCATCCGCCGACCGCGGCAGATCTACCTCAGCGGGTGCCACGCTCACTCGTACGCACCTCCCTGTACGTAGTCTTCCACCTGTGAGCAAACCGGAGAACAGCGAACCCCCTGACTTGGGTGGCTTTGCCGCTTCCGCTACTTCCGCTACGTCTGCGACCTCCGGGGCAGCGGACGAAGCGGTGAACGGGGCAGTGGGGACCGCGCTGCTGACTGACCACTACGAACTCACCATGCTCCAGGCCGCACTGCACAGCGGCGCGGCGCACCGCCGCGCTGTGTTCGAGGTCTTCGCCAGGCACCTGCCGCATGGCCGCCGGTACGGGGTTGTCGCTGGCACCGGGCGACTGCTCGACGCCATCGAGCGATTCCGATTCGGGCCGGAAGAGCTGTCATTCCTACGTGACTCCCGGATCGTAGACGAACCCACGCTCCGTTACCTGGCATCCTATCGGTTCGCCGGCAACGTCTGGGGCTACGCCGAAGGAGACGTTTACTTTCCTGGGTCGCCGATTCTGGTGGTCGAGGGCACGTTCGCCGAGGCGGTCATCCTCGAGACGGTGGCGCTGTCCGTCCTCAACCACGACTGCGCGATCGCGTCTGCCGCCTCCCGGATGGTGACGGCGGCCGGCGGCCGGCCGCTCATCGAGATGGGCTCGCGGCGCACCCACGAGGCCGCGGCGGTCGCCGCCGCCCGCGCCGCGTACATCGCGGGGTTCGCATCCACCTCCAACCTGCGCGCCCGCTTCCAGTACGGGGTGCCGTCCAGCGGGACCTCGGCCCACGCGTTCACCCTCGTGCACGACAGCGAGCGGCACGCGTTCGCCTCCCAGGTCGAATCGCTGGGCACGGGAACCACGCTGCTCGTGGACACCTACGACGTCGCGCGGGCCGTGCGCACCGCGATCGAAGTGGCCGGCCCCTCGCTCGGGGCGGTGCGGATCGACAGCGGCGACCTGCCGACCCTGGCGGTCCAGGTGCGTTCCCTGCTTGACTCGCTCGGCGCCAGTGACACCCGGATCATTCTGACCGGGGATCTGGACGAGTACTCGATCGCGGGGCTGGCCGTCGCCCCGGTGAACGGGTACGGAGTCGGCACGTCGCTGGTCACCGGGTCGGGCGCGCCCACGGCGGCGCTGGTGTACAAGCTGGTGGCCCGGTCGCACGGCGCCGTCGGCCCAGGAGAGAACCTCGCCGCCGCCGGGGAACTGTGGCCGGTCGCGAAACGCTCGGTCGGCAAGCCCGGTCGCGGCGGCCGCAAGTGGGCGGTCAGGCGCCGCACCAACGCCGGCGAGGCGCTGAGCGAGCGGATCAGCCTGATCCCCCCCGATCCCGCCCCGACAGACCGCGTCCTGCTGCGGGATCTGGTCAGGGACGGGAAGATCGTCGGCCGGGAGCCGCTGATCGCGGCGCGCGAGCGCCATCAGGCCGTCCTGGCCGAACTGCCCGCCTACGCGCTCCAGCTTTCCCGCGGCTATCCCGCCATCCCGACCATCTGGGATCCGACGAGCGACGAAGACTGAGCGTCGCTCGGCCTCGGCGGCGGCGGGCGACGGCGGAGGGCGGGGGGCGGAGGGCGGGCGGCGGGCGGAAGGCGGAAGTCGGAGGGCGGGCGGCGGGCGGGCGGCGGGCG
>DATMKQ010000295.1:0-2829 GCA_035571275.1 Trebonia sp.
CTGCGCAGGGTGAACGCCTGCACGCAGAGGTCGTTGCGGGCGAGAATCCGCGCCTCCGATGGCGGGAAGAACCGGTCGTTATGGAACTCGAGCCACGGCCCGGCCGGGATCAGGCCGGGGTCGACGGACTCGACCATCGACCAGCCGATCTCCTTGCGCGGCGACGGCTCCACCCGCCCGCCGAACGCGGCGGCCAGCGCCTGCCCCCCGAAGCAGATGCCGAGCACCGGCACCCCGGCCTCGTCGGCGCGCTGCAGCCAGGCCAGCTCGTCCGCGATCCAGGCCCGGTCCGGGCTGTCGTCGTACACCGCCCACACGGCGCCCAGCACCACGACGTGGTCGACGCCGTCGAGCGAGGGCAGGTCCTCCTTCGGGACGAGGGTGACGCTCAGTTCGGCGCCGCGCGCCTCGAACGCCGCGCCAATGAACCCGGCCGAGTCCTCCTCGTGGTGGCTGATGACGGTGACTCGCATGGACCGATCCTCCCCTTACTGCGGCTTGCTGCGCCAGGCCGTGCCGGGCGTGCCGCGCCTGTCCCTGCCGCGGCACGTCCCGCCGTTGCCCGGTCATTCGTTTGGTGCCAAACTAAATGCCATGACCGGGCCTGTCGACCTGACCGATCTTGACTTGTGGGCGCGGGACGTTCCATATCCCGAGTTCGCCCGGCTGCGCCGGGAGGCGCCGGTCGCCTGGCATGACGAGGCGCCGCCGAGTTCGGGCTTCTGGTCAGTCCTTTGTTACAAAGACATTGTCGCAGCAAGCCGCGATGTTGGCACGTTCTCATCGGCGCGCGGGATCTCGTTCGAGGAGCCGACCGACGACGACATGATCGCCCGCCGCACGATCATCGACACCGACCCGCCGGAACACACCAAGCTGCGCAAGATCGTGTCCGGCAGCTTCTCGCAGCGGGCGACGGCGGTATACCAGCACTTCGTCGAGCAGCTCACCGAGCACGTGCTCGACACCGGGCTGATCGACGGCGAGCTCGAGTTCGTCGACGCGATCGCCAAGGAGGTGCCGATCCGGGTGCTGGCCCGGATCATGGGCCTGCCCGAGGCCGACCTGGACACGTTCATCGACCTCGGCGACCGGCTGATCGCCAACACCGACCCGGACGTCACCGACGTGGTCTGGGGCCGCGACGACACCGACGCCTACCGGCGGTTCCCGTTCCGCAGCCCGTACGGCAAGCAGCTGTGGGAACTCGGCCGCGAGATCGTGGCCGGGCGGATCCACGCCCCGGGCGACGATCTGCTGTCCACCCTGCTGCGCGCCGAGGTCGACGGCGACCGGCTGAGCGAGACCGACCTCGACAACTTCTTCTCGATCCTGGTCGTCGCCGGGAACGAGACCACCAGGATCGCGATCGCCCAGGGGGTCCTGGCGTTCTGCGAGCACCCGGAGCAGTGGCAGCGGCTGCGGTCCGACCCGGCGCTGCTGGACAGCGCCGCCGATGAGGTGCTGCGGTGGACCTGCCCGACGCACTTCATGCGCCGCACCGCGACCGCGGACACCTCGCTCGGCGGAGCCGCGATCCGCGCCGGGGACAAGGTCGTGCTCTGGTACGTGTCGGGCAACCGGGACGAGGCGGAGTTCCCAGATCCGGACGTCTTCGACGTCGGGCGCGCGCCGAACCGGCACCTCAGCTTCGGGCGCGGCGGCCCGCACCTGTGCCTGGGCGCGCACCTGGCCCGGCTCGAGGTGAAGGTCGTGCTCGCCGCGCTGGCGCAGCGCGTCGCCAGTTTCGAGCTCGCCGGGCCGCCGCGCCGGATCCGGTCCAATTTCACGAACGGCCTGCGGGAGCTGCCGGTCCGCGTCCGGCTGGCCTGATTCAGGGGCCGGAACGGGCAGCTACCGGAACTGCTGCCAGCCGTCGGAGTCGGGCAGCGCCGGGGACAGCACCCACAGCACCCGGGTCAGCCCGGACTCCTGCACCGCCCGCCACGTGTGCTCGCTGCCCGACGGGAACGTGAACGCGTCGCCGCGCTCGAGCACGACGTCCTCGCCGGCGACGTTCAGCCCGAGCCTGCCGTCCAGGACGAAGACGAACTCCACGTCGAGGGGCAGCGAGTACGGCTCGTCACCGCTCCCGCCGCCCGGTTCGATGTCGCTGAGAATCGCCTGCATCCGCTTCTCGCCGGACGGCGTCAGCAGGTACTCGGTGACCCCGCCGAGCCCGCCGAAGTTGACCGCCGGATAGCCGTCGTGCCTGACGACCTCACCCTTGGCCTCGGAGAACAGAGCGCCGACCGAGATGCCGAGCGCGTCGCACAGCCGCAGCAGCGACGCGACCGAGACGTTGGCCAGGTCGCGCTCCAGCTTGGACACGAAGCCCTTGGTCAGCCCGCTCTGCTCGGCCACCTCGGCCATGCTCATCCGCGCCGCGAGCCGGGCGGCGCGCAGCTGCGCGCCGATGCGCCGGGAATCGCCGCCATCCTCCGGCCCGCGCCGGTCACTCGTGCCTGGCACTGGCACCCTCCGCCCCGAACCCAGCGAGCCCGCCCGAGCCCGCCACTATCGCAGACGCCCGCCGCCCTCTACCGCACACCGCCACCCTCTATCGCACACCTCCGGGCGTTATGAAACAAGGGTTGACAGCCAGGAAACCAATGATCACCATATGTGCCAAGAGATTACCTGAGGAGGCCCCATGGCCGCACCGGGCGTCACGGCACAGGAACAGGACGGCGGCCTGCTCGGCCAGATCGAGGTGCACTCGATCGACTGGATCCCGGACCCGGAGCGGCACGGCAAGACCTGGCAGCAGAGCATGCTGTGGTTCCTCGGCAACTTCCAGTACTTCACGATCCCGATCGGCTTCGTCGG
>DATMKQ010000296.1:0-2237 GCA_035571275.1 Trebonia sp.
CTTGACCATGCCGAACTGGGACAGCGTGAATCCGACGAACACCCCCACGGCGAACAGCGGAACCAGCGCCTGCGTGTCGCCTTTCGACGCCACGAGCAGCGCGGCGGCGAGGACGGCCAGCACGACGACGCCGTAGCGGTGTACCTGCCGGTCCGCGCGCAACCCGAACATGTGCGGCAGGAAATTGTCCTTGGCCAGCAGGGACGCCAGCACAGGAAGGCCGCCGAACGAGGTATTGGCGGCCAGCGCCAGCAGCACCGTGGTGATGAGCCCGATCGCGTAGTAGGCGAAATTGCGACCGAGCGACGCCTCGGTGAGTTGGGCGAGCACGGTGATATTGGAGTGCGGCACCACGTGGAACTTGCGGATCAGGATTCCCAGCCCGATCAGCATGGTGCCGAGCAGGATGCCCAGCCACATCTCCGTGTGCTGCGCGCGGCGCGCCCGCGGCTTGCGGAACTCCGGCACGGCGTTCGCGATCGCCTCGACCCCGGTCAAGGCCGAACAGCCGGAAGCAAACGCCTTCAGCAGCAGCAGGACGCCGACCGCCTCGGTGGACGGGCCGATTTGATGGTTGAGCATCACCGCGGGGTTGGTGCGGATCAGGCCGCCGACGATCACCGCCGCCATCGACAGGATGAACAGCAGCGTCGGGACCGTGAAGACCTTCGCAGACTCCGAAACGCCCCACAGGTTCAGGCCGGTGATGAGGGCGAGCACGGCCAGGCACAGCCAGACCCTGGCGCCATAGAGCACGGGGAACGCGGAGTAGAGGGCCTCGATGCCGGCCGACACGCCGACGGCCGCGTTCAGCACGTAGTCGACGATCAGCGAAGCGGCGGCGACCAGGCTGGCCTGGGTACCCAGGTGCGCCTTGGACACGGCGTACGCGCCGCCGCCGTTCGGAAAGGCCGCGATCACCTGGCGGTAGGACACCACGAGCACGACGAGCAGGACGACGATCGCGCCGGTGATCGGCAATGAGTAGTGCAGAGCGGTGGCGCCCGCCGCGACCAGGACCACGAGGATGGCCTCGGGGCCGTAGGCGACCGAGGACAGCGCGTCGAGGGAAAGCGCGGCCAGCCCCTGGACCGCGGTCAGCCGATGCTGATCCTCATGATCGGCCGCATGGTCCGCGGCGCCGGTGCTCGCAGGCGCGGTCGTCATAGCCACAGGATGTCACCCGTAGCTGAGCCGGCGCGGGACGGCAGGCTGCGGCCAGGTAACGACTAGGCTAGGACCACGATGACGATGATGATCGCGATGATCACCACGCCCCCGACGATCAGCACGGCAGGCGACACCGGCGAGCGCCGCGACCGCGAAGCGTCGTCCTCGCCGCGTTCGACAAAGGCCCGGAACCGCCCGGTATTAGCACTCGGTTCTTGCTCAAACTCCGACATGGGCACGACTTTAGCTGGTCAACCGCCCCCCATATATCCGATTCAGCGCAACGGCGCCAGCACATCGGCCCGGTCGACCAGTCGGGAAAGCACGATCACGCTCTTGGTCCTGACCACGAACGACTCGGCCCGGATACGCTCCATCACGTCCTCGAAGTGCCTGACGTCGGCCGCCCTGATGTGGACCAGGGCATCCGCCTCCCCGGTGACCGTGCAGGCGTCCACTACCTCGGGGTACCGCCGGACCGCCGCGGCGATCTCCGCGGGCGAGGTGTGCCCGCCGCAGAACAACTCCACGTACCCCTCGGTCGTCCAGCCCAGGGCCGCCGGGTCCACCCGGGCCGAGAAGCCGGTGATCGCGCCCGAGGCCCGGAGCCGGTCCACTCGCCGCTTGACCGCCGGAGCGGACAGCCCGACCTCGCTGCCGACCAGGGCATAGCTGGCCCGGGCGTCCCTGATCAGGGCGGCCACGATGCGTGCGTCGATATCGTCCACGATCCCTGCCGCCCCTCAAAGTCAGTCGATGCCGTCGGACAGGGCCGGGATGTTCGGCGGTTTCATCTGGGCGACATTATCCTGCGCCGGGTGCGGGCGCCCGCAGGATCCGGGCAGCAAACGAGGCTCGACGTCCCGCTTTCGCCGAGCCTCAATTGATGAGACGCGAAGCCCGCCGTCCAGGTTGACGCGATCGGCATAAACTCCGCAATCTTCTGATTCACGATCCCCAGCGCCCGTGATCCGGCTTTCCCGCGCCCCGATCGCGCCGAACTCCGCTGGCGGAGGAACCCGCCGCCGCCTGGCCCGGTATGGTGCGAGGCAGCGGCCGGTTCGCGG
>DATMKQ010000297.1:0-18368 GCA_035571275.1 Trebonia sp.
ACGTCCTCGCCGTGATTGCCCTGCGCCCCGGTCAGCCCGAAGGCCCGCTCCTTCAGGATCGGGTCGCGGCCGTTCCACAGCGCCAGGCTGAGGCAGAGCCGCTGGTGCACGTCGCTGAAGCCGGCCAGGCCGTCCTCGCCCCACCGGTAGGTGTAGGACCTGGCGTGCTCGTGCGGTACGCAGTCCCAGGCGTCGCCGTCGGCGCTGTAATCCTCCCGGACCGTCCCCCACTGCCGCTCGCTGACGTAGGGGCCCCACCGGTACCAGTCGCTGGCCTGCAGGAGCCCGTCCTCGAGCCGGCCGAATCCGGCCACCCGCTCGCTCTCGGCGCCCATCCCGCGTCCCCCGTCTGTCGTCGCGTGCTTCCCCGGCCATGCTCGATGCCGTTACGATCGCAAGGCATCCTCCCCCGGAGGTGAACCGCATGACGATCGCGCAGACCGCGTACGGCAAGGTACGCGGGACGGAAATCGCGGACGGCGTCTACGCGTGGCGGGGCATCCCGTACGCGCGGCCGCCGGTCGGCGACCTCCGGCTCCGCCCGCCTGTGCCGCCGGTGCCGTGGCCGGGCACGCGGGACGCCACCGGCTACGGATTCCGCTCGCTCCAGCCGCCCGAGCAGTTCCCCGAGCCGGGTGCGGCTCCCCCACCGTTCGACGAGGACTGCCTGTACCTCAACGTCACCGCCCCGGCCGGCGCCGCGGACCGCCCGGTGCTGTTCTGGGTGCACGGCGGCGGCTACGAGACCGGCACCGGCACCGAGATGGCGGCCGACGGCGCCGCGTTCGCGCGCAGCCATGGCCTGGTCGTGGTGACGTTCAACTACCGGCTCGGCGCGCTCGGCTTCCTCGACCTGGACGGGGAGGCGCCGTCCGGCGCGGTTGGCTTGCATGACCAGATCGCGGCGCTGCGGTGGACGTTCCAGAACGTCGCCGCTTTCGGCGGCGACCCGGCGGCGATCACCGTGTACGGGCTGTCGGCGGGCGGCAAGACGGTGACCAACCTGCTCGCGTCCCCGCTCACCCGCGGGCTCATCCGGCGGGCCGCGTCTTCCAGCGGCGGCGACCACGTCAAAAGCCCGGACCAGGCGCGCGACCTCACCGCCCGGTTCTTCCGCGAGCTCGGCACCTCCCCGGCGAACGTGCGCGCCGTCCCGGCGGCCGACATCCTGAACGCGCAGATGGCGATCGCCACACCGCCGCGCTCGAGCTGGATCTGGCGGCCGTCGGTCGACGGTGTCGCGCTCACCGGCCATCCGCTGACCGCGATCGAGGCCGGGTCGGCGGCCGGGATCCCGCTGCTCGCCCAGACCTGCGCCAGGGAGTGCGTCCTGTACCAGCTCATGGCGCCCGACGCGGCCAAGCAGGCGGACCGCGTGCTCGCCGGGTACTTCGGCGACCAGGCCGCCGGCACGCTGCTCGCCGCCGCCGCCGCGGCCCACCCGGACCTGGACGCGACCGCGCTGCGCGTGGCCGTAATGAGCGATGAGCGGTACAACGTGCGCGTCGGCCGGCTCGTCGACGCGCAGAGCAGGCACGCGCCGGTCTTCCGGTCCCGCTACGACGGCCCGTACACGGGCTTGCCCGGCCCGGACTCACCGGATTACGAGATGTTCGCCGCGTTCGCCCCGCTGTCCTACGCGGCGCACGGCGCCGACGGCGGGGCGATCTGGCTGGGCGGCGACGCCGGCGGCGACGAAGCCCTGTCCAATCAGCTGCACGCCGCCTGGGGCGCGTTCGCGGTGACCGGTGACCCCGGCTGGGCCCGGTACACCACGGACGACAGGAAGACGATGGTCTTCGACCCGGCGGGCTGCCGCGTGAGCGCCGACCCGTTCGCGAGCGCCCGAGCGGCCTGGGCGGGCCTGGACTGGCAGCCCGGCACCTGGTGGGCATACTGAGATGCGATGGCGAGCATCCTGGCCGTAACGTTCCAGGCCGATGGAGTAACGCTGCCCGGGGACCTGGCGCTGCCCGACGAGGCCCGGGGCATCGTGGTCTTCGCGCACGGCAGCGGCAGCTCGCGGCTTTCCCCGCGCAACAAGGCGGTGGCCAACGGCCTGACGCGGGCGGGCTTGGGCACGCTGCTGTTCGACCTGCTCACCATCGACGAGGAGCGGACGGACGCGCGGGACGCCGCGCTGCGCTTCGACATCGCCTTGCTGTCCCGCCGGCTGACCGGGGCGATCGGCTGGCTGGACGAGCAGGCGGTGACGCGCGGCGTGCCGCTCGGCCTGTTCGGCGCGAGCACGGGGGCGGCGGCCGCCCTCGCCACGGCCGCGCGGCGTCCGGGTCAGGTCCGCGCGGTCGTCTCCCGCGGCGGCCGCCCCGACCTGGCGGGCGAGGCCCTCAGCCAGGTGCGCGCACCCGTGCTGCTGATCGTCGGCGAGCAGGACACGCGGGTGCTTGAGCTCAACGAGGCGGCCCGGCGTGACCTGCCGTCGAGTGAGCTGGCGGTCGTGGAAGGCGCCGGGCACCTATTCGAGGAGCCGGGCGCGCTCGACCAGGTGACCGCGCTCGCCGCGGACTGGTTCACCCGCCATCTCACATGAGATGATTTGCGACTAATAGCGTGATCACATGTTGTATATGTGAAACGGGGCGATTAGATGATTCGCAACAGAATTGTGTGTCTGCTGGCATGCGTCTTCGTGGTCCTGTTCGGTGCCGCGGTGCCAGCGCTGGCGGCGAGCGGTCAGGCACAGTCCACGCGAGTCTCTGGCAACGAAGCCACGCTGGATGTTCCCGGCGCGGTCCTCACCGTTCATTTCGACCAACCGATGACCGCGGCCGCCACGGCCCGGGTCAAGTCCGAACTCGCCCGCCTGACCAGCCCGGCGACCCCGTCGGCGCACGGTCCGAAGGGGGCGTACCTGTACTGCGACCACCTCTACAGCTTCAAGGACGCGGACGGAGACTACACGTTCCAGCACAGGTGCGGCGGGACGACCGGCCCTTGGGGTTACCGGCTCAGCACGGGCCTGTGCTCCATCGTCATCTCCGATGTGCACGAACACGGAATGGCGTGGCACAGGAACGGCAAGAGGCAGGGCACCCAAGCCCAGCACACGAAGTACTGCCGGTACCAGTTCCACGGCAATTACAACCCCGATCACGACTATGACTTCATCAGCTACAGCGACACGTTCACCTTCAGGGTGGACGTGGGCGGCGAGACGGGCAACGCGGACCTCGTGATCACCGGGTCATTTACTTCGGCTGGCTGCCAGAACCGGATAGCCTGCGGTCCGTGACCGTAGACGTGGATCGCTTCACCCGGATTCTCGCTGAACGGCTCGCCGCGATAGTCCCAGAAGGGTTCCACGTCGAAGCCGGCGACGGAATGCTGTGGTACTCCGTCGACGGCCACGCCGGGCAGGCGGGCAGCCACATGCGTGACAACTTCGGCGTCTACGGCGAGACCGACGAGGAGAACCTCGTCGGTCTCGCCGTCCAGGCGCTGGACGAGTTGCAGGATTACGTCGCCGAGGCCACGCACGATCCCTGGCCGGCGACGACAACGCAGCCGCGTCCGCACGGCGAGATACGCGACGGCGCCCTCTATGCGTGGTACGGCGATGCGGGCGCCGTGGTGCTTGGCTGCGCCCCGATCCCGCTGGCTGACGTTGAGGCCTGACCCGCTAGCCTGCATCGGGGAGCGGTCATCGGGGGAGGCTGTTGACATGGATGCTGGGAACCTGCTGCAGAAAGCGTCGGACAACTTCAGCGTGCGCCGCGCGTTCGGCGCCGCGTACGAGAAGGACGGCACGCTCATCATTCCGGTAGCGCTGGTCGCGGGCGGCGGGGGCGGGGGCCGTTCCCGTACTGTCGCGAGCGCGCCGGCCGCGACGGACCAAGAGGCGACTGACCAAGACGCGACAGACCAAGACGCGACAGACCAAGACGTGACAGCGCAGGACTCCAGGCGCGCCGACGTCGGCGGGGGCATGGGCGGGATGGTGCTGCCGGCGGGCGTCTACGTGGTGAAGGGCGACCAGGTCCGCTGGGTGCCCGCGGTGGACGTGACGATCATTACCCTGGCGTCGCTGTGCGCCGTGCGGGTGCTCGCCGGCGCGCTCAGGCGCTCCGGTCGCCGCGCTCCCCGGCGCCGATAGCCTGTCCGGATGGACCGGACAAGCGCGGCGGCCGCGGGCACGTGGCGGCTCGGCGACAGGGAAGTCAACCGGCTAGGGTTCGGCGCGATGCGGCTGCCCGGCAGGATGCCGTGGGACCGCAACCCGCCAGGCGACAGGGAACAGTCGATCGCGGTGCTGCGCCGCGCGGTCGAGCTCGGGGTGAACCACATCGACACCGCGGCGTTCTACTTCTCCCCGCTGCGCTCAGCCAACGAGCTGATCAACACGGCGCTGGCGCCCTACCCCGACGACCTGGTGATCGTTACCAAGGTCGGGCCGGGCCGGGACCCCTGGGGCGAGTGGTACTCCGCCAGGCCCGACCAGCTGCGCGGTCAGGTCGAAGAGAACCTGCGCCAGCTCGGCCGCGACTACCTCGACGTCGTCAACCTGCGCCGGATGCGCCAGCCATCCATCGCCGAGCACTTCGGCGCGCTCGCCGAGCTGCGCGAGGCCGGGCTGATCCGCCACCTGGGCATCTCCGAGGTGACCGTCGAGCACCTCGCCGAGGCGACCGCGATCGCCCCCGTGGTGTGCGTGCAGAACATGTACAGCCTCGACGAGCGGGAGCACGACGACGTCCTACGCGCCTGCAGCGAGCGGGGCATCGCGTTCGTGCCGTATTTCGCGATCGCCGGGGAGCGCCACGCGGCCGACGGCAGCGGCACACAAACGGACGCGCTCGCCGAGGTCGCCGGGCGGCACGAGGCGACGACGGCCCAGGTCCGGCTGGCGTGGACGTTGCACCAGGCCCCCAACGTGCTCGCCATCCCCGGCACCGGCGACCCCGAGCACCTGGCGGAGAACGTGGCCGCGGCGGCGCTGCGCCTGTCCGATGAGGACCTTACCCTGCTCGACGCCCCCGCCGGCTAGACGGCGCCTGGTGGCGGTGGCGCCCCATGCCACCGCCACCGGCGCGTCCGGCGGCGGTCCCCCCAGAGCGCCGCCGGTTTCCCCCATCCGGTTCCACCCGTCTGGTTGTTACTACGTTCGCGCGCGCGATCTGGTTCAACTTCAGCAACGGCCGACGTCACGCGTACCGGCCAGCGCCGGCCTTTTCCCCGTCGCGCTCGCGCTCCCGCTGCTCACGGACGCGTATTCTGCGCTCTTCCTCGGTTGTACCGCCCCAAACCCCGTACATCTGATGGGTTGCCAGCGCGAACTGGAGGCACTGGCGACGCACCTGGCACGAGCCACAGACCGCCTTGGCCTCGGCGATGTCCTCCTGGGCCGGGCCGACCGACGACACCGGAAAGAACAGTTCCGGATCCGCCGTCCGGCAGGCGGCTGACGTCCTCCAATCGCGCCGAACTCGCCGTTCGGTGCGCTGGCTGAGCAGCTCGGTAACAACCATTCGCAGAGCCCCCGCATCTGTGTGGTCCCAATGCGACCGTAACACTGCGTGGCACCTCGATAACAGACCCGCGCGGGGATTTTCTTGATCATCACCCTCTGGCCAGCGCAAACGTCCGGGAATTCGGTCCGTAAACCCCACTAGCCACAGGGCTCACAGGGAAACCGGGCACGCAGCGTAATGCCCTGTGCCGAGTCAGAGCGCGAACAGGGCAGCGGCGTTGTCATGGCAGACGGCACGCAGCCAGCCGGTGCTCAGGCCGGCCCGCTCCAGGGCCTCGAGCGCGTCCGCGTAGGAGTACGGGATGTTGGGGTAGTCGGTGCCGAGCAGGACGCGGTCGCCAAGGGCCTCAAGACGGGGCAGTTCGGCCCGCGGGAACGGGTCGGTCGCCTCGACGAAGGCCGTGAACGCCATCGTGGTGTCCAGCAGCACCCGGTCGTAGCGTTCGGCGAGGCCGAGGAACTCCGCGTACTCGGGCATCCCCAGGTGCGCGATGACCAGTCGCAGCCGGGGGTGCCTGGCGAGCAGTGTCGCGATAGGTCCCGGGCCGGTATGCGCGCCGGGCACCAGGCCCGACCCGCAGTGCGTCACCACCGGGATGCCGGCCTCGGCGAGCAGCCCCCACACGTCGTTGAGCAGCGGGTCGTTGGGATCGAAGCCGCCCACCTGCAGGTGGCACTTGAACACCCGCGCGCCCTGAGAAACCGCGCGCCGCACGTCATCGGCGGCCTCCGGCTCGGCGAAGAACGTCGCGGTGTGCAGGCAGTCTTGGGTTTGGGCCGCGAACCCGGCCGCCCAGTCGTTGAGCGAGCGGGCCATGCCGGGCTTGTGCGGGTAGAGCATCGAGGTGAACGCGCGGACGCCGAACCCGCGCAGCACCTCGAGCCTGCGCTCCTCCTGCTCCCGGTACCTGATCGGCCAGGGCCGTCCGAGCAGCGGCCCGCGCGCGTCGAAGTACGCCCAGACCGCGGCGAGCAGCCGGTCCGGCATGAAATGAGTGTGCACGTCGACCAGCCGGTCAAGCCCGGTCCGCCGCCGGAAGGCGGCCACCCTGTCCCGTTCGGCGCTCGCGGTCGCCTCGAGGAAGACCCGCGCGCATAGCGAGCCCTTGGCCGCCGCCTCGCCGAGCACCGTAGGGTCGTCGGTGAACATGGTGGCCACGTACTGCGTCATCGAGGTGTCGTCCTGCGGCACCGATGGCGTCCCGGCGACAACGGTCGCCTCGTAGTCCGACAGGCGAAGCAGATGCGATCCGCGGTCGGCGGTGGCCTCCCCGATCTTGCGGCCCGCGGCGAGGTCCACGCCGAGCTTGGCCCGCCCCGCCCTGACGACGCCCGCCTGCTCGTCCTCCCCTTCACGCAGCGTGATCGCGGGCAGTCCCCACAGGCCGGCCAGCGGGTCGTCCGGGTCTTCCGGACGTCGTACGACGAGGAACGTGCCGTCCGCGGCCCGCACGACGACCGCCACGGAATGCTTGGCCGGCTTCATCGAGGCCATCATCGCACGGGTGCGCGTATCGTCGTGGTGTGGCGATCATTCCTCAGGGCAGCATCGTTCCGAAGAGCAGTGCGGCCAGGTCGCCGCGGGTGAGGCTGGCGATGCTGGCGCTGGCGGCGGTGATCGTGGCCGCGGACCAGATCACCAAGACGCTGGTGCTGGCTTCGCATTCGGCCGCACGGACAACCGTGGCCGGCACGGGTTTCGTGAACATCAGGCTGGTGCGCAACACCGGGGCCAACGGCGGCATCGCGGCGGGCTACCCGGTGCTCGTCACCCTGGTCGCCGCGGCCATCGCGGGCGTGGCCATCGTGTTCGCGCTGCGGTCGCGCGGACGTGCGATGGCGATCTGCCTGGCCGCCGTGGTCGGCGGCGCCCTCGGCAACCTGGCGGACCGGCTGCTGCGGGCCTGCGGCTTCGGCCGCGGCGCGGTCGTGGACTGGATCCACCTGGGCGCGCTGAACGGCTCGTTCAACCTGGCCGACCTGGCCATCCAGTTCGGCGTCATCGGCTTTGTGATCGCCTTGCTGGCCGACGAGCACTCCCGCAGGGCCAGGCAGCCGCGTGAGCAAGTGACGGCCCCCTAGCCGTGTACGGCAGGGCGGACCGGGACCCATTCGCGGTCAGGACCATGACGGTGGCGGGCGAGGAGGTGCCGCTCTCCAATCCGTATGTCACCGACGCGCAGAGCGCCGCGGCCGGGCGGGAGACCGTCGCGGAGCGGGTGACGCTCGCGGGCGGGCTCTCGGGGCTGCTGTGGCCGGTGGACGGCCGGGGTGGCGCTCGCCGCCACGGGCGCTAGAAGATCTTGTCGATGATGTCGTTCATGGCGGCGATCGTCTTCTTGTCCTTCGGTTCCCACGGGCCTGACAGTGGGCCAGTGGGATTCCAGAAGGTCAGCACCCCGATGGAGTGAGAGCCGTACGCGTGCATGCGCTCGCAAACGGCCTCGAACCAATCCGGCCGCAGCGCCTCCTGGTGGATGTTGCACTCCGGGAGCACGATGCGCGGATAGCCGGGGGTCTTGGTGTCCTTGGGCTTGGCCAGCTCGATGAATTGGTCAAGCCGGGCCACGCCTTTCTCGATGCCCTCGTTGCCGTACAGGTCGAGCCCGTAGAAGCCGAGGTTAGGCGGCACCGACTTGAACAGCGTCGCGAGGTCGCCGCCGCCAAAGATCGATCCGTATGTGACGTGGGTGCCCCGCGTTATCTCGTTCATATGAGCGTGCAATTTATACATGTTGGCGCTGTTGATATACGACGGGTAGGGCAGCGAGAGCGCTTCGTGCCAGGTCGTCAGGTAAGAACCAGGCGGCGCGGTGGCGATCAGCCTCTTCAGCGGGCCATGAAGATCGCCGTTGAACACGTGCTCAGGGACCGGGTAGATGGAATACACGCTCGGGCCGGCGTTGGCGACCGGCGGCGCCGGCCAGCTCTTGGCGATGCGGTCCGTCTCATCTTTGCGCCCGTCGGGCTTCAGGCCGTAGACCCGAAAGCCGCGCAGCCCAGGGACGCCGGGATACCGCACGCCGGAGATCTTCTCCCCGTCCCTGATGTCTTTGAAAACGTCTTGGTTGCTGCCCAGGAAACTCCTGGTCGACGCGGCCGTCGTCGCCGCCTCGGCAGGCAGCGCAGCAAACCCCGCGACCGCGATTCCGATCGCCCCGGCCGCACCGATAAGCGTCCGCCGGCTGACGCCCGATGTGGCTGGCGCGTTATCGCGTTCGTCATGAGACAAGTCCACCGAGCTACTCCCATCAGCCAAAGGGCAACGGAATGCCCCAAGTGTCCCGCAGCGAGCCCTGCCGCATCAGATGAATGTCCCATCCAGCTGCCTACAGCGAGATGAACGGGCCACTCATCTGCGGACGGCGGGCCGGACGGTGGGCCGGACGGCGGGCCGGTGGGCCGGACGGCGGGCCGGACGGCGGGCCGGTGGGGCGGATGGGACCGCGGGGGCGATTGCGTCCCTCGGGTTAGTACTTGTTCGCTACGAATAGCTCCTGGGCGGGGAACTTGGTGAGGATCTCGGTGCCGTTGCCGGTGACGACGACCTCCTCCTCGATGCGCGCGGCGGAGGTGCCGTCGGAGGCCGGGCAATACGTCTCCATGGCGAACACCATGCCCGCCCGCAGTTCGAGCGGGTGCTCCAGGGAATTGAGCCGGGAGATGATCGGCCGCTCGTGCAAGCCGAGGCCGAGGCCGTGTGCGAACTGCAAGCCGAATGCCGCCAGCTCGCTGTCGAAGCCGAAGTCCTGCGCCCTCGGCAGCACGCGGGCGACCACGTCGGTCGTCACGCCGGGCTTTACGGCGTCGATCGCCGCGTCCATCCATGCCCGCGCCTGCTTGTACGCGTCGTGCTGGCTCGGCGTCGCGCTGCCCACGCCGAACGTGCGGTAGTAGCAGGTCCTGTAGCCGTTGAACGAGTGGATGATGTCGAAGAAGGCTTGGTCTCCCGGCCGGATGATGCGGTCAGTGAAGTTGTGCGGATGCGGGTTGCAGCGCTCGCCCGAGATCGAGTTGACCGCCTCCACCTGGTCGCTGCCGAGCTCGTAGAGCCGCTTGTTCGCGAGCGCGACGATCTCGTTCTCGCGCACGCCGGGCTTGAGCATGTCGGCGATGTCCTGGTAGACCCCGTCGACCATCGCCGCGGCCTGGTTCAGCAGCATGATCTCGTCGGGCGACTTGATGACGCGGGCGTCTAGCATGGCCTGCTGGGCGTCGCGCACGCCGATGCCCTGGCGTTCCAGCTCGAACAGGAACGGCGGCTCGACGATGTCGATGCCGAGCGGCTCGGCCGCGACGCCGGCCTCGGTCAGCAGGCCCTTGATCTCGGTGACCGCGTCCCGCATGAGCCCGGCGGCGGGAGCGACCGCGCCGCGAAAACCCAGGAACCCAGGCCGCCAGTGGTCCTCGGGGAGCCACGGGGAGTACAGCTTGTGATGCCGCACCGCCGACCCGAAGTCCCACAGGATCGGGTCGCGGTCCCGCAGCAGCAGGGCGTAGCGGATCATCTTGTCGCCGAGCGCGCCGCCGATCCAGGTCTGTGTCGTGTAACGGATGTTGTAGAAGTCAAACAGCAGGAACGCGCCGCACTCGCTCGCCTCCAGCGCCGCCTTGGCGCGTGCCATCCGGTACTCGCGCAGCCGGCCGAAGTCGACGCGCTCCTCGTAGTCCACTCCCATGTGGCCCGGTGCTCCCAAGTGGCCCAGTGCGCCAGTCATTGACGGTCTCCTTCCGCGAAGATCTCCGGATGCTTTACCAGCTCCAGGCGGGTGCGCCGGATGTGGGTGACGAGCACGCGCTCCGCGTCGTCCCGGTCTTGCCTGCGGATGCAGTCGAGAAGCAGGCGGTGCTCCAGGTGCGTGACGGCCAGGCCCGACTCCCCCGCCGAACTAACCGCGCGCCTGGTGAACTCGCGCCGGTAATGCTGGGTCGTGTTCCACAGCCGGTGAATGATCTGCCAGGTCTGGCCCGACGCGGCGCCGGAGTAGCTGGACAAGTGGAACTCCCGGTCGGCGCGCATGAACGCCTCGACACCCGCCCTGGTCTCCATGTCGCCAGCCAGCCGGCCGAGCCGGTCCATCGCCGCGGCGTCCAGCCGGGGCATGCTGCGCCGAAGGAGCAGCGGCTCGAGGCGCTCCCTGATCATGTACGTCTCGGCGCATTCGTCCAGGGTGAGCTCGGTGACCCAGGCGCCGGAGTTGGCGACGAGCGTGACCAGGCCCTCGGCGTCCAGCATCCGCAGCGCCTCGCGGACCGGGATGCGGCTGGCGCCGGAGCGCGCCGCGACGTCCTCCTGCCTGATCCGCTCCCCCGGCAGGTAGCTGCCGTCCAGGATCGCGGTGCGCAGGCTGCCGGCGATCCGGTGGCTGGCGACGCTGCTGACACCCCCGGCCAGCATCAGTCCGCCGGGTGCCCTGGATGCCACAACTTCACCGCCGCGTCCTTCTCGTACGCCTTGCCGTCCGGATAGCTGACCAGCTCGAACTGCATCCCCCACGGGCTCAGGAAGTACTGCCAGCGCTGCCCCGCCGAGGCGTTGCGGCTGGCGACAGGCCCATCCATCAGCCGCACCCCGATAGACCGCAGGTAGGCGACGGCCGCGTCCATGTCGTCGACGTACAGGGCGATATGATGCCCGCCGATGTCGCTGTTGGCCGGCTGCGGGCGCTGACCGGGCAGCGGCTCGTACTCGAAGACCTCGATGTTGAGGCCGAACCCGCAGCGGTAGAACCGGATCTCCGTAACGACCGCGCGCGGGTCGACGTTGAGGTGAGTGAGCATCCAGTCGTCGTCGTGCCGCATCCGCGGCAGCGAGTACACGAAGGCGGCGCCGAGCACGTCGACGAAGAACGCGTGCGCCTGCTCCAGGTCGGGCACCGTGATCCCGATGTGGTCACCGCCGCGCAGTCCGGGAATGCTCATGTATCCAATATGCCTGGATCTGGCGAACGTTTCCACGGATATGCCCAGATCTGACGTTGATATGGATGCATTTACACGGTAGCGTGACGCACGACCCCCGGACATCAAGGGAGATGCGGATGCCGCGGCTCAAGCGCCTAGCGCCCGGAACGGAGTGGAACGAGCTCGCCACGACAGCGGCGGACTGGAAGGCGGCCGACCCGGGCCTGCTCGCCTCGATCCTCGGCGAGCTGCACCTCATCCGCGCCTTCGAGGAGACCGTCCTCGAACTGGCCGGCGAGGGCCTCGTGCACGGCCCGGCGCACTCCAGCATCGGCCAGGAGGGCGGCGCGGTCGGGTCGATCGTCTCGCTGCGCTCGACGGACGCGGTCAACGGCTCGCATCGCGGCCACCATCAGTTCCTCGCCAAGGCCCTCACCCACGTCACGAAGGGTGTCCTCGATCCGGCGGACCTGGTGACGCCGCAGGCGCAGGAGGTGCTGCAGCGCACGCTCGCGGAGATCCTCGGGCTCGCCCAGGGGTACTGCGCCGGGCGCGGCGGCTCCATGCACCTGCAGTGGTTCGAGGCCGGCGCGCTCGGCACCAACGCGATCGTCGGCGGCGGCGTGCCGATGGCGGCGGGCAACGCCTGGGCGCAGAAGCAGTCGGGGACCAGCGACCTCACCGTCACCTACTTCGGCGACGGCGCCGTCAACATCGGGTCGGTGCTCGAGACGCTCAACCTCGCGTCGGCGTGGCGGCTGCCGCTGTGCTTCTTCATCGAGAACAACGGCTACGCCGTCTCCACCAGGGTCGAGGAGGCCACCGGCGAGCCGCGGCTGTCCGCGCGGGCGCTCGGCTTCGGCATCCCCGCCTGGCGGGTCGACGGGATGGACCCGCTCGCCGTGCACCTGGCGATGGAGCGGGCGCAGCAGCGGCTGCGCGGCGGCGAGGGCCCGGTGGTCATCGAGGCGCTTGTGTACCGCTTCTTCCACCAGAACGGCCCCTTCCCCGGCAGCGCCTTCGCGTACCGCACCAAGGAGGAGGAGGCCGCCTGGCGGGCGCGCGACCCGCTGGACCGGGTCGCGGCCGAGATGACCAGGCTCGGCCTGATCGACGAGACTGGCGTCGCCGCGGTCCGCCAGCAGGCGCGGGAGGCGATGAGGCTGGCCGTCGGCGAACTGCTCGAGAACAATCCCCGCCGCATCCAGCCCGCGCTGTGGCCCGACCCCGCGTTCGTCGACGTCGGGATCCGCTCCGACCTGGCGGAGCTCAATGGCGCCCGCGCGGTCGAGCAGAAGGACTTCACCGGCGAACTCAAGCGCGGCAAGTTCATCGACGCGGTCTGGCGGGTCATGGACCGGCGGATGGGCGAAGACGGCCGGATCGTGGTGCTCGGCGAGGACGTGCACAGACTCAACGGCGGAACGAACGGCGCCACCAAGGGCCTGGCGAAGAAGTTTCCCGGCCGGGTGCTGGGCACGCCGATCAGCGAGAACGCCTTCGCCGGGCTCGGCGGCGGGCTCGCGCTCGACGGCCGGTTCCGGCCGGTCGTCGAGTTCATGTACCCCGACTTCGTGTGGGTGGCGGCCGACCAGGTATTCAACCAGATCGGCAAGGCCCGGCACATGTTCGGCGGACGCAACCCGGTGCCACTCGTGCTGCGGACGAAGGTCGCGATGGGGTCCGGCTACGGGTCGCAGCACCTCATGGACCCGGCGGGGATCTTCGCGACCAGCGCGGGCTGGCGGATCATGGCCGCCTCGACCCCGTACGACTACGTCGGCCTGATGAACGCGGCGCTGGCGATCGAGGACCCAGTGCTCATGCTCGAGCACGTGGACCTGTACGGCAGCGAGGGCGACATCCCCGTCGACGACCTGGACTACCAGATCCCGTTCGGCCGCGCGGCCGTCCGCCGCCCAGGCGACGACGTCACCGTCCTCACGTACCTGTCGATGGTCGCGCACTCGCTCGAGGCGATCGAACAAACCGGAATCGACGCCGAGCTAATCGACCTGCGCTTCCTGGACCGCGCGTCGCTGGACTGGGCGACGGTCGGCGACAGCGTCAAGAAGACGAACGCGGTCCTCATCGTCGAGCAGGGCGCCCAGGGCACGTCCTACGGCGCATGGCTGGCCGACGAGATCCAGCGCCGCTTCTTCGACTGGCTAGACCAGCCAGTAGAACGCGTAACGGGCGGCGAAGCGAGCCCCAGCATCTCAAAGGTCCTAGAACGCGCCGCGATCGCCCGCACGGACGAGGTAGCAGCGGCCCTGGAACAGATGCGCCAGGCGATGGGCCAGGTGGACCCGTAATGCCCTCGGTCGTGACAATGCCAAGCGTCCTGGCTGGCGCGACGGAGGCGACGATAGCCACCTGGCTAGTAGCCCCCGGCGACAAAGTAACGGTAGGCCAGCCCCTAGCGGAAATAGAAACAGAAAAGGCCCTTGTCGAATACGCCGCCGAGGAAGCGGGCGTCATAGACCGCCTGCTCCTGTCCCCCGGCGACACAGCCGAAATAGGCGCCCCCATCCTGGTGCTAGTCAGCGACGGCGAAACGAACGCCAACATAGACGCGGCGTTGGGCGCCGCCCCGCCGCCCGCGCCCGAGTCGAACGGCCACCAGGCCGGCGCACCCCCCACGCGGGCGCGCGTCTTCGCCAGCCCGATAGTCCGCAAACTGGCCGTAGAACGCGGCATCGACCTAACCGCGATAGCGGGCACGGGCCCCAACGGCCGCATAGTCCGTAGAGACCTAGACCGTCTAGCCGCGCCGCAACGAGCGGAGGCCGCCGGGGAGATTGCTGACGGCGTTCCGAAGGACAGCCGACAGCAATCTGCCCCAAGGCCGCCGCACCTCGAGTCTCCCCCGCCGACCAGAGTCACTGAAGGAGATCAGGCGCACGCCCCCGCCGTTCCGGACAATGATTTTGATCTCGTTAAGCACACCCCGATGCGGCGGGCTATCGCGAGGCGCCTGACCGAGAGTAAGGCGACGGTCCCGCATTTTTACATGGTTACCGAATGCCTCGTCGATGAGCTTCTCGCCCTGCGCGCGCGGATCAACGAAACGGCGCCGGTCAAGGTCTCGGTCAACGATTTCGTGCTGATGGCGGTGGCGGCGGCGTTCGGGGACGTGCCGGAGGCGAACGTGACGTGGAGCGACGAGGGCCTGGTGACGCACGCCAATGTCGACTTGTCGATCGCGGTCGCGACCGACGGCGGCCTGGTCACCCCCGTGCTGCGCGGCGTGCAGGCCATGCGCCTGTCCGGCATCGCGCGGGCGAGCGCGGACCTCGCGCGGCGCGCCCGCGACCGGCGGCTGCTCCAGCGCGAACTCGAAGGCGGCGTCTGCACGGTCTCCAACCTCGGCATGTACGGCACGCTGGAGTTCTCCGCGATCATCAACCCGCCGCAGTCCGGCATCCTCGCGGTCGGCGCGGCGAAACAGCAACCGGTGGTCTGCGACGGCGCCGTGACCATCGCCACCGTCCTGCGGTGCACGCTGTCGGTCGATCACCGCGCGATCGACGGGGCGCTGGCGGCCCGCTGGCTGGCCGCGTTCACCGCGCGGATGGAACATCCGCTCGCCACGATCATTTAAATTCCCAATCATTATCCCGAACGGTCTCCGGCCGACTCTCCACCGCCAGGAAAATGCGGGTGACGTTCCGTTCGGCGAAATGTACGCTGAGCGTAATCATGCACGCATCCGTCACGGTCACGCCTGCTCAGCTGCCTGACCTCCTGCTGCACGTCGCCGTGGTCCGGCCCGTCTTCGTCTGGGGGCAGCCGGGAATCGGTAAGTCCAGCCTGGTCGAGGAATTCGCCGCGCAGGTCGGACTGGAATGCCAGACGCTCCTCGGCACCCAGCTCGCCGCCGAGGATCTTATCGGCGTGCCCCGGATCATTGGCGACGGCGACAAGGCGCGCAGCAAGTTCTGTCCGCCGGAAAGCATCGCGCGGGACGCGCCGTACGTGCTTTTCCTCGACGAACTCAACGGTTCCAGCCACGAGGTGCAAAAGGCCTTTTACAGCCTGATCCTGGACCGGCGGCTCGGCAGCTACAAACTGCACCCGGAATCGGTCGTGATCGGCGCGGGCAACAGGAGCCAGGACTCGGCGATCGTCCGGCCGATGTCTTCGGCGCTGATCAACCGGATGGTGCACGTCCACCTGGTCAGCAGCCCGCGGGACTGGCTCGTCTGGGCGCGGCGCAGCGGCATTCACCCCTGGGTGATCGACTACATCAGCCAGCGGCCCGACCACCTCGCGACCGCGCCGCCACGGCACGAGGAGCCGTTCTCGACGCCGCGTGCCTGGCACATCCTGTCCGACCTGCTGCACTCTTACGGCGCCGCGGATGGCTCGCCGGTCTCCGACGATCTGCTGCGCGTGCTGACGCTGGGCACCGTGTCGCCGGCGCACGCGGGGCAGTTCCGCGGGTATGTCCGCCAGCTTCGGCACGCGTGGTCGCTCGACGCGCTGCTGAAGGGCACCATGGGCTGGCCGTCAGAGCCCGCCGAGCGCGACGTCTGCTACTTCCTCGCCCAGGGGCTGCGGGCCCGGCTGGCCAAGGAGCTCCCGCCGCGGCGGGAGGACGCCTCCTCCGGCGCCGTGCGGCTCGCGCACCGGGCGAAGGCGCTGCTCACCGAGCTGGCGGAGATCAGCCTCGAGGTGGCGCAGACGGTCGTCGCCGGCGCCGGGGAGACAGCGGATGGCGGCGACGCGAGGCTGCCGTCGTGGTTCATGGTCGAGGTGGTCCGCGACCTGCCGCGGCTGGCCTCGGCGCGGGACGGGGCGTAGCGCGGTGCCGCGCGCCCCCCGCGTCCCCGATCCCGCCGCCGACAATCGGCACCGCGGCCTGCTGGTCGTGTGGTCTCATCCGCTGTTCGAGCCGCTCGGGTACGAGGCCGAGACGGTCGCCGACAAGGAAAAGAGCCGCTGCCCGGCCGACGGGTGGGCCGTGGTGGACAGCCTCGGCGTGATCCACGTGCATCCCACCCGTCGCGGTGAGCCGGAAGAATGGGCCTGGGTCGCGGCGCACTGCCTGCTTCACCTCGGCTTCGATCACCTCGCCGAACGCCGCCTGGCCGGGTGGACGGCGGCTGCTGGCGTACCGTCGCGCGTCGGCGGATACGACACCTCGTGGAACCACACCGCCTGCCTGGAGGTCAACCGGTTCCTCGCGCACCTGAAGATCGGGCGCCCGCCCGCGGGGCTAAAGAACGCCGGTACGGCGGGTGCGTTCGCCGACCTGGAGTGGGCGGGCCTGCCCGCCCCGCCGAAGGGGGTCGCGAAGGCCACCTGGCAGCCGCCGCCGGCCTGGACGGATCTGTTCGCCGCGGGGCTGTCCCAGGCGGTCGGGGCGGCGGTGGACGTGGCGGGCGGGGTAGTGGAGAGCCTGGCCGGCAAGCGGCCGCGAAAGACGCGCTGGCGGCTGGCGCTGGACTGGTTCGTCTCCTCTTACCCGCTGCTGGGCGCGCTGGCCGACGCGGTCAAGCTCGTGGAGGACCCGAAGGTGTGCCGGGCGCATGACATCAGGATCGCCGCGGTCAGCCCGGCCGCCGCCGAACTCTACGTCAACCCGGCCTGCGGCCTTGAGGACGGCGAGTTGCGGTTCGTGATCGCGCATGAACTGCTGCACGCGGGGCTGCGGCACGACACCCGGTCGGCCGGCCGGGACCCGTGGCTGTGGAACGTCGCCTGCGACTACGTGATCAATGGGTGGCTCGCCGAGATGGCGGTGGGCGACGTACCGAGCGCCGCCCTCTACGACCGGGCAATGAGCGGCATGTCGGCCGAACAGGTCTACGACATGATCGCCGCCGAGCGCCGACCGCGCAAGCGCTCGACGCTGCGCGGCTACGGCCTGCCGGACATCCTGCCCAAGCCGCTGGAGCACGACCCGGTCTCCGGCACCGACCTGGACGAGTTCTACCGCCGCTGCATGTGCGACGGCATCGGGTTCCACCAGGGCTCGGGACCCGGTCTGCTGCCCGCCGCGCTGATCGAGGAGATCCGTGCGCTGTCGCAGCCGCCGGTGCCGTGGGACGTCGAGCTCGCGCGCTGGTTCGACGATCACTTCGCGCCGGTGGAGCGGCGGCGCTCCTACGGCAGGGCGAGCCGCCGGCAGGCGGCGACTCCGGACATCGCGCGGCCCGGCTGGTACACGCCGCCTGAGGCGGTGGACAGCAGGACGTTCGGCGTGGTGCTCGACACGAGCGGATCGATGGACGTCCGGCTGCTTGGCAAGGCCCTCGGCGCGATCGCCTCGTACGCCGTCTCCCGCGACGTGCACCGCGTCCGGGTGGTCTTCTGCGACGCGCAGGCGCACGACAACGGCTGGATGCCGCCGCTGGACATCGCCGGGCGGGTGCGGGTCCGCGGCCGCGGCGGCACGGTGCTGCAGCCTGGCGTCGACATGCTCGAGGCGGCCGCCGACTTCCCGAAGGACGGCCCGGTCCTGGTCATCACCGACGGGTGGTGCGACCGGGTGCACGTTAAGCGGGAGCACGCGTTCCTGATCCCGGCGGGGGCGACGCTTCCGTTCCGGCCGCGCGGGCCGGTCTTCCGTTTCGGATGAGCGGCCTTCTCGGCGCTGAGCAGCCTTCTCGGCGCTGAGCGGCCTTCTCGGCCGCCTCTTGCTGTTATCACGGGTAGTGACGTCACAGGCTTATTAAAGGTTCACATGCGGAACTCATATTTCGAAAAAAGATCATGGTACTACTGCTTGAGAAGTATGCTTGTGGACTGCTATTCTGGTAGCAGGACTCATAGTCATGCCAGGAGGTGATCCAGGATGTGTACTCGCGGCGATCGGGTGCCCGGCAGTGCGGCCGAGGCGCTGGCGATGGCCGGGGCTGCCCTGGACTTCCTGAACTCCCCGGCGGCGGACCCGCTCGACGGGCCGGGCTGCGGGGATGTGCTGATATCGCTGGGTGAGATCCGGTCCAAGGCGACCGCGGCGCATGTG
>DATMKQ010000298.1:0-65688 GCA_035571275.1 Trebonia sp.
AGATCGCCACCGCCCTGTACATCACCGCGGGCACCGCCAAGACCCACGTGGCTCGGCTGCTGGCCAAGCTGGATGCGAGGGACCGGGTACAGCTCGTCATCACCGCCTACGAGGCAGGCCTGGTCTCGGCACCGCACTGACCGCGCCAGGCGAGCTGCAATGACGCCGAGAAAGCACTATCCACCAGGCTGGCTGGTTCGATGGTTACTGTCCCATATGTGCCTGACAATTCCGGGAAGCCTGTCCGTTCTCGTCGATCATGACACTGACAGGCACCAAGTGCAGTCGGCTGACATTTCGGCTGAGACTCGGTGCGCTCCAACGCTGCCCTCCGGGAGGACTTGAGGGCGGCTCCTACCTTCCTTCTCCTGCGCGTGTCAATGTTCATGTCCTGGATTGGCTCTGCGGCCTGCACGTTGACAGAATCGCTGAGATTTCTTGGCGGAGCGTACCAGCGAAGATGTCAGTATGCCGGCGGCTGCGGTGAGGAACTCCCCTTTTTGCGACCTCCGCTGATGGCCAGCCGTGACACTAGGCTGCCATCACACACGGTGATCGCCTGTGTCGAGTAGCATGCCGTAGGTATCGGCAGATCGCCGGATCGGGGCCTCGAAAGCGCAGGACCTCCGGAATGTCGGCGGTCTTGGTTAGGGTGTCCGGCATGCGAACGAACCAGTCCAGAGTTACGGGTAGTTACCAGTTCAAGTGCGGGCAGGGTCTATGCGCGTTGACAGGCGATCGGGCTACCTCCAAGCAGGAGGGCGACCTCTTCGCGCTGCTCGACTTCGTGATCGGTGACGGTCGTCAAGACGTACATGTCCGCATCGGAGGCCGGGAAGTCCGGCTCGACATGAAATTCGACCTGCCCAGCGGCCGCAAGTTGGTGGTGGAGTATGACGGTGCGCGCTGGCATCGAGAGCACGAGGAACGGGATTTTCTCAAAGCCCGTAACGTCGAGTTCTACTACCCGAAGTGCGTTGTGGTTCGTATCCGCGAATATCCCCTCGAAATACTCGACGCTGATCTCGATTCCCATGACGTGCAGGTTCCTGCCCGTGTCGATGGCAAGGCCTGCGCGCAGCTCGTTCTGCTTCACCTCATACACGTGATGCCGTCTGACTTCGTAGACAGTTACGGTGAGGCAGAGGACAGGGTGATCAGCTTCTTGCGCTCTGCCTCCCGGCCGTTGGGCCGCAGAGGCGTGAAATGCGAAACATGCTGGGAGATCGCTCGCTACTATTCGCTGACCGTCGCCGACGAGGCACGGACCTGTGCGCCCGTGGGAAAGCGGTGAGCTAAGGGACTGGGGAGGTCATCGGATCCCGCCCGTCCGTTCTCATCGATCACAGCGCTAGCCGGGGTCAGGGTACGGGGGGCTGACATTTCCGCTGCGACCAGCGGCCGCCAGTGCTGCCCGCCTGCAGAAGGGCCGTCGGCGGCTCTTGCCCTCTTCCTTGCGCGGGTGTCAGTCATCGTGTCCTGGGTCGGCCCTCGGTGAGGTTTTCGTGCAGGCGTCTAGGCGAAGATGACAGAACATCGACGGAGCGGCCGCGATGACGGGCAAGCTGCAGGACTCGCCATCGACAGCGGGCGTTGACACAGTTCAGCCTGCGGTACCGGCACCGAACTGTTGCATTATCGCAGATCTCGTCCGCTCCGCAGCCGTCACGGATTCAGTGCGACGAGCCACCTCTGATGAGAACCAGATCATCTAAACACGGACGTAACGGACCTAAGCAACCGCCCTGACGACGAACTGCCAAGACTCGGCCACATCTACCCGCAGAACAGTGATACAACGCCAGCTCCACTGAGAACGGACAAAGCCCGACGGCGTGTCTCACGAAAATGTCGTATACGTCATCCATACGACATCGACGGTGAGATTACGACACGCGGCGTGAGACCCTACAGCAGCTCAGCCGGGTGCCATGTCCACGAAACGGCTGTAGTGCCCCTGGAACGCGACCGTCACCGTCGCGGTCGGCCCGTTCCGGTGCTTGGCGACAATCAGGTCCGCCTCACCCGCCCGTGGCGACTCCCGCTCATAAGCGTCCTCGCGGTGCAAAAGAATGACAACATCGGCATCTTGTTCGATACTATTGTGGATATTTGTTGAGTTTGCTACGAAGTTGTGCGTGCCCAGTACAGTCGCATCATAAACAGGTCGAGAGCCGATGCTCTCGATCGAGGAGACCGTGTCCCAAAAGACATCATTCGTGGCCAGCATTTCGAGCTCTGAATCATCCAGAACCTTGGCGATGAGCCCGAGTCGTGATCGGCTCGGACTGATCTTTTCGTTCAGATCCCCCCGGCTGCTCGTCCCGACTTTGGTCTGCATCCGGTGCAATGAAATGGCACGGGCGGCGAGGACCTCGCGCACTCGTACCCAGACATCCGCAGGGACGGTATCGAAACGCCCCACAGCCGTCATCTCGTGGAGGCGTGCCCTGGCTTCCATCACTGAAGACGCGCGACTCCCGTGAACGCCGATGTCATCAACAAACTTCAGTTGCTGCTCGACACCGGTCACGTCGATGGTCCATTGAGGGTGACCGTACGTGTTTCCCACTGCACGGAGTCGGGCTACGATCCCGAACCGTAGAAGCAGGGTCTGCAGCTGCCTTGCGAGTCGCTCGCTCGTGGTACCGAAGTAGATCCGCACGTTGCCGGACTTCGAGACGGTCACCGAGCCGTCGGTCGCCCAGAGATGCCGGAAGAATAGGGCGACTTGGGCCTTTGGTAGCGAAAATATCGATTCAGGCACAAACTTCTCATGACTGCGCAGACCAAACAAGCCAAGGGAGTCGAGCCACTCAGCTACTGGGTTGCGACGGCCGCGTGCCAGCCGGAAGGGGGCTGGCAATCGAAGCGACGTACATCGGGCTCGCTCGTGGTAGTCGCGAACCGCCGTGATCCCGAAATGCGCCGCAGCCATAGTGACTGCTGCCAGGTTTTCCTCGTCGACGCTCGCGTAGCGAATTGGCTGGCGCTTCACGAACGATCCGTCGCCGATGAGGTGGGCGAGCATGACAATCTCATGTTCTGGCATCGAGCGCTCATGAAGCGGGCCTGGCACAGTACGTGGAATCGCCACTCGCGAGCCAACAGTCAGCTCGCCGAGCGACTGCCAGCCGCGGAACGTGAGGAACGGATGGTTCGCGGTGGCCTGCAGCTCACGTCCGGACGCGAGCCGAACGCGGCAGACTTCCTTCACACCGCTGGAGAATGCGTGAGTCAGGGTGCGAGGCACGAGCTTCAGGCGCTCATCAACCGACCACACAGGGATGTCTCGCTCGCCTGATGCCATCAGCTCGTCGAATGTAACCTCCGCCCCGGTGTCGGCCCGGAGAATCCGAGTGTCACCAGTAAGGCAGCCGGATTCGCGCAGGTCAGAGAGCATTGGCTTCTTGTCTTGGCGCTGCTCGGGGCCGCGGTTGAGCTGGGAGAGCGCCACCACGGGCACGTCCAGCTCCTTGGCGAGCAGCTTCAGCGACCGGGACATCTCCGACACCTCCTGCTGCCGGTTCTCCACCCGCCGGGGGGAGGACATCAGCTGCAGGTAGTCGATGATGACGAGCTTCAGGTCGTGGCGCTGCTTGAGCCGACGGCACTTGGCGCGGATCTCCATCAGCGACATGTTGGGCGAGTCGTCGATGAAGAGCGGGGCGTCGGCGACCTCGCTCATCCGCCGGGCCAGCCGCGCCCAGTCGTCGTCGCTCATCTGGCCGGTGCGCATGACGTGCATGGGCACTCGCGCCTCGGCGGCCAGCAGCCGCATCGTGATCTCGTTGCGCCCCATCTCAAGGCTGAACATCACCGAGGGCAGCTGGTGCCTGATCGACGCCGAGCGCGCGAAGTCGAGAGCCAACGCCGAGTTGTGCGTCGGGATCATGGCGCGGCCCGCCAGGTACAGGTGGTCTTTGCTGTCTACCTGCACGCAGCGGACGGGAACGGACGGCACCGGCCTGACCGCGACCACGTACCGCCAGGGCAGGGTGTCAGTGAACCGGATGACGTGCCCCGCCGCGGGCTTGGCGGCCACGGTGGACTGGAAGCCGAGGCTGTGGAGAAGCTCGCGGACATCCGCCGCGAGCGCCTCGCCTGGCACGGTGATCCGCGCCGGGCCCGTTACCCGCGCCACGCCAAGAAGCCCGGCGAGCAACTCGCGGCGCTGGGCGGAGCTAGCCCGCAGGTACTCAGGCGGGATGCGCCCGGCCGACGGACCCGCCGACCCGCCATCCGACCCCGACCGCGCCCCCGACGGTCCGAACGCACCGTTGCTCCGCCCCGCCGCCCCCGCCAGCGCCCGCCCGGCCAGCGCGGAGCCGAGCGCGTACGGAGTGACCGGCAGGTCAGCCTCGGGTAGCTCGAGGCGCCGTGGCATCGCCACCGCGTACCGGGACCGGGTGCCAAGGGCCCGGCAGGACAAGGCCCTGGCCATTTCTCCGGTGGTCACTATCTGCGGCGGCGTGAAACCGGCCGCGTGCGAGGTCCAGGTCAGCCACTGATGGCCATCGTCGGCGACGATCACCTCGCCGTCGGAGAACTCCACCTGGTAGCACGGGCGCCCGTGCATGACCTCGGTCGCGGCGATCACCCGGGTTGGTGTCCCGTCCGCGCCGAGCAGCAGGTCACCGGGCCGCACCGCGCCCATCGCGGTCCATCCGGTGGGGGTGGCGAGCGGCGTGTCGAGAGCGAGTGCCTTGCCGACCGCGGGACGGGCAGCGATCACGACCATCTGGCCGGCGTGCAGGCCGTTGGTGAGCGCGTCCAAGTCGGCGAACCCGGTGGGGACGCCGGTAATGCCGCCGCCGTGGGCGCCGATCGCCTCGATCTCCTCCAGTGCCCCCGGCATGATCTCCGATAGCGAGTGATAGTCCTCGGTGATCCGCCGGTCCGTCACCCCGTACACCTCGGCCTGGGCACGGTCGACCAGCTCGTCCGCGTCCGCGTCGCCGGTGTAGCCAAGCTGGACGATGCGCGTCCCGGCCTCCACGAGCCGGCGCAGGATCGCGCGTTCTCTGACGATCCTGGCGTAGTAGCCGGCGTTGGCGGCCGTCGGTACGGACGCGATCAGCGTGTGCAGGTAGGGCGCGCCGCCGATCCTGGTTAGCTCACCGCGCCTGGTCAGCTCGTTGGCCACCATGATCGGGTCGGCCGGCTCGCCGCGGGCGTAAAGGTCGAGGATCGCCTCATGCACGAGCTGATGCGCGGGCCGGTAGTGGTCGCCGGGCCTGATGACCTCGATCACGTCCGATATCGCGTCCTTGGACAGCAGCATTCCGCCGAGGACACACTGTTCCGCCGCGACATCGTGCGGCGGCATCCGCTCGAATTCCTCGCCGCGCTGCGCCACCTCGGCCACGCTCAACGGACGCCACCTCCCCCAGACGTAACGGGCACGCCCCAGTTCAGACACCGTCATATCGAGGGGCTATGACATTCTGCCGGCACTCGGCGCCGCCCGCCACAGCACCCTGTGGATAACTTGTTGAGAAGCCGTCGGCTAACTTGTGCACGGCCGGTGGAAATCGCTGTGTATCACAGTCGCCCCGGCGCCCGGAAAGGGGCGTTTACCTGCGGATACAGCATCCACCGGCTGTGCAGGAGAAAAACCCGGCGAGATTTCTGCCCGAGTTATCCACAATAAAAATCCACAGGCGCGACTCGCTTGCCTGTGGAAAAGTGTTGCGGTACGCGTCGGGCTTGGCTCTTTTCCCGTATACAGAACGAATGGTGCTGACCGCGGACCGTCCGCCTCAACCCCATGGCGAGCAGACCGGCGGAGTGCCTGCGCCCGGCTCGCCGACTCGGCTATCCTTCGCGTGTGTGTTCGATCAGGGGGGATGCGGTCGATCGGATCGCCGAGGCGATTGACCAGCTAGCAAGCGATACGCGGGGACAATCTAGCGGGCCTGAACTAGCCAGCCGGGTGGCGGAGCTGTGGCTGATGGTCAGCGCTCTCGACCCCGAGCTCGCCAGGCGAAGCCAGCATTACACGACGCCGCCGACGGCACGCCTCGCGGATGAGGACATGCCGCCGACCGGGTGCGCGTAGCTAACAGCCCGCCTGTGGAGAGGGCTGTGGAAAGGAAGCCGGGAGGCTGTGGATCAGCCTGCCGCGATCTCGATGGTGAGGGCGGCGTTCACGTCGGGGTGCAGGCGGACCTGGACGCGGTGCGCCCCGGTCGACTTGATCGGGTCGGGAACCGCGATCTTGCGCCTGTCGATTTCCGGACCGCCGGCCGCGCGGACCGCAGCCGCGATGTCGGACGGCCCCACCGAGCCGAACAGCCGGCCGTTCGCCCCCGCCCGGCGGGTCAGCCGTACGGTCAGCTTCTCTAGCTGCCCGCCGACGGACCGGGCGTCCTCGACGGTGCGGATCTCGCGGGCCGCCCGGGCTCGCTTGATCAGCTCGACTTGCTTTTCCGCGCCGCGCGTCCACTTCATCGCGAACCCGCGCGGGAGCAGGTAGTTGCGCCCGTAGCCCGCGGCTACGTCCACCACGTCACCTGGCGCTCCGAGGCCGCTTACCTCCTGGGTAAGGATCAGCTTCATTGGCGTACGAGACATCGCTTCGTCCTCCCCTGCCCTAACGTGCCGTGCTCGTGTAGGGGAGCAGAGCCATCTCCCTGGCGTTCTTGATCGCGGTCGCGACGTCGCGCTGGTGCCGCGTGCAGTTCCCCGTCACCCGGCGGGCGCGGATCTTGCCACGGTCGGAGATGTACTTGCGAAGCAGGCCCGTGTCCTTGTAATCCACGTAGCTGATCTTGTCGTGGCAGAACGCGCAAACCTTCTTCTTCGGCTTGCGTAGTGGTGGCTTGGCCATCATGGTGCTCCTTAGCAGAGCCCCGCATTACTGCAGGGATGGTCGGTTTCTGTTTTTCCTGGTATGGCCCCGGAGGGTCACCCCTCCGGGCTAGACCGGGGGGGTGGACCGCCCAAATCTAGACCGGGGGCCTTTGGGGGGTGGACCCCCCCAAATCTAAAACGGTGGCTCGTCGGAGTAGCCAGCGCCCGAGTCAGAGGCCCACGGGTCGGCCTCCGCCCGGTTGCCGCCGCCGGACGCGGCGGCTGCCTGCCCGCTGAATCCCGAGCCGCCCTGGCCACCGCCGCTGCGGTTGGCCCGGTTGACCTTCGCGGACGCGTTCTTCAACGACGGGCCGACATCGTCGACCTCGACTTCGAAGACCGTCCGCTTCTCGCCTTCCTTGGTCTCGTAGCTCCGCTGCTTCAGCCGACCCGAGACGATGACCCGCATGCCGCGCTGCAGGGACTCCGCCACGTTCTCCGCGGCCTGCCGCCAGACGTTGCAGGTGAGGAAGAGGCTGTCGCCGTCCTTCCACTCCCCGCTGGCGTTGTCGCGGAACCGCGGTGTCGAGGCGATGCGGAACGTGGCCACGGGCTGTCCCGCCGGGGTAAACCGGAGTTCCGGATCGGCGACGAGGTTGCCGACGACCGTGATCTGGGTGTCTCCTGCCGCCATTGTGCTACTCCCAGTGGCTAACGAGATTGTCGTTGTGGTCAGCGGTGCTCGGGCCGCAGCACCTTGGTGCGCAGCACGGCCTCGTTGAGGTTCAGCTGCCGGTCCAGTTCCTGGACGGTAGCCGGCTCCGCGGTCAGGTCGACGACGGCGTAGATGCCTTCCGGCTTCTTGTCGATCGGGTACGACAGTCGCCGCTTACCCCAGATATCGAGCTTGCCGACTGTGCCGCCGCCGCCGGTCACGACCTTGAGGAACCCCTCGAGCGACGGCTGGACCGTGCGCTCCTCGAGGTTCGGGTCGAGGATGATCATGATTTCGTAATGGCGCATGCGCGTCCCCTGCCTCCTCTGGACTGACGCGGTCACGGTCTTTCCGTGACAGGAGGTTGCGGATTGCGCGGATAGACCGTCGCTTTGGTCCGCAGCGTCCAACATTACCAAGGGTTCAGAGCACCCGCGCCCAATCCGGGACCTCCGTGATTCTGGGCCCCGGTTACGGGAACACTCCCATACACGAAAGACCCTTGGCCGAACTCCCCACCACGCACATTCTGACGCCAACCCCTGGGAGACAGAAGTGGCAGGAACCATCAGGACCGGCGGGCACCACCTTCCGCATGTATCGCTGAACTCAGACGGGGAGCCACATCCCCTGGTGAACGGGCTTACTGTCTTCACGCTGGCCGTCGGCCTCGCGTCGTTCGTCCTCGGCCTGATTATCAGGAACGTGTCAGGCGCCTCCGGGCTCGGCTGGGCGGTGGCGAGCGCGGCCACTGGGCTGACCGCCCTGCTGGTGGGGCTGTACACGCAGATGATCTCGGCGACCCGCGAGCAGCGCGTGCTGATCGTGACGGGAATCATCGCGGGTTTCGTCGGTCTGGCCCTCGGTCTCGCCCACGGCGGCTTTTCCGGCTAACTTCCGAGGGTCCGCCACCCCACTAGACTCGGGCCATGGTGCGCATCGGAGGGCATTTCCACACCGACGACCCGCTGGCCGAGGCGGTGGCGTGCGACGCGCGGACCGCGCAGTTCTTCCTTGGCGATCCGCAGGGCTGGAAGGGGCCGGTGATCCCAGGCGGCGACCCGGGCGCCGTCCGAGACGCGTACGCCATGGCCGACGTGGACGTCTACATCCACGCGCCGTACGTGATCAACGTGGCGAGCACCAACAACCGGATCCGCATCCCGTCGAGGAAGCTGCTCGACGGCCAGCTCAAGGCGGCCGCGTCGATCGGTGCGAAGGCGCTAATCGTGCACGGCGGGCACGTTACGTCCGGTGTTGACCCGGCCGAGGGCCTAGAGAACTGGCGAAAGGCGATCGAGCGGATAGCGCGTCCGCTGCCGATGTTCATCGAGAACACCGCGGGCGGGACCGGCGCCATGGCCAGGTCACTTGACGCCATCGCGCGGCTGTGGGAGGCGGTGACCGGAGCCGCGCCGGAAGGCGGCGAGATCGGATTCTGCCTGGACACCTGTCATGCCAACTCGGCCGGCATCGACCTGGGCGACGTCGTCGACCGGGTCAAGGCGATCACGGGCCGGATCGACCTGGTGCACTGCAACAATTCCCGTGACGAGTTCGCCTCGGGCGCCGACAGGCACGCGAACTTCGACTCGGGCACGATCGACCCCGCCGTCCTACTCGACGTGGTACGCGCGGCCGGTGCTCCGGTCATCTGCGAGACGCCCGAGGCTGGGCTGCCGGCCGACATCGGCTGGCTACGGGATAAGCTCTCTGACAACTGAGCGGGACGCCGCGCGCCTCGCTCCCAGCTGAGAACGATCCGGTCCAGGGCGCCGTCCAGCACACCGCCCGCCGGATCATCCTGCCCGGAAAGGCGCACCAAGTCCCGTTCCGGGCGCAGGATATCGGTCACCACGACCGCGGCGAGCAGGCCCACGGCGAAGAATCTGGCCAGCAAGATCCCGAAGTACCAGCCGGTGCTCACCTCGGTGCCAGGGGCGTTGTACATATACGAGAAGTAGAACCAGATGCCGAAGAAGTAGGCCACCTCGGTGAGCTGCCAGAGGATGTATTGCCAGAGCCGGGGCCGGGCGAGCACCGCGAACGGGACGAGCCAGATCACGTACTGCGGCGACCAGACCTTGTTCAGCATCAGGAAGGACGCGAGCAGCAGGAAGCACACCTGCGGCAGCCGCGGCCTGCGCGGGGCGGCGAGCGTGAGGACGGCGATCGCGACGAAGGCCAGCGCGAAGCACCCCGACGTGACCAGGTTCAGCTGGCCGATGGAGGAATTGCCCACCACCGGCAGGCTGAAGTGCTCGAACATGTACCAGACAGATCCCCAGTCGGCGCCGCGGGACCGGCTGAACGCGTAGAACCGGCCCCACCCCGCCGTCGCGACAATCGCGATCGGCAGGTTGACTACGAGCCAGGCGATCACCCCGGCGGCCAGCGTCCGGCAGAGCTCGCGGATCTTCCCTGTGCGCAGGCAGAGCAGCAGCAGCGCGGCGAAGAACAGCAGCGGATAGAACTTCGTCGCCACGCCGAGGCCGAGCAGCGCCCCGGCGAGCCACTCCCGGCGCGCCGCCCACGCGGCGATGCCGCCGGCGGTGAGCGCCATCGCGAGCAGATCCCAGTTGATGAACGCGGCCAGGATCAGCGCCGGCGACAGCGCTGTCATCAGGGTGGCCCTGAGCTGCCCGTCACCCTCCCGGCCAGCCGCGTACCCCGTCGCGAGCACGCCGGCGACCAGGCAGACCGCGAGCAGCACGACAGTCACGTAGTAGAAGTCCCTGCCGCGCGAGAACGGGTCGCTGACCGAGTGCACCAGCCAGCCCGCCAGCTGCATCATCGCGCCGATGAGCACCGGGTATTCCACCGGATGCCCCGAGTAAGGCACCTGTCCCGAGGACAGTCCCTCGTTGTAGTACAGCGGATAGATGTCGGTGTAGCAGGCGTGCTGGAACTGCCCGGTATAGCTGTTCCACGCCCCGCCTGAGCTGCACGGCAGCTTCTGCGCGTAACCGAGAACCGCGGCCACGGCCGACGCCGCCACGCCTGCACCGACAAATGCCGGAGTTCGCACTGTTCCCCGCCCGGTCCCCGCCGCTACCCGGGGCTACCCGGGCGGCGGCGCTTGCGACGCCGCGACACGCGAGCCCATAGCAGGGAACCCGGCAGCACGGAAAGGATGCCGCCGAGGGCCAGCCCCGCCTGGGCACCGCCGACCGTCGCCGCGCCGCCAAAGCCGGGAGGAGGTGTTTGCGTGGCGGTCGCACTGTTGCTCGGCGTCGCTGTCGAGGTGGCCGTGGAAGTCGCCGGCGGGGTCTGCGTCTGCGTCGGCGTCGGCGGCCCGGTGGGGAACGTCTGCGTGGCCGTCGGAGTCGGGGACTGGGTCGGGCCGTGGCCGTGACCGTGGCCAGGCGGCTGCGTCGGGCAGTTGAAGATGAAGTGCCCCTGCGTGCAGTTTTGGTTGTGCGGCTTCTTCTTCGGTGGCTTCTTCTTCGGCAGGTTGCCTACCTGGTTCCACTTGGCGCCGGTGAACACCGGCGACTGGAACGGTTCGGCCGGCAGCTTCAGGAACACGTTCTGCGCGAACGTGTTCCAGATCCGGGCCGGCCAGTATCCACCGAACCCACCGCCTACGTTCCCGCCGAGTCCGTTCAGCGTCTCGGTCGTCGTCGGGGCCTGGCTCTCGGTGAAGATGCCCACGGCAAGCGCGTACTGCGGGATGGCGCCGATGAAGAACGCGGACAGCGCGCTGTTGGTGGTACCGGTCTTGCCGATGATCGGCCGACCGTCGCTCATCGCCGCGGCGGTACCGGTCCCGTCTACGGTGGTGGCCTCCATCGCGTACTGCACCTGCGAGTCCAGCGCGGGGCTGAGCACCACCTGGGTGCTGACAATGCCGTGCTGCACAGGACCGCCGGGCGCCTGATACCAGTCGACGACATGGGCCGAGTGGTGGGTGCCGTTGTCGTCGATCGTGGCCAGCATCGAGTCCTGCTCGTTGACCGTGAGCGGGGCGATGCCGAGCGCCATGCCGACCTCATGCTCATAGGTGGCCAGGCCAGACCCGCCGTCCTTATATGGCTCCAGGTTCACGCCCATCTCTCCCGCCACCTGCACGATTTGCGGGGTGCCGACCCGGTGCGTGAGGTCGGCGAAGGCGGTGTTGGAGCTCTGGGCGAGCGCGTTCTGGACGTTCATCGGTCCGAAGACCACGTTCCCGTCGTTGGGAATCTCGTAGGCGCCAGGCTCGGCCTTGGCCGCGGACCGGGCCGACAGCATCATCTGGTAGGGCGGCTGGTCCTGCGGGACCCACAGCGGGCTGAAGCCGTTCAGGATGCTGGTCTTGACGTTCATGCCCTCGCTCACGGCGGTCGCCAGCACGAACGGCTTGAACGACGACCCGACCTGTTCCCTGGCGTAAACCGCGGTGTTGTCGTCGCAGTGATACTTGAGGCACTGCGACTTGGACATGTTCTGGCCGCGGCCCGGGTACATGGCCACTATGGCCCCGGTCGCCGGGTTCTGCAGCTCGGCGCCGACAAGCGCGTACGGCGGCAGCGCGCCGCCGTCTTGCTTCATCAGCGTCTCGTTCTGGTCCACGGCACTGTACAGCTGAACTTCCATCGGCCGGCTGATCGTTGTGACGATCTTGTACCCACCGGTCTCCAACTGGGCCAGCGACAGCTTTTCGACTCCCTCGAGCTCGTTGGCGACCACGTTCATGATGTACGGGGCCCACGGGTCGTTGCTGCTCGAGGTTCCCTGCTGCTGCGTACCCGAGTCGGTGAGCATCTTCGGGAACTTCTCGCCGTTAGCCGCCGCCGGAGACAGCTTTCCCATCTTCACCATGCCGTCGAGCACGTAGTGCCAGCGGTTGATCAGCTCGGGCCGGTACTGCGGCTGCCAGTAGTTGCTCGGCTGCTGGATGATCGCCGCGATGACCGCCGCTTGCGCGACGGTCAGCTTCGACACCGGCACCCCGAAGTACGTCTGCGACGCGGCCGCCACACCGTAAGCGTTGTCCCCCAGGTCGATCGTGTTCATGAAGTTGGTGAGAATCCACTGCTTGGACTTCTCTTTTGAGATCTTAATCGCGACGAAGGCTTCTTTGATCTTCCGGCCTAGCGTCTGCTGGGTACCGATGCCCGCGTAGTACTGCCTGACGAACTCCTGGGTGATGGTCGAACCTCCGGACAGCGAGCCGCCGCTGCCGGTGAGGTCGTCCCAGGCGGCCCGCAAGATACCGGTCGGAGAGATGCCGCCCTCCGTCATGAAGCTACGGTCTTCCGCCGCCATCACCGCGTCGTCCATCACCGCCGGGATCTGGTTCCAGTTAAGGATCTGCCGGTCAAAGATGGCGAAGGTGCCGATGGGGGTCTTGCCGTCGCTGTAGTACACCGTCGAGTTCTGGTACGTGTCCGCGACCAGTTCCTGCGTCGGGAGCTGCGTGGAGTGGTACTCGTACTCGTAGGCCCCGATGAGCAGCAGGAAGAAGAGCACGAACGCCGAGCCGACGACAGCGGCCGCCTTCTTCCATGTCCAGTGCCGCCACCAGCGGCCCTTCATCTTGGCTCGACCGCGGCCGCCGGGACCGCCGGGACCCGCGCCGCGCCCGCCGCGCCCCGGGCCACGACGTCCTGGCCCGCCCGGGCCTCCTGGCCCGGGCGCCCCGGGCGGCCCGGGCGGGCCGTACCCGCTGCCCGGACCGTTGCCGTAGGCGGCCGTCGGGTCAGCGCCGCCGTAGTATCCCTGGCCGCCGGGCGGCCCGTAGCTAGCCGCCGCCCCGAACTCAGCTCCCGCTCCCGCGCCGTAGTCCGCCCGCGTCGCGTCGCCAGGCGTGGCGTCCCTGTCGGCCCCGCGCGAGCCGGCGCCGCTGCCCGGGGAGTTCTGCCAGCCCTTGTCGTCGGCCCAGTAGCTATAGCCGCCGTCGCCTCGCGGGCCGTTGCCGTCGGTACGGACCGCGCCGTTCAGTCCGGTCTCGTAGTCCGAGTCGATGCCCGAGTCGCGCCAGAAACCGTCGTCCCCCCAGCCTTCCGGCTCGGGGTACTTCCCGGCTTTCCCGTTCCCGGGCTTGCCGTTCCCGCGCGCGTAGCCGCCGCGAGAGCCATCACCGTTCCGGCCTGCGCTGTGTCTGCCCGTCTCCCGCGCCCCGGAACCTCCAGCGCCGGCACCTCGCCCGCCGCCAAGGTACTCGTTAGCTCCCCGCCCTCCAGCGGGCCGATTCGGCCCGTCAAAGTCGTTGCTACTCACACGTCCCTCGCTGTGGCTGTGAGCGGGCCCGCAGGCCCGCTCCTGGCTGGGATGTCGTCAGGCCCGATCAGGCACGCGCATCGAGACGGCGAGCGACCCGGCCCGCCGAACCCACACGTTACACGCTGCCGTGAACCGTCCTGGCTCGTTCGGCAATTGCCTCCTTGTGACGTAACCGGAGCGTCCGCGCCACGTCACAGGCTGCTTCAGCTACTGGCCGCTCCGTGCGCGGCGCCCGCGGCGCGCGGGCGGCTCGCCAGTGCCGAGCACGTACGACGTAGCGAGGTGGTTCCAGCCACAACTTTGACAGACCTCGACGACGTAGACCCTGAATTCCCCGTATTCCGCTGCCATCTCCGTCAACTCGGGTCCTCGCTTGACCCGCCCCGCGTACTGACCGAGCTCGTCCCCGTAGACATAGGTGACGTGCGTGAGCTTGGTCTTGCGGCAGATCGGGCAGCCGACGTCGGTCGTCTCGCCGTGGAATTTGGCCGCGCGCAACAGGTACGGGTGCGCGTCGCAGACATCGGCGACCGTCGTGTGGCCCGCGTACACCGACGCCAGTGTCGCGCGCCGGGCAAGCCCGTAGTCCACAACGGATCGCCGTGATGCCATGTCCCACAGGGTACGTCGGAAAGCCCCGCCAAGCCGAGCCTGCGGCACAGTCCGGGGCTCGCTCAGCGCGACCGGTTGCCGGATCAGACACCGTTGCGTATGCTGTGACCGTTCGACTCGATATATCGAACCGAGATATCGGCAAGAGATATCGACTTGATACACCTAACCATAACCGCCGGGGGGATGCCGTGGGCCGTAACCGGACAGGCGTACTGGAATTCGCGGTGCTCGGGTTGCTGCACCGGGCGCCGATGCACGGCTACGAGCTCAGCAAGCAGCTGAATGTGCTGCTCGGCACGTTCCGAGCGCTGTCCTACGGGACCTTGTATCCCTGCCTGAACAAGCTGTACGCCGAGGGCCTCATCGCCAAAGAAGACGACGCGGCCGCGGCAGAAGCACGGCAAGCGGCGCGGGCGGCTTCGCCCGCGCGAGCGGGCCGGGCCGGCCGGTCGAAGATCGTCTACCGGCTGACCGCCGAGGGCAAGGAGCGGTTCCAGGACCTGCTCGCCGATTCGGGTCCCGCCGCCTGGGAAGACGACGAGTTCGGCGTGCACTTCGCATTCTTCGGCCAGACCAGGGCCGACATCCGGCTGCGGATCCTCGAAGGCCGTCGGAGCCGACTCGAAGACCGGATGGAAGGGGTGCGGGCGGCCCTCGCGCGCACCAGGGAGCGGGTCGACAGCTACACCCTTGAGCTTCAGCGTCACGGCCTTGAGTCGGTGGAGCGCGAGGTGCGGTGGCTCAACGAGCTGATCGCCTCCGAACGGCAGTCAGAGGCCGGCTGGTCTCCGCCAACAGGAAAAACCAGCAGCGCCGCGAGCGGACCCTACCCGCCCGCGGACCAGACCGACATGGATCGCGAAAGCGAGAAGGAGTCATCCTGATGGGTACAGTGCGCGTCGCCATCGTGGGGGTGGGCAACTGCGCGAGCTCGCTCGTCCAGGGCCTTGAGTATTACAAGGACGCCGACGATGCAGTTCGCGTGCCAGGCCTCATGCATGTGCGGTTTGGCGACTATCACGTGTCTGACATCGAGGTGGTCGCCGCCTTCGACGTGGACGCTAAGAAGGTTGGCCGCGACGTCGCGGAGGCGATCTACGCCAGCGAGAACAACACGATCAAATTCGCCGAGGTGCCGCCGACCGGCGTGCTCGTGCAGCGCGGACCGACATTCGACGGGCTCGGCGAGTACTACAGGGAGATCATCACCGAGTCCGACGAGCCAGCCGTTGACGTGGTGGCGGCGCTGCGTGAGGCCCGCGCAGACGTTCTGGTGAGCTACCTGCCGGTGGGCTCGGAGCAGGCGGACCGGTTCTACGCGCAATGCGCGATCGACGCCAAGGTCGCGTTCGTCAACGCGCTCCCCGTGTTCATCGCCTCCGACCCGGTGTGGGCGGCCAAGTTCGCTAAGGCGGGCGTCCCGATCGTGGGCGACGACATCAAGTCGCAGGTCGGCGCCACGATCACGCACCGCGTGCTGGCCAAGCTGTTCGAGGACCGCGGGGTCGAGCTGATGCGTACCTACCAGCTCAACTTCGGCGGCAACATGGACTTCATGAACATGCTGGAGCGCAGCCGCCTGATGTCGAAGAAGATCTCCAAGACCCAGGCCGTGACCTCCCAGGTGCCGCACGAGATGGAGAAGGCAGCCGTGCACATCGGTCCGTCCGACCACGTGCCGTGGCTGGACGACAGGAAGTTCGCCTACGTTCGGCTTGAGGGCAGGTCCTTCGGCGACGTCCCGCTCAACCTTGAGTACAAGCTCGAGGTCTGGGACTCGCCGAACTCGGCCGGCGTCATCATCGACGCGCTCCGCGCCGCGAAGATCGCCAAGGACCGCGGCATCGGCGGACCGGTGATCTCGGCGAGCTCCTACTTCATGAAGTCGCCGCCCGAGCAGTTCGGCGACGACGTGTGCCACGACCTGGTAGAGAAGTTCATCGCGGGCGAAGTCGAGCGCTAACCAGCGCCAACGCGCTAATCGCGGGCCGGCCAACGGCGTCCGGCCCGCGATTACTTTTGTCCGGACTTAGCTGGCGGCCGGCAAGCTCCCGTAGCGTCCGGCACTAAGCTAAGCAGGTGTCCGAAGGGGCGGAACGAGATGGCACGGTGCCCGGTAGCGCAGGGGACGCCGTAACCGCTGGCGCGCCGGAGCGCGGGTCCTCATACATCGCCGACCTCAGGGTCGTGCTCGCGGAACGGGACTTCCGCAAGCTGTTCGCCTGCCGGCTCGTCTCGCAGACGGGTGACGGCGTTTTCAACGCCGGCTTCGCCGCCTATGCGTTCTTCGACGCGCAGTCGTTTCCCAACCCGGCCCGCGCGGTATACGCGTTCACCGTGCTCTACCTGCCGTACTCGCTGATCGGCCCGTTCGCGGGGGTCTTCATCGACCGCTGGTCGCGGCGGCAGATCATCGTGTGGGGGGCGCTGATCCGGGCCGCGATGGTGGGGGTGACCGGCTTCGTCGTGCTGAGCGGGCAGACCGGCTGGCCGCTGTACGTGTGCGCGCTCGCCGTGCTCGGCGTCAACAGATTCTTCCTGTCCGCCGTCAGCGCGGGCACGCCGCACGTGGTGCAAAACGACAAGCTGGTGATGGCGAACGCGGTCGCGCCGACCACCGGCACGATCCTCGGGTTCGTCGGCGGCGTGGTCGGCCTCGGCGTCCACTTCGCGACGGGCGGCGGGCTGGCCGGCTCGGCGGCCACGCTGTGGTTCGGCGGCGTCTGCTACGTGGCCGCGTCGTTCCTCGGCATGCGCATGTCCCGGGACCTGCTCGGTCCGCGCCGGGGCACAGGCGACGATCCGGCGCCCGCCACAGCGGGCGTCTGGTCCGACCTGATGGACGTCGCGCGCGGCCTGGTCGCCGGGCTCAAGCATCTCGGCAAGCGCAAGAAGGCCGCCTACGCGCTGGGCGCGGTCACCGTGCACCGGGCGCTGTACGGGACGCTGCTGGTCGCTGCGCTGCTGCTGTACAGGAACTACTTCTACCACGGCAGCAACGGGAACAACGCGCTCGGCCACGCGACGCTGCTCGTGATTACCTCGGCGATCGGGTTCGGGCTGGCGGCCGTGGTCACGCCGCAGGGCGTCAAGCGCGTCGGCAAAGACGGCTGGATCACCACCTGGCTGGTCGTCGGCGCGATCGTCACGGTCGTTTTGGGCCCGACGTTCAACCAGGTCGCCTTCCTGATCCTCGGGTTCATGATGGGCCTGTCCGCCCAGTGCGTGAAGATCTGCGTGGACACGACCGTGCAGCAGGAGATCGACGACGCGTACATGGGCCGCGTCTTCTCGATCTACGACATGCTGTACAACGTCGCCTACGTCGTCGGCCCGGCGATCGCCGTGCCGTTCATACCGGACACCGGCAAGTCCTATGGGCTCGTGCTCGTGGTCGGCGCCCTGTACCTGGCGGCGGGCCTCGCGTACGGCGCGCTCACTCTGACGAAGACGCCGACGGGAGGATCCCCTCACGCCGCGCCCACCGCAGCAACTCGGCAGTGACCCGTTCCCGGCCTAGTTCGCCCTCTTCGAGCCGCAACTCGAGCAGGTAGTTCCACGCCTGGCCGACCAGCGGCCCCGGCCGCAGGCCGAGCAGCGCCATGATCTCCACGCCGTCGAGCTCGGGCCTGATCTTGTCCAGCTCCTCCTTCTCGCGCAGCACCTCGATGCGCTCCTCGAGCGCGTCGTAGGCGGCGGCGAGCCTGGCGGCCTTGCGGGCGTTCCGCGTTGTGCAGTCCGCCCTGGTCAGCGCGTGCAACCTGGTCAGCAGCGGCCCCGCGTCACGCACATACCTGCGGACCGCGGAATCCGTCCACTCGCCGTCGCCGTAGCCGTGGAATCGCAGGTGCAGCTCGACGAGCCGGGACACCTCGGCGACCACTTCCTTGCCGAACCTCAGCTCGCTCAGCCGCTTGCGCGCCATCTTCGCGCCTACTACCTCGTGGTGGTGGAAGGCCACCTTCCCGCCTGGCAGCAGGGTCCTGGTCTTCGGCTTGCCTATGTCGTGCAAGATCGCGGCGAGCCGCAGCACCAGGTCGCCGGACAGCCCGTATCTCGGCTCGAGGTCGATCGCCTGCCGCAGCACGACGAGGCTGTGCTCGTATACGTCCTTGTGCCGGTGGTGCTCGTCGACTTCCATCCGCAGCGCGGACACCTCGGGCAGCACCTGATCGGCGACTCCCGTGCGGACCAGCAGGTCGATCCCCGCGGCCGGATCTGGCGTCAGCATCAGCTTGGTCAGCTCGTCGGTGATCCGCTCGGCGGAAACGATCGACAGCCGGTCGGCCTGTGCCCGCATCGCGTCCTGCACCTCGTCGACGACCCGGAACCCCAGCCCGGCGGCGAACCTGGCGGCGCGCAGGATCCGCAGCGGATCGTCGGAAAACGAGTCTTCCGGCCGGCCTGGCGTGCGGATCACGCCTTCCCCCAGCGCCGCCAGCCCGCCGAACGGGTCGACGAGCTCGTAGGACGGCAGCCGCGAGGCCATCGCGTTGATCGTGAAGTCGCGGCGGGCGAGATCCTCCTCAAGCGACGTGCCGTAGCTCACTTCTGGCTTGCGCGAGCGCGGCCCGTACCGCTCACTGCGGTAGGTGGTGATCTCGAAAACGGTGTCGCCCTTGCGCAGGCCGATCGTGCCGAAATCGATCCCCACCGTCCACGTCTTGTCCGCCCAGTTCCTGGTGAGCTCGAGCACCCGCTCGGGAACCGCGTCGGTGGTCAGGTCCAGGTCTCCCGGTTGGCGGCCAAGGAAGACGTCCCGCACCGGTCCACCGACGAGCGCCAGTTCGTGTCCGGCGCGCGCGAAAAGCTCGCCGAGCACGGCCGCGGATGGCGTGAGCGTACGCAGCAGCGCCGCCGCCGCCTTACGCTGGTCAGGCCGCATTGGGGCGATGGAGGTGGAGTCTGACACGGGCATCGAGGCTAACTAGCCCAATCCTTTCCAGCGAACGGCAATAGCATGCGAAGCGTGCGCACTGTCGGTCGTACCCTGATTGCTTGCTTCCTTGCTCTGGCCGGACCACTTCTCGCCGTACCGGCGATTGCGGCCCATGCCCAGGCAGCGGTAGCGCTCAACCAGTCATCCGGAACGGACGGTGCTTCCCCGCGCCAGCTCACCATCTCTATCGACGCGGTGAACCCCAGCTACGCGACTTCGACTTCGACCGTCACCGTGAGCGGGACGCTAACCAACGATACCGGCTCGCCCTTGCCGGGCATCCAGGTGCAGCTGCTTTCCGCGCAGCAATGGTTCACCACCCGGGCGGACATGGACAGCTACGCGGCGGGAAACAACCTGGGCTACATATTTCCGCAACCCGAGTTCGATGCCACCTATGCGCTGCGCGGCACCTTGCACAGCGGCGCGACCGTGCGCTGGTCCGCGTCGTTCAGCGCCGCGGCGGCGGGCTACAGCACCTTCGGCGTGTACCCGCTCGCCGCGCAGGCCGAGTATGCGGACGGCACCCCCATCACCGCCGACCGCACCTTCCTGCCGTTCTGGCCGGGCAAGGGCAGCGCGGATGCGCTCAACACCTCATGGATCTGGCCGCTGATCGATCAGCCACGGCGGGATCCGTGCCCGCAGACGCTAGCCACGAACTCGCTCGTCGGTAGCCTGAGTTCCGGGGGCCGGCTCAGCACGCTGCTTACCGTGGGTCAGCAATGGGCGCGGCGGGATCACCTGACCTGGGCCGTGGACCCGGCGGTGCTCTCCGATGCGGAAGTGATGACCCATAACTACGCGGTGGGCGGTGACGCCACCTGCACCGGTTCGCCGCACAAACCGGCCAGCAAGGCGGCCGCGAACTGGCTTACCGAGTTGAGCACCGGCACGGTGAACGACCCGATGTTCCTTACCCCGTACGCCGACGTCGACGTCTCGGCGCTGAGCCATGCCGGGCTCGATAACGACCTGAAGTCCGCCTACCATCTCGGCGAGACGGTGGCCCGCCAGATACTGTCCCGTCCGTTCGGGATAGACGGGGAGAGCAGTGGCGACGACGGGGCACCCGCGATCGCCTGGCCAGCCGACGGGGTCGCGGACGCGAGCGTGCTCGCCAGCCTCGCCAGCGACGGCCGCATTTCCTCTGTCGTGCTGAACAGCAGCCAGCTGCCCTCCACGGACGCCCCCTACGACAACGCCCTCGCGAAGACCACCACGCTGAGCGGGGGCTCGATGCCGGTGCTGCTTGCCGACTCCGAGCTGACCGGGGTCATCGGCTCGGCCCCGGCCGGTTCGTCGGCTGGCGCGCAATTCACCGCCGAGCAGGATTTCCTTGCGCAGACCGCGATGATCTCCGCGGAGGCCCCTTTCTACAAGACCACGCGCGCCCTCGTGATCGCGCCGCCGCGGAACTGGGACCCGTCAGCGGCCGAGGCCTCCCGGTTGCTCGCGCTGACCGACTCGGCGCCGTGGCTGCGCAAGGTCCCGTTGTCCACCCAGACCATCGCCGCGGGCAAGCTGACGGCGCACAAGTCGCTGCCCGCCTACCGGATCGGGCCCGACGAGCTGAGCAGCGGCTACCTGGATCAGGTGCGGACCGTCGACTCGAACCTGGCGCTCTACGAGGACCTGATCTCCCATCCGTCACTCGACCTGCAGGAAACCCTCGAGGAGGCGACCGTCGCCACCGAGTCGACGGCCTGGCGCGGCGCGGGCGCGGCCACCGGCAGCCTGGCGCTCCAAAAACTCGGGACCTACCTGAACGACGGCACGCACTCGGTGCGGATCCTGACAGGGACGAAGCTGCTGCTGGCCGGTGAATCCGGGCCGGCACCGGTATCGGTGCAGAACACTGGGCTGTTGCCGGTTCAGGTCAGGCTCGTAGCGATACCGGAGAGCACCCAGCTCTCGGTCGGGAACATCAACGAAGTGATCACGGTGCTGCCCAACAAGACGGCCCCCGTGCGGATGACGGTGCATTCCTCGGGCATCGGGACCACGGTGCTCCAGCTACAGTTGGAGACAAAGCACGAGTTGCCGATGACCTGGACCGCGCAGTCGCTGAGCGTCGAGGTCACCCGGTACGGGCGGGCTCTCCTCGTGCTCATCGGCGCGGCGCTGGGCGTTCTCGTGCTGGCGTCGGTGGCGCGGTGGGTCCACCGACGGCGGAGTGAGCGCACCGCAGACGGCAGATCTGGAGGCAGCGGATGACCAGGCCGACACGGCCCGGCGAGCCTCCTTCGCCCGACGATTACTCGCGTGAGCGCCCCGAAGAGGATGGTGTTCCTCCTCCCCCACCCGGCCGCCCCAGGTTCACGCCGCATTCGGACACGCCGCCGCCAAGGCAGGCCGGTGCGCAGTCGCAGCCGGGGGCACATCCCTACGCTCCGCCCCCGCCCCCCTTGCCCCCGCACCCCTCGCCCCCACTTCCCCCGCAGACACCTCAGTTCTCAGCTGCGCCTCAGCGACAGCAGGCGCCTCAGCCCACGTTTACTCCGCACAAGGACGAACCTCGGTCCGGGCAGCGGCGGGCGGGCGATCCCCCGAGCCGACGGCAGGGCGCTCGACACCGCGGCGAGGACAGGCCAGGTCCCTCGTTTACCCCGCGCGAGGGGTACCTGCCGCCACCGGACGCCACGCTGCGAGCGGCTTATCCGCCGCCGACGGCGATCCTGCCGTCACCGCCCGGGTATCCGCAGCAAAGCTATCCGCAGCCTTATGACTTCCCTGAGGCGCCACCGCGCGCGGCGCCGCCCAGGCGCAGGGCGCCTGACGGCAGCAGGGCGCCGGGCGGGGACAACCGCACCAGGATCCTCCAGGTTCCCGGCCCGGTCCCCGACGTCCCGGGCACCGGGCCGCAGGTGGCCATCGACACCCGGCCGAACCTGACTCGCTCCAGCCAGGTGATGGCCCTGGGCACCCTCGCCTCGCGGCTTACCGGCTTCCTGCGCACGTTCGTGTTCGTCGCCGCGCTCGGCACGGGCACGCTCGCTAACGCGTACAACAACTCCAACAACCTGCCGAACACGGTCTACTACCTCATGCTCGGCGGGATCTTCACGAGCGTTGTGGTTCCGCTGCTCGTCAAGGCGGCCAAGGAAAACCCGGACCGGGGCGAGTCGTACGCCGAGCGGATCTTCACGCTCGGCGTTGTCGCGCTGCTCAGCGTCACGGTCATCGCAACCGCCCTGGCGGCGCCGCTGGTGGACCTGTACGCGGGAAACATCAACGGGCCACCCGGCAGCGCGGGGGCCGCCGAGCACCACCTGATGGTGATCTTCGCGTACTTCTTCATCCCGCAGATCTTCTTTTACGGGATGGACTCGCTGCTCGGCGCGATCCTGAATACCAAGGGCCGGTTCGGCGCGAACATGTGGACGCCGGTGATCAACAACGTGGTGGTCATCGCCGTCGGCGGGCTCTTCATCGTCACCGTGGGGCTGCACAAGTCGCCGCAGACCATCTCCCCGGCAGGTGTCAAGCTGCTTGGCATCGGCACCACGCTGGGCATCTTGATCCAGTCGATCGCCCTGTTCCCCGTGATGCGCCGGGCCGGGTTCAGCATGCGGCTGCGGTGGGACCTGCGTCGTGCGGAGATCTCCGAGATCGGCATGATGGCCGGCTGGATGGTGTTCTACGTCGCCTCCCAGGCAGCGGGCAACCTGATCGTGCAGCGCGTGGCGAACGCGGCCTCGGCGAATGCGCCAAACCAGGGGTACTCCGCCTATTCCTACGCGTGGCAGCTGTTCCAGTTGCCGTACGCGGTCGTCGGGATCTCCGTGATCAGCGCGTTGCTGCCGCGGATGAGCAGCCACGCTACCGACCGCCGCTACTCGCTGGTCCGTGAGGACTTCTCGACCGGTGTCCGGCTGGCGTCGGTCATCGTCGTGCCCGCGGCTGTCTTTCTTGGCGTGCTCGGCGCCCCGCTGTGCGAGTTCCTCTTTTCTTTCGGAAGCAGCTCAGCTTTGGACGGCCGGTACATCGGCGAGGTGTTCGCTGTGTTCGCGCTTGGGCTCGTCCCGTTCATGCTCACCCAGCTCCAGTTGCGGGTGTTCTATTCGTTCCACGAGAACCGCACCCCCGCCATCATCGGCATGGTGATGCTCGTGGTCGGCGTGATCGGCGACCTGGTCGCACTGAACGTGCTCCCGTCGCGGCAGGTGGTGATCGGGCTGGCGCTGGCCTACGACCTGATGACCCTGGCCGGCGCGGTACTCGCCTGGCCGCTGCTGCTGCGGCGCATCGGGAGCCTGGATGGCTGGCGCATCACCCGCAACCTGGTCCGCATGGTCCTCGCGACGCTGCCCGGCCTGGTGTTCGCCTTGGTTACGATGGCTGTCGTCGGCTCCGCGCTACACTCCGGACGGCTGTATGGCCTGGTGAGCACGGTCATCGGCGGCGGCGGCGCGCTGCTGCTCTATGCTTTCTGTGCGAAGTTGCTAGGAATTGACGAGTTCCGATATCTTGTACGTTCCGTCGCCGGGCGCTTCGGACGGTTATGTAACAAAACAGCGTCAATGTGATTGCAGTGCGATCGGCAGGGGATGACGGGCGGATGACCGGTTCTGGAACAACCGCGACACGCGAGCGAACTCACGTGCGTACTCGCCGTTCGGGTGTGAGACATTGAAGTGTTCGCGTATAACGGGGAGGCGACCCGACCCGAAGCGGTGGCAGGTTGCCTAATCCGGGCTGAGGCCGGACATTAGCATTGAGAGATATCCGCGGCGGGACCCGCAAGGTCATCGTGGACACCGGGGCTGGAAGGAGGCCGAGAGCGGCCCACTCTTGGCGCTGACGTATGAGCACGTACACTTCTGAACCCGGAACCCGGCTCGCCGGGCGATACCGGCTTGTGGACCAGGTCGCTGCCGGCGGCGGCTGGACCATGTGGAAGGCCATGGACGAGACGCTCGCCCGTCCGGTCTCCGTGCTGACGTTCGCGCCAGGCTTCCCGCGAATCGGTCAAGTCGTGACCGCCGCCCGGGCCGCCAGTCGGCTCACCGACTCCAGGCTCGCGCAGGTGTTCGACGTCGAGGACGGCGGCGAGCAGGCGTACGTGGTGCTCGAGTGGGTGGGCGGCGAGACGCTTGCCGATCTGGTCGGCGACGGCCCCCTCGACCAGGCCCGGGCGTGTGCCCTCGTGGCCGAAGCAGCCCGGGCGCTGGCCGGAGCGCACGCCGCTGGGCAGGCGCACCTGCGGCTCACGCCTGAGTCGGTGCGCTGGACGCACAGCAGCGGCGTGAAGATCACTGGCCTCGGCATCGACGCCGCGCTGGCCGGAGCGAGCCTGACCGGGTCGGCCGCGAGCGACCCCGCGATCACCGACACTCGTGACCTAGCCGCGCTCCTGTACGCGGCGCTGACCGGCTACTGGCCCGGTGAGTCGCAAACCGGGCTGCCGCAGGCGCCGGTATCGGACGGCGTCGCCTGTACACCGCGGCAGGTCACCGCGGACGTGTCGCCCGCCGTCGATGGCGTAGTGAGCCGGGCGCTGCTGCAGCGGACGGGCAGGCACGGACCGCCGATCGAGTCTCCCGCTGAGTTCGCCGACGCTCTCGCCAGCGTGGCGCCGCCCGTGCCGCTGCCTGACCCGGCGCCCGCCATGCCGAGCGGTACCCTCGAGCAGCGGTACGACCGCACCCGCGACGACGGCTACGGCGGCTATCCGCCGAACCCCAACGATCCTGGCACCTGGGCGCTCCCCGATCGAGGCCGGGGCGGCGGCGGCTCCTACCAGCGCGGCTATCAAACGCAGGAACGCAGCGCCGCGAGCCGCGCGGTGATCAGCGTGGTGATCGTGCTCGTGCTCGCCGCGGTGGCCGCGACCGCCTGGGTCATCAGCACCAGCTTGCACAAATCCACCAGCAGCAACGGCAACCAGGCGACCAAGACGCCGCGGACGAGCGCGAGCTCCCCCGCTGCTGCCGGGTCGACGGTGCTCAAGCCGGTTGGCGACAGCACTTTCAACATTCTCGGCTCGCCACCCGGCAACACCGAGGACCCCGAGTCGGCAGGGCTGGCGATCGACAACAGCCTCAGCACCGCCTGGGCTACCTCCTACTACTTCCAGGCCAATTTCGGCGGCCTGAAGTCAGGCACCGGGCTCCTCATCGACATGGGCCGCGAGGTCAGGCTGAACCAGGTGACCGTGCTGTTCGGCTCGCAGTGCTGCACCACCGCGCAGATCTATCTCGGCAACTCCAACGCAATGACCCGGACCGCCCTGAGCAACTTCACCAAGGTGGCGCCGGCAGCGACGTCGACCGGACAACACGTCTACACGATCAACTCCTCGGCTCCTGGTCGCTACGTTCTGATCTGGCTGACCGGAAACCTGCCGCCCATGCAAGGGCAGTCGGGCAAGTACCAGGCACTGATCTACAACGTCGTTATCCGCGGGAACGCCGTCTCCGGCGCGGCGTGACGGCGGGTCACGCCGATGGCCGGGGGCGAGCCCTCTGACGCCGAGTTGCTCCAGCGCCATGTGGCCGGAGACCCCGAGGCGTTCGGGATGCTCTTCGCACGGCACAAGGACCGGCTGTGGGCAGTTGCGCTGCGCACCGTGTGCGATCCGGAGGACGCGGCCGACGCGCTGCAGGAAGCCATGATCTCGGCCTTCCGGCGGGCCGCGGACTTCCGCGGCGACTCCGCCGTGACAACGTGGCTGCACCGCATTGTCGTAAACGCCTCCCTCGACCGGCTGCGCCGCAGGCAGACACGCAGTGTCAGCTGGTCGGGTGACCCGGAGGCGCTCGACGCGCTCGCCGCCCAGGCCGCCCGCGGCGGGGCGGCTCCGGGCGGCTCACCGTCCAGCGGAATAGCCGCCCAGGCGCCGGGCACCGCCTCCCTCGACTCCGCGGAGGCCGTCGAGACCAGGCTGGACGTCGACGCCGCGCTACGCACGCTGCCCGCCGAACAGCGCGCGGCGCTTGTCCTCGTCGACATGCTCGGCTATTCGGTCGCCGACGCGGCCGAGATCCTCAGCGTTTCCCCTGGCACGGTGAAGAGCCGGTGCGCGCGCGGCAGGTCGCGACTGCTCCCATATCTTTCGCATCTGCGCACTAATTCCGCCCGCGGAGGGAACCGGCCAGGTGCCGCCAGCGTCTCATCTGAGCAGGAAGGAGGCGTATGAGCGGGCAACGGCACCCCGATACGGAGACACTCGCGAGCTTGCGGGCCGGGCTTGTCGGTGGTCTGCACGGCAGGCGACTCGCGGCGCATGTCGCCCGCTGTGCGCGCTGTGCCGCGACGGGCGACGAGCTCGCCGCGGTCAGCTCCCTCCTGGCTGCCACGCCCACCCCTCCGCTGCCAGCGAGCTTCGAACAGCGAATAAGCGCCGCGCTTGCCGCCGAGCGTGCACTTACGGCTGGCTCGAGCGAAGAGACGGCTACAGGTCCGGCCGCACCGGGTCAAGCCGGTGCCGATCCGGGCATCGCAGGGGAACACGCCGGAGCGCGGGTCCCGGCAGGGCGGCCGAAGGCTGCTCCGTCCCGGCGCCGTGGACCCGCGCTCCGGTTGCGGCCCGCCATGGCGTTCGTCCCGCTGGTCCTCGTCGTGCTGGCAGGCTTCGGCTACCTGCTGAGCACGATAGGCGGGCCGGGCACCAGCTCCTCGAGCTCGCAGGCCTTCTCGACGGCCTCGCCAGGAGCGGCTACCGCGGCGGGGCAGGCGGCGCCTAATCGCCCGGCAACGTTCGTGGTCACCGCAAGCGGCCTGAACTATCTGCCGAGCACGCTCGGCTCCCAGGTCAGGCTGGTGATGGCCGCCCAATACAGCAGCAGCTCTGGCCAGCAGTCAATGGCCCCTTCCGCGAGCGGCAGCGCGTCGCAACACTCATTTGCCGCGGGGTCGGTGACGACGATCCCGTCCGCATTCGGCGCCCCCAACTCGGCGCTCAACGGCTGCGTGCTGCGCGTGACCGGAGGCGTGCAGCCCAGCCTCGTGGACAAGGCCACCTACCAGGGCCAGCCCGCCTACGTAATCGCCGTGCCCGCCCGGGCCTGGGTGGTCGAGCGAGGCTGCACCGCGAGTCACCCGGCGATTATCACGACAGTGACGCTGACCGCGACGCGATAGCGTGCCTCTTCGGGAATCTCCGCGCCCTAGTATCGGTTGAGCGGGTTGCAAGTCTTGAGAGAGGCGCTTTGACAGTGACCGACGTACGTGACGTCATCATCATTGGTTCTGGTCCGGCGGGGTACACGGCTGCGATCTACGCGGCCAGGGCGAAGCTGAACCCACTCGTTTTTGAGGGATCAGTGACCGCCGGCGGCGCGCTGATGCAGACCACCGACGTGGAGAACTACCCAGGCTTCCCCGACGGCATTATCGGGCCGGAGCTCATGGACGGGTTCCGCAAGCAGGCGGAACGGTTCGGTGCTGAACTGGTGTCCGATGACGTGGTGGCGGTCGATCTCACCGCGGTGCCGAAGGTGGTGCGGACCGAAACGGACACGTACCTGGCGCAGGCAGTGATCATCGCCAGCGGTTCGAAGTACAAGGAACTCGGCGTCCCCGGCGAGAAGGAGTACGCCGGGCATGGCGTGTCCTGGTGTGCCACCTGCGACGGGTTCTTCTTCAGGGAGAAGGACATCGCGGTGATTGGCGGCGGTGACTCCGCGCTCGAAGAGGCGACGTTCCTCACCCGGTTCGCCAACTCGGTCACCCTTGTGCACCGTCGCGACCAACTGCGGGCCTCCAAGATCATGCAGGACCGGGCGATGTCCAACCCGAAGATCAAGTTCCTCTGGGACAGCGAAGTCGCCGAGATGCTCGGCGACAAGAAGCTGACCGGGCTGCGGATCAAGAACGTACGGACCGGCGATGAGCAGGTGCTGCCGGTGACCGGCGTGTTCGTCGCGATCGGGCACTCGCCGCGCAGCGAGCTATTCGACGGCCAGCTCGCCATCGACCCCGACGGCTACCTGCTGGTGGACCAGCCGTTCACGGCGACCGCGATCGACGGCGTTTTCGCCTGCGGTGACGTCGTGGACAGGACCTACCGGCAGGCCGTTACCGCGGCCGGCACCGGCTGCTCGGCGGCGATCGACGCCGAGCGGTGGCTGGCGGCGCACGAGTCTTAAGCCAGCACGTGGCATGAGGGCATAGCGACAAAACAACACGGAAGGTGTGATCAGGATGGGTGCGACCAAGGTCGTGACCGACGCGACGTTTGACACGGAGGTCTTGCAGAGCAGCAAGCCTGTGATCGTGGACTACTGGGCCGAATGGTGCGGACCCTGCCGGATGGTCGCCCCAGTTCTCGAAGAGATCGCCGGCGAGTACGCCGACAAGATCGAGGTAGTCAAGCTGAACATCGACCAGAACCCTAAGGTCGCTCAGCGCTACCAGATCATGGCCATCCCGACCATGAGCGTCTTCCAGAACGGCGAAGTCGTCAAGCAGATAGTGGGCGCCAAGCCCAAGGCAGCCCTGCTCAAGGAACTCGCCGAGTTCATCTAACCCCCAGCGCCAAGCAGAAGCGGCGGGCCGAGCAACTTGCTCCGCCCGCCGCTTCCGTTTTGGCGGCGTCCCACCCGGGCGGCCGTCAGCCTCCGCGGCAACCCGCCCCGCGCCGCGCGCACCCGCGGCGCCCCACACGGCACGGCGCGCAGCACCCGCGGCGCCCCATCCGCACCGCGCGCACCCGCGGCTCCCCGCATGGCACGGCGCGCACCCGCGGCTCCCCGCATGGCACGGCGCGCAGCGCGTCCCCCGACGGGAGTAACCCGCGAGGCGGCCGCGCCTAGGGAGCAGGAATGCGGCTGCCGGTGACGGGGGCGGGCGCGACCGAGGCCCGCACCCCGTCGCCGCGGGGTCCTGGCAGTCACATCAGCCTCTAGTTTTGACTTCGCACACCGAGTGACCATTTCGACGGTGCATATATACTGATATTTCCGATATGTTCTGGTCACAAGGTGAGCTAAGTGGGCGCGGCGCGCGGCGCGGCGCGGCATGCGGCGCAAGTCCTAGGCGCGACGTCAACCGATTCTGAAACAACCCGTATCGCCGCTGGGGACACACATAAAGCGAAACTATTTCCCGGGGGTGACGCGGGATACGGTGCGCGGCCTATGAACGCGGCAAGCTGGTCGGCCGGGTTCGCGGCCCGGCGGGGTCGGCTGCTGTTCGGTCCGGACCCGCGCCAGCGGAGGTAAACGGTTTGGACTAACGTGGATCGCTTTCCATGGCGGGTCATGGAAAGTGATCCACGTTCATGGAATTAGGTCGGCGGACCCGTCCGATCAGGCGCCGCTTACTACCGCTGGACGCAGGACGCGCTCTGGTGTCATCGAGCCCAGCAGTCGCTCTAGGGCAACCTCGACGTCCTCACGCCATGTCAGTGCGGTCCGCAGTTCCATCCGGAGCCTCGGGTGCCGGTGATGCGGCCGGACGGTCTTGAAGCCGACCGCGAGCAGGTAGTCGACCGGCAGCATACAGGCTGGGGCGGTCCACTGCTTGTCGCCGAACGCCTCGATCGCCCTGACCCCGCGGCGCGACAGATCTTTGGCCATGCCCTGGATAAGCATCCGGCCCAGTCCGCCCCCGGTGAATTCGCTGAGCACTCGCGCCGTCATAAGCAGCACCGCGTCCGCGCTGACCGGGCTGGTGGGAAATGCGACGGATCGAGGCACATAGAGCGGCGGTGCGAAGAGCACATAAGCGGCGGGCACGCCGTCGACATAAAGGATCTTTCCGCAGCTTCCCCACTCAAGCAGTACCGAAGAGATCCAGGACTCCTTTTCCAGCCCCGGATCCGATGCCTCGGCGCGTGCTTTGCTCACGGGGTCAAGCTCCCAGAAAACGCACGAACGGCAGCTTGGCGGAAGGTCACTCAGATTATCAAGAGTGATGTTGGCAAGACGGCGTGACATCGGCGTTCCGTTCCCCGATCAAGATCTGCGCTGCGTGCCCCGCGCTGTACCCCTATTCTGGCATGGTACCTCGCCGATGGGAGGCAAAGCGGTGGCCCCTGATCTACCTCAGTCCCCGAATTCTGGCGCCGGATCGCGAATTGACCCGTATATAGGACATTATGCCGGACGGGCTCGCGGGATGGTCGCTTCGGAAATTCGCGCGCTGTTCGCGGTGGCCGCGAGGCCAGAGATCGTGTCGCTGGCCGGCGGCTCCCCGTTCGTGTCGGCGCTGCCACTGGGTGCCGTAGGCGACATGGTCGGCGGGCTCATAGCAAGCCGGGGACAGGACGTCCTCCAGTACTGCACCGCCCAAGGCGACCCGGTGCTGCGCGAGCAGATCTGCGAAGTGATGTCGCTCGAAGGTGTCGCGGCGCACCCGGATGAGGTCGTGGTCACGGTCGGCTCGCAGCAGGCCCTTGACTTGATCACGAGGGTCTTCGTTGACCCCGGCGACGTGATCTTGGCCGAGGCCCCGACCTATGTGGGTGCCCTCGGTGCCTTCGCCGCCTATCAGGCAGACGTCGTCCACGTGACCATGGATGAGTCGGGGATCATTCCCGAGGCGCTGGTGGCAGCTATCAGCCGGGTATCGGCGCAGGGTCGCAGGATCAAGTTCCTGTATACGGTTCCCAGCTTCCACAACCCGGCAGGCGTCACCATGGCCGCCACCCGCCGCGTGGAGGTGCTGCGCATCTGCGAACAGGCCGGGATCCTAGTCGTGGAAGACAACCCGTACGGGCTGCTCGGGTTCGAGGGCGACCCGGTGCGACCGCTGCGCGCGCATGCCAGGGATGGCGTGGTCTACCTTGGCAGCTTCTCCAAGACGATCGCGGCTGGCCTGCGGGTGGGCTGGGCGGTCGCCCCGCCGGGGATCCGGGACAAGCTCGTGCTCGCCGCGGAGTCGGCGGTGCTCTGTCCGGCGAGCTTCGCTCAGCTCACAGTCAGGGAGTACCTGGCCACTCAGCCGTGGCGGGAGCAGATTAAGGCATTCCGCGAGCTTTATCGCGAGCGCAGGGACGCGATGCTTAACGCGCTCGCCGCGACGATGCCGCCGGGATGTGGATGGACCAAACCGGGCGGCGGCTTTTTCGTATGGCTGCGGATGCCGGAGGGGATCGACTCCAAAGCGATGCTGCCGCGAGCCGTGTCCTCCCGCGTCGCTTACGTCCCGGGGACCGGGTTTTACGCCGACGGATCGGGGTCGGCGTACGCCCGGCTGAGCTACTCGCTACCCGATCCGGCCCAGATCACCGAGGGCGTGCGGCGGCTAGCCGGCGTGATCGGCGTGGAACTCACGCTCCGGGCAGAGTTCGGGCCGGTACTGCGCCGCGATGGGTGAACTCGACTACGTCGTCGTGCTGGCGGGCGGCCTGTCCCCGGAGCGTGAGATCTCGCTCCGGTCCGGCGAGCAGGTGCGCGACGCGCTGTCCGAGGCCGGCGTGCAAGCGATCCTCGCGGACGCCGACGCCGGACTGCTGGATCGGCTGCGCTCCGATCCGCCGACCGCTGTCTTCCCGGTGATCCACGGTGCCCCCGGAGAAGATGGTTCCATCAGGGAGGTCCTGGGGCTGCTCGGCGTTCCTTACGTCGGCTCACTGCCAACCGCCTGCCGGATGGCCTTCGACAAGCCGACCGCCAAGGTTCTCGCCGCCGCGGCGGGCTTGCGCACCCCGGCGTCGGTGACGCTGCCGCGCGAGACGTTTCACGACCTTGGCGCTGCTGCCCTCATCGAGCTGATCATCGACCAGCTCGGCGTACCGCTGTTCGTCAAGCCTTCCCGCGGCGGGTCCGCACTCGGTGCCTCGGCCGCGCACACCGCGGCGGACCTAGCAGCCGCCATCGTCGGCTGCTTCGGATACGGGGACACGGCGCTGGTGGAGCGCCTCGTGTCGGGAACCGAGGTAGCGGTCGGGGTCGTCGACCTTGGGGACGGGCCCCAGGCGCTGCCGCCGGTTGAGATCCTGGCACCGGGCGGAACCTATGACTACGCCGCTCGATACACGGCGGGCCAGACGGAGTTTTACACACCGGCCAGGTTGCCTGTGGAGACGGCGGCCGAGGCCGCCCGCGTGGCGGTCGCCGTGCACACGGCGCTCGGCCTGCGCGACATCTCCCGCACCGACCTGATCGTGGATGCCACGGGTGCGGTGCACTTCCTGGAGGTCAACGTGGCACCGGGCATGACGAGCACGAGCACACTCCCGATGGCCATGCGAGCGGCGGACATCGACCTTGGGGCCTGCTGCGCTACCTTGCTCGACCGCGCCGCGAACCGCACCGATCCGCCGCGCCGCTGAGAGGCCGGCGACTGAAATAGGCTCGCTGCCATGACGAAAAGCTTTGGCAGCGACAATCACGCCGGGACGCACCCGGCGGTCATGTACGCCATCATGGAGGCGAACACCGGTGATGCCGTCGCTTACGGGGCGGACCCGTGGACCCAACGCGCTACCGCGGAGCTTCTGCGGCTTTCCGGAGCCGCGGGCGAGGTGTTCCTGGTCCTCAACGGCAGTGGCGCGAACGTGCTGGGTCTGGGCCTGCTGCTCGACCGGCACGAGGCGGTCATCTGCGCCGAGTCAGCGCACATCAACTCCGACGAGTGCGGCTCGGCCGAACGGATACTTGGGACCAAGCTGCTCACCGTCCCAGCGGCTACGGGGAAGCTGACACCCGAACTGATCGCCACGCGGCTGGCGGGGCGGGGCGACGAGCATTTCGCCCAACCGGGCGTGGTGGCCGTCACCCAGTCGACTGAGTTCGGTACCTGCTATTCGCTGGCCGAGCTACGGAAGATCCACGACTTCTGCGCCGCCAACGGGTTGCGTGTTTACATGGACGGCGCTCGCCTCGCCAACGCGGCGGCTTACCTGGGTTGCACGCTCGCGGACCTCGCCGAGCACGCCGACGTCCTCAGCTTCGGCGGCACGAAGAACGGCGCGCTGGGTGTGGAGGCGGTCATCGTCATGCGCCCCGGTGATGCGGCCAACGCGCCTTTCCTGCGCAAGCAGCACATGCAGCTGTCATCGAAGATGCGGTTCCTCGCGGCACAGTTCATCGCGCTGCTCGAGGACGACCTGTGGCTGAGCAACGCCGGGCATGCCAACGCGATGGCCGCCCGGCTGGCGGCGGGCCTCACCGATGTTCCTGGTGTTGAGGTCGTGTATCCCGTGGAGGCCGATGCGGTCTTCGCTCGGCTGGACAAGCGTCACATCGCCGAGTTGCAGCGGGACTGGTTCTTCCATGTACGGGATGATTCCGATTCGCTGGTTCGATGGATGACCGCCTTTGACACGTCGGAGAGCGATGTCGACGCGTTCCTCGCGGATATTCGCCGGGTTGCCGGGGCGGGGACAGGGGGCGGCGCCTAGGGTCTTGCGCCCCGCGCCTACCCCCGCAGGTTGGGGCGGCGCCTTCGACGTCGTGTGTGCTTGGTTTCACGTGAAACCACGCCTGACGATGTCGTTAAATTAGACGGATGAACCGAGGCGGCGGTGCTCATCTTGCTGCCTCGGGTGAGATCTGCGGGCCTGCCCGCACGCTTTGAGGGAGACGTAGTGGCGCAGCAGCGGCGAGGACTGGGCAAGGGGCTTGGAGCGCTTATACCGGAAACGTCTCGCCCTAGTGCGCCCGGCGGTGCGGGGGTGAGCGCGGGCGCTTTCGCGCCTCAGTCCGCGCCCCCTGGTACTACGCCTGAAGGCTCTGGCGCGGGCGGCTACGGCAGCGGAGCGGGCAGTGGCGAAAGTGGCGACACCGGACTGCGGCCGGTCGCGGGGGCCTACTTCGAAGAGGTGGCTGTTGACGCTATTACGCCAAACCCTCGGCAGCCTCGGAGGTCGTTTGACGAGGATGCGCTTGACGAGTTGGCGGCGTCTATCACCGAGGTGGGGCTGCTGCAACCGGTCGTGGTGCGCAGCCTGGGGGGCGGGCGCTACGAGCTGGTTATGGGCGAACGGCGCTGGCGTGCGAGCCAGCGCGCGGGGCTAGATTACATTCCGGCCATTGTCAGGGAAACGCCCGACAATGACATGCTCCGCGACGCGCTGCTTGAGAACCTGCACAGGCAGCAGCTTGACCCACTTGAAGAAGCGGCCGCCTATCAGCAACTGCTTGACGACTTCGGCGCTACTCACGAACAGCTCGCCCAGAAGGTCGGCCGGTCCAGGCCGCACATCAGCAACACGCTGCGTCTGCTGAACCTGCCTCCCGCGGTACAAAAGAGAGTCGCCGCCGGCGTCATCAGCGCCGGCCACGCCCGCGCCCTTCTGTCGCTGGACGACCCGCAGGCCCAGGACCGCCTGGCCCAGCGCATCGTGGCCGAGGGCCTCTCGGTCCGCGCCGTCGAGGAAATCGTCGCGGTTGGCGACGACACCCACGTAAAGCAGCCACGCAAGCCCGCCGCCAACAAGCCGGTAGCCCCGGCGCTCAGGCACCTAGCGGACCGCCTCTCCGACCTCTTCGAAACCCGGGTCAAAGTAGAGCTAGGCCGCAACAAGGGCAAGATCGTCGTAGAGTTCGCCTCCATCGACGACCTAGAGCGCATAGTAAAAGCCATGTCCCCCGACGGTGCCCCGACGGACGAACCCCCCGAGTAACCCACCCGCGCCCGCATACAACCGCCGCAAGCGGACGTCAGCGTAGGCCGGCGGCGCCGCCTCGGTTCCAGGTGTCCGACCGGCCGCCACGCAGGCGGGGGCGCAGTGGAGTTGAGGCGCGTCGTTCGGCAACCGAAGGCTGCCGACTAAACGCGCCGAAGCCCCACAAGCCCCAGCACCGCCCCGCCGCCCAGAGTCACGCCGGAACAGACCGGTAGGCCAACTCCCGCGCCGCCTCCGAGTACGCGATAGCACCGCTAGAAGCAGGATCGTACGTGATCACGGACTGCCCGTAACTAGGCGCCTCCGACACCCGCACGCTCCGCGGGATGATCGTGTCCAGCACCACGTCCCCGAAGTGCGACCGGACGTCCTCGGCCACTTGCGTGGCCAGCCGCGTCCGTCCGTCGTACATGGTCAGCAGGATCGTGGAGATCCGCAGCCGACCGTTCAGGTGCCCGCGCACGAGTTCGACCGTCCGCAGCAATTGCTCCAGGCCTTCCAGCGCGTAGTACTCGCACTGAATCGGGATCAGCACCTCTTCGGCCGCCACCAGCGCGTTCACGGTAAGCAACCCAAGCGACGGCGGGCAGTCGATGAGTACGTAGTCCAGGCTGGACGTGTCAAGCTGTTCCAGCGACCGGATCAGCCGCGACTCTCTGGCCACCATGGGGACGAGCTCGATCTCCGCGCCCGCCAGGTCGATGGTCGCCGGCGCGCAGAACAAGCCTGGCATTCCCGCGACCTCGGTGATGACCTCCGACATCGGCCGCTCCTCGACCAGAGCGTTGTAGATCGAGTCCTGCCCGACATGGTGATCCACGTCCAGCGCCGTCGACGCGTTGCCTTGTGGGTCGAGGTCTATCACCAGGACGCGGCACCCGTGCTGGGACAGGCTCGCCGCAAGGTTAACCGCGGTGGTGGTCTTACCCACCCCGCCCTTCTGGTTGGCGATCGTCATCATCCGGCATCGGGCCGGCCGAGGCCAGGCCTCGCGCTCGCTCGCGCCGCGAACACCGACGGCGGCCTCCGCGGCCCTGCCGATCGGAGTGTCCGCCGTGTCCGCTGGTACGTCAGGGACGACTACCTGCGAGTCCTGATCGCCCTCAAAAGCAGTAGTTGGTGTTCCACGTGAAACCGCCGCCGCGAGCGCCTGCCGTACCCGATCAGAACCCGGCAGGAGCGACTCTTCATGACCGTTCAACAACGCACCTTTCGAGACCTGGTCCGGTTGGGAAGACACATGTTTCGGTAGCTGCCCCGGCCAGCCGAGTCCAGTCGTGCCCGGGAACCGAACGGCCATCCCCCCGTCAGGCCACCCCACGCCGGCTGCGATGAGCACCCGCCTGCTCCTCTCGGCCGCGTCCTCCGATGACGACACGGACTACCGTGGTCGCAGATACGACCCTACCGTGATCGACCCGCAGAACCTCGGCGCTACGCGCGCCAAGTCGCGACAATACGGGCCTGGCGGCCGCGAGTTCTTCCGCGGCCGACTCGCCTTTGATCGCGAGGATCTGCCCGGATGGCTTCAGCACGCCCGCGGCCCAGCCGACGAGACGGTCAAGCGGCGCGACCGCTCGAGCGGTGGCGATGTCCGCCCGGATCACGCCGACCATCTCCTCCGCTCGGCCGCGTACCACGGTCGCGTTCGTCAGGCCAAGCCTCGCCACGCACTCGTCGAGGAAGACGGATCGCCGCAGCATCGGCTCAAGCAGGATTACCCGTACATTGGGCCGGAGCATGGCGAGCACCACCCCGGGCAGGCCAGCGCCCGAGCCTATGTCAACGAGCTCACCGTGCTCTGGCACAAGATCCGCTACCAGCGCGCAGTTCAGCAGGTGCCGGTCCCAGAGCCGGGACGTCTCACGGGGGCCGATCAAGCCCCGCGTCACGCCATCGGTCGCCAGCAGTTCCGCGAACCGCCGGGCCATATCCAGGGCCGAACCGAATACCTCGGTCGCCTCCACTGGAGGCGGCGGCAGCGCGGCCGACGCCGGACTTTCCGCCGCCACAGTAGTGCCTCAGCCGACCGGGAACACCACGACGCGCCGGTTCGGCTCCTCGCCTTCCGACTCGCTGCGCAGTCCCGCGTTGGCAACCGCGTCATGGATGATCTTGCGCTCAAACGGGGACATGGCACGGAGCTTCTTGGCCTCACCGGTGCGCGAGACCTCTGCCGCGATCGACCGTCCAAGCTCAGCGAGCTCGGACCGGCGCCGCGCGCGGAACCCGCCGACGTCGAGCATCAGCCTGGCGCGCAAACCGGTCCTGCGGTGCACCGCCAGCCTGGTCAGCTCCTGCAGCGCCTCAAGAACCTCGCCGTCGTCGCCGACCAGCTCATCGAGGGTGGCGCCCACCACAGACACAACCGCACGGTCGCCTTCGACATCCATGTCGATGTCGCCGTCCAAGTCGGCGATGTCCAGCAACCCCTCGATATAGTCGGCGGCGATCTCGCCTTCTTCTTCGAGCGAGCTAAAATCGGCCTCGTCGTCAGCGTCCTCGTCGTCGTCCTCGGCCTCGTCAGCCTCGTCGTCGTCTTCCGCGTCGTCAGCCTCGTCGTCAACGTCAACGTCGTCGTCGTCCTCAGCTTCGTCAGCCTCGTCGTCAACGTCGTCAACGTCGTCGATATCCTCGTCGATGTCTTCGTCGTCAACAAGGTCCTCGTCGGCCACGCCGTCCAGCTCCTGCTCGTCTAGGCCAGCATTTCCCGTTGGCACAGACCAGCCGGCCACCGTGCCAAAGCCCTTGCCGGGATCATCCCCCACAGTCGCTCACCTCTTGCCCGAACGCTTGCTGCGTGTCTGCCTGGTCGGCTGCTGCCGGACCGTCTTCGTCTGCGGAGCGGCGGGCACCTCTTCAGGCTCAGGCTTGGTCCTCCCCAGCCGCAAGAGCCCCCGCGCACCCCCGGTCGCCGGGGATGCGGGCGCACTCGGCGACGACGACCCGTTCGCGCTGGCCTTCGGAGCACTCGGCTTCGGCCCACTCGGCTTCGGAGCACCGGCCTTCTGAGCACTGGCCTTCGGGGTGCTTGCATTGGCCGCACTGGTCTTCGTCCCGGTGGTCCGGGCAGCGCTGGTCTTCGGAACGCTCGTCTTCGCAGTGCCAGCCTTCGGCACGGAATCTTGCGGTTCGTCTGTCTTGCCGGTTATGGCCGCTTTGACCGAGCTGCTTATCTTGCCAGTGTTGCTCTTGCCAGTAACACCCGTGTTGCCTGATGCCGCTTGCACCGCAGACGCACCTACCGTAGCGCTCCCCACCACGGGAAGGTTGCGGAACAGGATGTGCTGCTGCCCCAGCGTCCAGATGTTGGTGGTGACCCAGTAGATGACGAGGCCGAACTGCCAGTACAGACCGGTCAGCGCGAAGAACGGCGCGATGTACATCATGTACTTCTGCATGTTCGCGGCGGGGTTGTCCGGGTCGACCGGGCCCTGCTGCATCATGCCGCGGCGCGAGCTCTGCCGCATAGTCATGAACGTCGTGGACGCGCTGATCGCCACGAACACCAGGATCACGATCCGCTGCGGCCACGTCTCACCGTGGATGGGGAAGAGGAACTTGTCCGCCAGCGACACGCCGAAAATGTGCGCGTTCAGCGCGCTCTGCACGACCGGGACCGTAAGGCCGTACTTCGGAGCCTGCCCGGGCTGCCACTCGGAGATCGCCCGCAGGTTATAGAACAGCGCCCAGAACAGCGGCAGCTGTGCGACGAGCGGGAGACAGCCCCCCAGGGGGTTGATGCCGTTCTCCTTGTAGAACTTCATCGTCTCTTCGTTGAGGCGCTGTTTGTCGTTCTTGTACCGCTTGCGGAGCTCTTGCAGTTGCGGCATGTGCGACTGCATCTTCCGCTGCGACTTCACCTGCTTGACGAACAGCGGCACCATCAGCGCACGCATCAGCATCACGAGGAGGACGATGGTTAGGCCCCATGCCCACCCGCTCGAGGCGCCGAACGGCACCGAGAGCGCCGCGTGGATGCGCATGATCACCCACGCGACCGCCTCAAACAGCGGGTTTAGAATGCTCACCTGATAACTCCTTGGGGCCTAGCCGGCACGGGATCATATCCGCCCGGGTTAAAAGGATGGCAACGGGCAAGCCGGCGTACGGCCAGCCACAGTCCCCGTGCCGCGCCGTGCGCGCGCAACGCTTCCAGTGCGTATTCGCTGCATGAGGGGGCGAACCTGCACCGCGGACCGAGCAGTGGGCTCAGGAACCGGCGGTAGCCGATCACAGGGACTATGAGCACCCGAGCCGGCAATGTCGGCACGGCTACCTCTGTCAACCTCGTCTCCGACGCGCTCATTCCTTTTGCAGCGCCCCAACCTGCCGCCTGAGCAGTCGTTCGATAACCAGGTCAAGATCGGCGGCGAGATCCGCCTGGCGTGCGCCCGCGGCCGCTGGATGGGCGCGCAGTACGAGCAGGCAACCCCCCGGGAGCGAGGCGAGACGCCTGCGCATCAGTTCCCGGAGCCGTCGCTTCACCCGATTACGAACCACCGCCGAGCCAACCGCACGGCTGACAATAAAGCCTACCTTTGCCGGGTCACCGGAGCGTACCGCTCCGTAAGAGCCGGAGGGCAGCAGCAAGTGACCCGCGACCACGGATCCGCCCGCTCGGCGGCCCGCTCGCAGCGCCAGCCTGAACTCCGCTGGGCGTCTCATCCGCGACTGCTGCGGCAGCACCACACCTCCTGCGCAGCCTGGCGTGCCAGCGTCTGGCGGCGGCGACAGCCGCGTCAGGCGCTCAGCTTCGCGCGGCCCTTGTTGCGGCGTGCGGCGAGGACGGCCCGGCCAGCCCGGGTGCGCATCCGCAGCCGAAAACCATGGACCTTCGCCCGCCGACGGTTGTTCGGCTGGAACGTACGCTTGCTCACTGGGGCTCCAGGTGCAGTTCTGATCTGTGAAGAAAAAAGGGCCAGACATCGCCGCGCGCCCGCTCAGCCGGGCTCCGGCCCTGGGCCGCCGCGGACGCAAGCTCAGCCTGTTAACGGTAAGGGTGATGCAAGCACAGGTCAAACCGGGCCGCCAGCACACTTCCACGCACCTCCGTGCGACGACACCGATCGGCCCAGCGCCTGCCCGGTTCTCCGCGAAACGTGTCAAAGACGGCTAACCGACCTGCCCCTAACCGGGTCTACCATCATCTAACACCGCGGTTTCCTGAACGCATCCCGCCCCGGCGACTTAGGCTGTGGAAAATCAATGTCCGCCGAACTGTCCGATTCGGACAGGCGGCGGCTACGGGAGGGAAACGGGAGGGGAAACCGCGGCTCAGCGGCCGTGGTACGCACCTGGTGCGCCGATGGCAGGCATGGTCTGCCCGACGCGACACGTGCACACCTTGTGGACCATCCTGTGGACAACGGGCCTGGTTGCGGCCATGCTCTGCACGACAGCTAGGCGAGGGGAGCCCATCAGTGAGTGATACAGACCTCGCAGATGTGTGGGCACGGTCATTGGAAGAGCTCGCCAAGCTCCCAGTCCAGCCGAGCCAGCTGGCCTGGCTCAAGCTCACCCGGCCGCTCGGGCTCGTCGAGAACACGGCGCTGATCGCCACGCCGAACGAGTTCGTCAAGGAGCAACTCGAGACCCGGCTGAGCCCGCTGGTCACGCAGGCGCTCACCCGGGTGCTCGGCCGGCCCGTCCGGCTCGCCGTCACGGTGGACAAGAGCTTCGAACCCGAGCCGCCGGCTGCTCCCGTATCGCCGCTGGGGGGCGGGGCGGTCCAGCCACCGCCGACCGACCGGCACCCGCTCGACACGCCGTCGGCACACGACGGCCGCCCGCTCGGGGCGGCGGGCGTCCCGGGCGTCCCGGGCGTGCCGGGCGTACTAGGCAGGCCGCAGATGTCCCAGGGCGAGGACGGGCCGCCACAGTCGGCGGGCGAGGCGGCGCGACCGCATCAGCCGGACCAGGCCGGGCCGACGCCGCGGCTCACCTCGGCCAGGCTCAACTCGAAGTACACATTCGAGACCTTCGTCATCGGCTCGAGCAACCGGTTCGCGCACGCGGCCGCCGTCGCGGTAGCGGAGGCACCGGCGAAGGCCTACAACCCGCTGTTCATCTACGGCGACTCCGGGCTGGGCAAGACCCACTTGCTGCACGCCATCGGTCACTACGCGCAGACGCTGTACAACGGGCTGAAGGTCAGGTACGTGAGCTCCGAGGAGTTCACCAACGACTTCATCAACATGATCAGGGATGGCAAGCAGGACGGGTTCCGCCGCCGCTACCGCGATGTAGACGTGCTGCTCGTCGACGACATCCAGTTCCTGGAGAACAAGGAAGGGACTCAGGAGGAGTTCTTCCACACTTTTAACACCCTCCACAACGCCAGCAAGCAGATCGTCATCTCGAGCGACCGCGCTCCCAAGCGCCTGGTCACCTTGGAGGACAGGCTGCGCAGCCGGTTCGAATGGGGGTTGCTGACCGACGTGCAGCCGCCCGAACTCGAGACCCGCATCGCCATCTTGCGCAAGAAGGCGATCCAGGAAGGCCTTAATGCCCCCGCGGACGTCCTGGAGTACATCGCCAGCCGGATCTCCACAAATATCAGGGAACTCGAGGGAGCGCTGATCCGGGTCACGGCGTTCGCCAGCCTCAACCGCCAGGGCGTCGATCTGCAGCTGGCCGAGATCGTGCTGAAGGACCTCATCCCCGAGGCGCAGGGCCCGCAGATCAACGCGGCGACGATCATGGGGCAGACCGCCGCGTACTTCGGCCTTTCGATCGAGGACCTGTGCGGCACGAGCAGGTCGCGGGTGCTGGTGACCGCCAGGCACATCGCTATGTACTTGTGCCGGGAACTGACCGACCTGTCGCTGCCCAAGATCGGCCAGCAGTTCGGCGGCCGCGATCACACGACGGTCATCAACGCGGACCGCAAGATCCGCTCGCTCATGGCCGAACGCCGCTCGATCTACACCCAGGTAACCGAGCTAACCAACCGCATCAAGCAGCAGGCGAGAGCAGGATGAGGATGGACAAGCCTTCGAGCGCGGCCAGCAGGGAGAGCGGGTTAAATCCCCCGCGAGCCAAAGGGCCGCCCCGCCGTCATGAGTGAGGAGCGAGCGAGCAAAGCTCGTGAGCCACGAGCGATGACGGCGGACTCCGGCGGCCCGGAGGCGAGCGGGACAGCAGAGTACACAGCTTGTGGATAACACTGTGGAACGGCTAGGGAGAACCGGGGGACAATACGTGGGTAAGACCGGGATAGCAGCGAACCGTGCACAGCACCCGCTCGCGCGTCCCCGCGCCGGCCACACCTACTGTGCACAAAGAAACGGCGCTGACCTGACGAAACGGCCGTATCCCCAGTTTCCACGGCCACTATGACTACGACGATCTTCTAACTAAAGAAAAGCCGAAAACACTAGGTTCGCGGCCCGGCTGGGGATGCGCCGTCGCCACGGACATCCCCGCTCGGGGGAAAGCACAAACATCCCGGCGGGCCGATTGGCCGCCGAAACCGGCAGGAGGCAATTCGTGAAGCTCCAGGTTGAGCGTGACCCGCTCGCAGATGCCGTAGCGTGGACCGCCCGCGCGCTGCCCGCGCGCCCCACAGCGCCGGTGCTGGCCGGTATGCGGCTGCAGGCAGGCAGCGAACTGGTCCTGTCGACCTTCGACTATGAGGTTTCCGCGCAGGCCACGATCCCCGTGGCGGCTGACGAGCCCGGCACGGTGCTGGTGTCCGGCCGACTGCTCGCCGAGATCGTGCGCAGCCTGCCCGCCAAGCCCGTCGACCTGTCCACCGATGGCACCAGGACCACCCTGCGCTGCGGCAGCGCCACGTTCACCCTGATGCTGTTGCCGGTCGAGGAGTACCCGACGCTGCCGGACATGCCGGAGACCACCGGCAAGGTCGGCGCCGACACGTTCTCCTCGGCGATCAGCCAGGTCGCTATCGCCGCGGGGCGCGACGACACGTTGCCCGCGCTGACCGGGATCCGCGTCGAGATCGCCGAGGACACGCTGACCCTGGTCGCCACCGACCGCTACCGGCTCGCCGTCAGGGAACTGCGGTGGACGCCCGTGGTGCCGGGGCTGAACACCGCCGTGCTCGTGCCCGCCCGCGTGCTCTCCGACACCGCCCGGGCGATGACTAGCGGCGCCGAGGTCTCGGTCGCGCTGGCCGCCGCGGAGGGCAACGGCAACGACGGCATCATCGGCTTCGAGGGTGCGGGGCGCAAGACCACCACGCGGCTGCTGTCGGGCGAATACCCGAGGTACCAGACGTTGCTCCCCAGCGAGTTCTCCGCGGTCGCGGAACTGCCCGTCGCGCCGTTGGCCGAGGCGGTCAAACGAGTGGCGCTCGTCGCCGAGCGGAACACCCCGGTCCGCCTCTCCTTCACCGCGGGCGAGGTGCTGCTCGAAGCCGGGACCGGTGACGAAGCACAGGCGAGCGAGGCGATCGGCGCGTCCTACGACGGAGACGACATGCAGATCGCGTTCAACCCGCAGTACCTGCTGGACGGCATCGGCGCCATCGACTCCGACACGGCGAGGATCTCGTTCACCACGCCGACCAGGCCGGCCGTTATCACCGGCAAGGGCGAGGCGCAGCCGGATTACCGGTATGTGCTGATGCCGATTCGTTCGGCCGGTTAGGTCAAGCCACTACGCTCGAAGATGTGCATCTCACCCGGTTGGCGCTGACGGACTTTCGCTCGTATCCGAGCGTCGACCTGGCGCTCGGCCCCGGGGTGACCATCTTCAGCGGGCCGAACGGCGAGGGGAAAACCAACCTGGTCGAGGCAGTCGGCTACGTGGCGACGCTGGCTAGCCATCGCGTCGCCCACGACGCTCCGCTGATCAGGCAGGGCGCCGAGCGTGCCATCGTCCGCGCGAACGTGCACGGGGCGGTCAGCGACACGCTCATCGAGATCGAGCTCAACCCGGGCCGGGCGAATCGGGTCCGGCTCAACCGCGCGCCGGTCACCAAGCCCCGCGAGGTCCTGGGCCTGCTGCGCACGGTGCTGTTCGCACCCGAGGACCTGGCCCTGGTCAAAGGCGACCCAGGCGAACGTCGACGGTTCCTCGACGACCTGCTCGTGGCGATGGCCCCGCGGTACGCCGGGATCCGCGCCGACTATGACCGGGTGCTCCGGCAGCGCACGGCGCTGCTGAAGTCGGCGGGTCACTCCCGGGTTTCCGGGGGGTTGAAGGGGGGGCATCCCCCCGCGCCCCCCGATAGAACCGGTAGGAGCAGCTCCCGCGAGACGGTGATGAGCACCCTCGACGTGTGGGACGCGCACCTGGCGCGCGCTGGCGCGGAGCTGCTTGTCGCCAGGGAGCATCTCGTGACCGCGCTCCGGCCGCACGTGGAAAGCGCGTACTCCGCGGTGGCCGGGGAGCGCGGGCCGGCCACCATCGAGTACCGGCGGTCGTTCGGGGCAGCCACGACCCTCCGTTCGGGGCAACAGGGCGACGAGCCTGACAGCGACGGAGCAGCGGCGAGCGGCGAGGACCCGAGCGCCCGGGGCGGGACCGGCCACGCCGACCGGGTGCGGGACACGGCCGCCGCGCTCCGTGCGGCGCTCGCCGAGGTCAGGGACAGCGAACTGGACCGCGGCGTGTGCCTGGCCGGGCCGCATCGCGACGAACTCGAGCTCGGGGTCCGCGGGATGCCCGCGCGCGGCTACGCGAGCCACGGCGAGTCGTGGTCGCTGGCGCTGGCGCTGCGGCTGGCCAGCTTTGACCTGTTGCGAGGCGGCCCAGGGCGGGAGGACCCGGTGCTGATCCTCGACGACGTGTTCGCCGAGCTCGACGCCGGCCGCAGGGACCGGCTCGCCGGCCTGGTGGCGGGCGCGGAGCAGGTACTCGTCACGGCCGCGGTGCCCGCCGACGTGCCGCTGGTGCTGGCCGGGGCCCGCTTTACCGTGGCCGCCGGCGCGCTTCATCCTCCTGTGGGCACCGGCCAGCTGGATCCTCCTGTTGGCACCGACCAGCCGGCCAGCCGTGCGCCCTGAACCGGACCGGGTAAGGCTGGCCACCGAGGCGCTGGCGCGGGCCAGAGCAGATGCCTGGGCCCGCGGGGACCGCCCCCAAGCAGGGAATAACCTGACTGGTCACGGTGTTTCAAAAGAAGATTCGTCCGAACGAACCGGCGTGACCGCCGACAGCCAGCTCCCCCCTTCCTGGTCGGCCCGCCCGCACCGGGATGATCCACAGCCGCTCAACGCAGCCGTGGACGGCCTGCTCTCGACCCGAGGCTGGCAGCAGCGAGCAGCGGTAGGCGGGATCTTCGGCAAATGGCCGGAAATAGTCGGCCCCCAGTTGGCGGCCCACACGCAGCCCGACTCCTTCGACGACGGCGAGCTGACACTGTCAGCAGACTCCGACGCTTGGGCCGCTCAGCTCCGCTTGCTGACCCCGCAACTGCTGAACCGCCTGGCCGACGAGCTAGGCGTTGGCACCGTCCGCCGCATCAACGTCCGCGGCCCCTCCCGTCACAGGCCCGACCGAGGTGCAAGAGGAAAGCGAGCCCCGCGGTGAAGCGAGCTCCGCGGTCCCTCCAGCCCCAAAGGGAAGCGGGGGGCGCAGTGGGGGGTCTGGCGCGTTGTTCGGCGACCGCCGACGAAACACGCCGAACCCCCACAACCCCCCCGCGCCCCCGCGAGGGGCTTGAACCGCCCCGTATACGTGCAGTGAAGGCGACCGCGAAAGTCAGTAACCACAGGTAAAATAGGACGTGCCGGGGGTCAGGGCCTTGCCCGAAGCAGGATGGAGTTTCTTTTGTCGTACGATGCGCGGTCAATCACGGTACTCGAGGGCCTCGAGGCCGTCCGTAAGCGTCCCGGCATGTACATCGGCTCGACTGGTGAGCGGGGACTCCACCACTTGGTCTACGAGGTTGTGGACAACTCGGTGGATGAGGCGCTCGCTGGATACGCCGACAACATCGAGGTGACTCTGCTCGCCGATGGCGGCGTCCGGGTGTGGGACAACGGGCGTGGCATCCCGGTGGACGAGCACCCGGTCGAGAAGCGTCCGGCGCTCGAGGTCGTGCTAACGACGCTGCACGCCGGCGGCAAGTTCGACGGCAAGTCGTACGCCGTGTCCGGCGGCCTGCACGGCGTCGGCGTCTCGGTCGTGAACGCGCTGTCCTCCAGGCTCGACATGGAGGTCCGCAAGGACGGCTACGTGTGGCGCCAGTCTTACGCGGGCGGTGACCCGGCCACGGAGCTGACCCGCGGCGAGGAAACCTCCGAGACGGGGACGACCACGACGTTCTGGCCGGACGCGTCGATCTTCGAGACGACCGACTGGTCGTTCGAGACGCTGTCCAGGAGGTTGCAAGAGACGGCGTTCCTCAACCGGGGCCTGCGGATCTCGCTGACCGACGAGCGGCCGCGGCAGGCCGACGAGGACGACGCCGATGCGGCGCCGGGCGCGGCCGTGGGCAAGGCACGGGTTGCCGTCTACCAGTACCCCGGAGGCATCGCGGACTTCGTCCGCTATCTGAACGCGTCCAAGGACCCGGTGCACGGCTCGATCATCGAATTCGGCGACGAGCAGCCCGGCATGTCGGTCGAGATCGCGATGCAGTGGAACGCCTCCTATACCGAGTCGGTACATACCTTCGCGAACGTGATCAACACCGCCGAGGGCGGCACCCACGAGGAAGGCTTCCGCGCCGCGCTGACGACGGTGGTCAACAAGTACGCGCGCGACCAGAAGCTGCTGAAGGAGAAGGAAGCCAACCTCACCGGCGAGGACGTCCGCGAGGGGCTTACCGCGATCGTCTCGATCAAGATGGCCGAGCCGCAGTTCGAGGGACAGACCAAGACCAAGCTCGGCAACACCGAGGCCAAGTCGTTCGTGCAGCGCGTGACGAACGATCACCTGCGCGACTGGTTCGACCGCAACCCGGGCGAGGCCAAGGAGATCATCAACAAGGCGAGCCAGGCGGCCAGGGCCAGGATCGCCGCTCGCCAGGCACGGGACCTGACCAGGCGCAAGTCGGCCATGGAGTCCAACGGACTGCCGGGCAAGCTGGCGGACTGCCAGTCCACAGACCCCGCCCGTTCTGAGATCTACGTGGTTGAGGGAGACTCGGCAGGCGGTTCGGCGAAGGGCGGCAGGGATCCGCAGTTCCAGGCGATCTTGCCGATCCGCGGCAAGATCATCAATGTCGAGAAGTCGCGCATCGACCGGGTGCTGAAGAACAACGAGGTCCAGTCGATGATCACGGCGCTCGGTGCCGGGATCCACGACGAGTTCGACATCGCCAAGCTCCGCTATCACAAGATCATCCTGATGGCGGACGCGGACGTGGACGGGCAGCACATCAGGACGCTGCTGCTCACGCTGCTGTTCCGGTTCATGAAGCCGCTGATCGAAGCCGGCCACGTCTACCTGGCGCAGCCGCCGCTCTACAAGATCAAGTGGACGGAGCGAGGGGTCGACCCGGAATATGCGTTCTCCGACCTCGAGCGGGACCGGGTGATCGAGGCAGGCATGGCCGCCGGCCGGAAGGACCCGCGGCCGCGTGACTCGGTTCAGCGGTTCAAGGGCCTTGGCGAGATGAACGCCGAGGAACTCTGGAACACCACGATGAACCCGGCGCGCCGCGTGCTGCTGCAGGTGACCCTGGACGACGCGGCGCAGGCCGATGAACTGTTCAGCGTGCTGATGGGCGAGGACGTCGAATCGCGGCGGTCGTTCATCACCCGCAACGCCAAGGATGTCCGGTTCCTGGACATCTGATGAGCGGCGCCGTTAAGCGAGGCGCCGATTTACGAGGGATAGCGAATTGACCGAAGTAACTGATCTGCCCGGCGATGGCGGTGGGCACGACAGAACAGAACCGGTTGACATTCAGATCGAGATGCAGCGTAGCTACATCGACTACGCGATGTCGGTCATCGTCGGCCGGGCGCTGCCCGACGTCCGAGACGGGCTCAAGCCGGTGCACACGCGCATCCTCTACGGGATGTTCGACCAGGGCTTCCGCCCGGAACGCGGTTTCTTCAAATGCTCCCGCGTCGTCGGCGAGGTAATGGGCACCTACCACCCGCATGGCGACAGCGCGATCTACGACGCGCTGGTGCGGATGGCCCAACCCTGGTCGATGCGAATGCCGCTAGTCGATCCGCAGGGGAACTTCGGGTCACCGGGCAACGACCCGCCCGCCGCCATGCGGTACACCGAGTGCCGCCTGGCCCCGCTGGCGATGGAGATGCTGCGGGACATCAACGAGGACACCGTCGACTTCCGGCCAAACTACGACGGCCGCTCCGCCGAGCCCGTCGTGCTTCCGGCCCGCTTCCCTAACCTGCTGGTAAACGGCTCCGAGGGCATCGCGGTCGGCATGGCCACCAAGATCCCGCCGCACAACCTGCGGGAAGTCGCGGCAGGCGTGCAGTGGTACCTGGAAAACTACGAGCGGTTCGAGGTGCAGCCCACCGCGGAAGGGCACGCTCCCTACGAGGAGCTGCTCGACGGGCTGATGGAGCGAGTCAAGGGGCCAGACTTCCCCGGCGGGCCTGACGGTAGCACCGGCGCCTTGATCGTGGGCCGCCGCGGCATCCGGGAGGCGTACCGCACCGGGCGCGGATCGATCACGATGCGCGCGGTCGTCGACGTCGAGGAGATCCAGGGACGCACCTGCCTGGTGGTCAAGGAGCTTCCGTTCCAGGTCAACCCGGACAACCTAGCGTCCAAGATCGCCGAGCTCGTCAGGGACGGCCGGCTCGCCGGCATCGCCGACGTGCGGGACGAGACCAGCGGGCGGACCGGCCAGCGGCTGATAATCGTGCTCAAGCGCGACGCGATCGCGAAGGTCGTGCTGAACAACCTGTACAAGCACACCCAGCTACAGGACACGTTCGGTGTCAACATGCTGGCGCTTGTCGATGGGGTTCCGCGCACCCTGCGGCTGGACCAGATGATCCGCTACTGGGTCGCGCATCAGGTCGATGTCATCCAGCGCCGCACCCGGTTCCGGCTGCGCAAGGCTCAGGAGCGGCTGCACATCGTGGCCGCGTTGCTCGCGGCGATCGACGCCATCGACGAGGTCATCGCGCTGATCCGCGGCTCCGAGTCCGCCGCGGTCGCGCAGACCGGGCTGATGGCACTGCTGAACATCGACGAGATCCAGGCGCGCGCGATCCTCGACATGCAGCTGCGCAAGCTGGCCGCCTTGGAGCGGCAGGAACTCGTCTCGGAGCGCGACGACCTCGAGGCAAAGATCGCCGACTTCGAGTCGATCCTCGCCTCCCCGGCGCGGCAGCGTACGATCATCGGCTCCGAGCTCGCCGAGATCGTCACCAAGTACGGCGACGACCGGCGAACCGAGATCATCGCTTACGACGGCGAGGTGGCCGACGAGGACCTGATCGCCGAGTCCGACATCGTGGTCACGATCACCCACGGCGGCTACGCGAAGCGGACGAACACCGACCAGTACCGGGCGCAGCGGCGCGGCGGCAAGGGCGTGCGCGGGGCGCAGTTGCGCAGCGATGACATCGTCGACCACTTCTTCGTCACCTCGACGCATCACTGGATCCTGTTCTTCACGAATAAGGGCCGGGTCTACCGGGCCAAGGGGTACGAGCTGCCCGACACCGGCCGCGACGCACGCGGCCAGCACGTGGCGAACCTGCTGGCGTTCCAGCCGGACGAGCGGATCGCGGAGGTGCTCGCGCTGCGCGACTACCAGGTGGCTCCGTACCTGGTGCTCGCGACCCGCTCAGGCCTGGTGAAGAAGTCGCGGCTCGGCGAGTACGACTCGCCGCGAGCCGGCGGCCTCATCGCGATCAACCTGCGCGAAGACGACGAGGTGATTGGTGCCTCGCTGGTCTCGCCAGACGAGGATCTGCTGCTCGTCAGCAAGGGCGCGCAGGCCATCAGGTTCCCGGCCACCGACGACCAGCTACGCCCGATGGGCCGGGCCACCTCTGGCGTGATCGGCATGCGATTCAACGACGGCGACGAGCTCCTTGGCATGTATGTGGTCAGGGAAGGCGAGGACGTCCTCGTCGCGACCGACGGCGGATTCGCCAAGCGCACGCCCGCCGATCAGTACCCCATCAGGAACAGGGGCGGCTACGGTGTTATCACGGCGCGGATCGTGGAAGGCCGGGGCAGCCTGGTCGGTGCACTGATGGTCCACCCTGAGGATGAGGTGTTCGCCATCACTTCGGCGGGCGGTGTCATCCGCACCCGCGCTAGTGGGGTGAAGCAGTCCGGGCGTCAGACCATGGGCGTGCGGCTGATGAACCTGGCTCCCGGGACCAGTGTGGTCGCCCTCGCGCGCAACGCGGAAACCAACGAAGCTGGTGAAATTGAGGATGAAGGCAACGATCCAGGGGACGACAGCGTCTGATCTATAACTGCTGACAACTATTCTGCAGATGCGGGGTCGGGTGCTCATACCCCACCGTTGACGGCTACTGGCCCGCGATCAGGTAATCTCTGCCGAAGGTACAAAAGGGGCACCATTGGGTACCGAGGAGGACGGCGTGGACGAGGCGGGACGAGCTACGGAACCGTCCGTGTTGTTGGCGCCGTCAGGTCAGGATGTGGACCCGGACGCGGAGACCGCTGAAACGATCGATGACAATGGAACCATGTCTTCATCACGGACGCGGTCGGGAACGTCACGGTCGGCATCGTCGGCATCGGGAACGTCACGGTCAGCGGCCAAAGCTGCCGCCGGCCAGAACGGCGCTGATCCGGTGCCGGACGACGCCGTGACCGACGGCGCTTCTTCTTCGCCTTCGTCCTCGGCTTCTTCTGCGCCTTCGTCTTCTTCGTCTTCTTCGGGTGCTGGTTCCTCGGGGACCGGGTCCTCGGTTCTGGCTGCGGCGGCGTCGAGCCACGCGCCCGTTCCGTTCCCGGCGGACGATATCGGGAGGCCGAGGAGCTCGAACACGCCGGGCACGGGTTTCCGGGCGGCGACTGGTGCCAGCTCGGCTGCCGGTGGTTCGGCTGGGGACAAGCCCGCTCAGAAGGCGGACGAAGACGGGCGCGGCGACACCGCGGGATCAGGCAACGGCGTGCTCGACAGCGGCCGCCAGGCGGTCAGGCAGGCGATGGCGGCGACGAACAACTGGTTCGCCGCCCGCGCGTTGAAGACCGGCCCGTCAGACTCGGCCGCATCGCCGGGCTCGTCCGGTTCTCCGGCCGCGTCGGGGTCCGCAGGTCCTCCTGGTACCGCAGGTCCTTCTGGTTCCGCATCTCCTTCTGGTTCCGCTGGCATGGCCGGCGGTCGCAAGCCGTCCTTCACGCCGTCATCGACGCGACCGTCGAGTCAGTCGCCGGCCTCGCCCACGTCGCACATTTCACCGGCGCCAACGGCTTCCGGGGGCTTCGCGGGGTCTTCGCCGTCGCCGCAGTCCTCGCCGTCGTACTACGCGACGCCTCCGGCGTTCTCGCCCGGCACCGGTCACTCGCCCACCGGTGGCCCCGCGCCAGCTGGCGGCCCTTCCGGCCCTTCGGTGCCCCCTGGTACCGCGTCGGGTCCGCGACTGTCCGAGCTGTCTCACGGCGCTGGTACCGGCATGCGGCCTGCCACACCAGGTTTGTCCGCTGGCGCGTCCTCTGGTGCCCAAGGTGTGCCCGCTGGCGTCTCCGGGTTTTCGTCTGGTGCCGCCGCCGCGGTCAGCGGAGCGGCCGCTGGGCTGGCCGGCTATGCGACCTCGGTGACGAGCGCTTTCCAGAACCGCGGCAAGGCTCCCAAGCGGGCGAAGTCCCCGCGCCGTTCGGCCAGGCGACAGGCGCAGTTGACACTGGGCCGGGTAGAGCCGTGGTCCGTCATGAAGGTCAGCTTCGTCGTCTCGGTCGTGGCGTTCATCATCTTGTTCGTCGCGGTCGCCGTGCTGTACTCGGTGCTGTCCGCCCTCGGCGTGTTCACCTCGCTGCAGCACACGGTGACGACGATCACCTCGAGCCAGGGTTCCGCGGGCACGAACATCATGCCCTGGTTCTCCGAGTCCAAGATCCTCGGCTACACCGGCATGATCGGCGCGCTGAACATCGTCTTGATCACCGCGATGAGCACGATCGGCGCGGTGGTCTACAACCTCATCGCGAAAGCCTTCGGCGGCATCGAGGTAACTCTCCGCGAGACGGACTAGCCAGGCGTAGCACCGCCTCCCGTCGTCGGGGCGCTGTGCGAGCAGTGGCGGCGATGCGGTAGAGTAGCGCAGTCGCCGCCGCGGGAGCAGTGCTAAGCGCGGCAATCCCCTGGGGGTATAGCTCAGTCGGTTAGAGCGCGTCCCTGATAAGAATCCGCGTCTCACCGCAGTGCTTCCCTGCATCTCACCAGCGCAAACGCGTCGCCAGTTTGATCGCGGAACGCAAAAGGATGCGCTGTTTATCTCATGTCGATAACGATGCGGTCGGGATCCCGTCTCCGGATCTCATCAACCATGTCCGGCGTGGTCACAACGATGCCGTGATCACGGATCCCGTGGGGATCCGCGGCGCCCACCGCGATGCAGCCGAGGCAGTTACAGTCCGTCTTGCTCCGCTGGTCCGCTATCTCGCGGATCTGCGCCATCCACTGGTCACAGGTGATGGCGGGGACGGCCAGGTGCAGGATCATGCCGCAGGTCCGCAGGATCAAGTCGGCGCCATCGCGGCTGAGCAGCTGGCCGTAGTGCTCCCTGGTTCGCTTCTCCTCCCGGCTGATAACCGCGCCGAGATCGGTGAACGCCTGGTTCAGGGCGGCGTTGACTTGGTCCATGTGGATATTGACTGATTTTTCAATGATCTTCCCGGCTGCGGCCGGCACGTCCGCACGTGCCTGGCGGACTTCTTTCAGCAGGAAATGGAGTTCCTGGGCCGCCTCGTGCGCCTGGCGGGTCAGGTCGCGGAGCTGCTGCTGATCGGCATTCAAATCCGGCTTTCTGCCCATGGCGAATCTCCCTGTGACATAGCGGGTCTAATGGTTGAGCGGAACACCAGATGAGTGTAGCGTGGCCGCAGTGCTGATCTTGGAAGTACTGCGGTGACCAGCGCATATGCACATGCACAGCACTGCGGTGAACCGGACACAGAGCACGAAAAAACGCGCCCCGACCAGCCTGCAAGCTAACGATCGGGGCGCGCTGTGACCACCTCTCCGAGACGGAAAGGCCTGCACAAGTATGGCACCTAGCGAGAGTGACCGGCAGCAGATCGCCCGTATGGGCGGCCTGGCCAAGAGCGCACAGGCACCATCCAGCACTGCGGTGACCCAGGCGGCACGCAACGCGTTCTGGCAGGGCTTCTACGAGCGCACCGATCCGGAGCTTCCGGAGAAAGAACGGATCCGGCAGGCGGACGCGGCCCGCAAGCTGCACATGATGCGGCTGTCCCGCAAGGCGGCCGCCAAACGGCGCCAGGCGGCCGAGGCCGCGGCCGCGGCCCGGGAGGCTACTGAGGCCGAGATCGCGGCACTCCGTGCCGACATCGCGATTTGATGTCGAGCGTGCCGTGCTGAGGTCCGCGATGCCCGCCGGCTGGCGTCACCTGTGCCACGTCCTGTGCACATACGTCGACCTCGACGCCGGCGTGATCCTGCCCAGATTCCAGCCCAGCCTGACCCAGCTAGCTAGGGACAGCGGTCTTCACCGCCGCACGATCATGCGCCATCTCAATCACCTCGAGGCGCATGGCTGGGTCACCCGGAAACGGCCAAATCCCGATGATGCGCGGAAAAAACAGGCTCGCACGCAGTACGCGATCTTCATCGGCCGTAATCCACAGCCTAGGGACATCCCCCCCTCAGACCTGGAGACAGGTGACCCCGGGGCTAGGGACGGCGTGCCCTCAGACCTAGGGACAGGGTCTCCGGTTTCTGGGGGCGGAGAGCCCCACCAGTCATCTACGTCATCTAGGTCATCTAGGGACGAGGAGATCGACGTTGTCATCGATGCCATCAGGGCACGAGCCGGCGTCACGGTGACCCGCCAGTGGGCCGGACGGGTCGCCGAGCAGATCCTCGGGGCTAGGGACAGGGTCCGCGATCCTGCCGCCGTGCTCCGGGCCCAGATAGGCCGCGCGCCGCGTGATACCTACGCGCCCACGCCGGCACCACCGCGGTTCACCAAAGCGAAAGGGTTCGAACGATGATCACCACCGTGTTCGATGCTGCGTTTCCCCCCAGCCGGATCCCGCCGGGCTGCAAGGCGGTAGCCGGCTACGTCGGCCGACTCAATTTCACCCCGCACGTCTGGACGCTGCCTGAATGGCAGCGGTTCAGCTCGATCCCGCAGCTGCCCTACTGGGTGCCGGACCTGGCCGTGGCGCCGAACCTCGAGGCGGCCGCGGCCGTCCACGCGGTGCTGGAGCTCGGCTGGGCACCGCACATAGCCGACGAGAGGGCCGTTATCTTCGATTTCGAGACGGCGTCCGGACCGGCCGACCGCGGCTGGTGGCAGGAATGCGCCGCCGCCGTCAGCGCGGCGGGGTTCTGCGGCGTCATGTACGGCAGCCTGTCCACGGTGCTCGAGAACGCGGCCGTCGATGTCGTGGTGGCCGCGTGGGACAACAGCGCGCAGCTGCTGCCCGGACAGACCATCCACGGGCACCAGTACAAGGCCGGCGTGGCGTTCGACGGCACGCAGATCGATTACTCGGTCATGGATGAGTGGCTGCTCGCCCGCGCCGGGGTCGGGCCGCGCCACTGATGGATGAGCAGCGTGAGCTGACCGTCGAGCTCATGAACGCGGCCCTGGAGCCGGTGAGTCGCGAGCACGGCTACTGTCTGTGCATTCACCCGATGATGACCCTGATCAGCATGGTAGGGCTGACCTGCGCCTGGTGCGGGCAGCCAGGTACCGACAAGTCATACTCAGCCGAAGCCAGGACTATCCGCACCGAGGCCGTGAAAGCCGCATATCCGTGGGCGGTGAAGCTCGAATGAACGAGAACGAATTCACCCGGAAAGTGATCTTTCTGGCCGAGAGTTACGGATTGCTCGTACACCACTGCTATCGCAGCGAGCTCTGCGATGGCGCCGGATTGCCAGACCTGATCATCGCCGGGCCGCTAGGCGTCATCTTCGCCGAACTGAAAACCGCAACCGGCCAGACAGATGATGCCCAGGACGCGTGGGCTAAGCTCTTGAAATCGCAGGAATCATGGACCGAGCCGGTTTATTTCCTGTGGCGTCCCGATGATCTCATCAGCGGCAGCATCGAAAACATCGTAAAACAACTCATCTGAGACCCCTTCCCGGTTTGCCGGACGAATAGGCGCCTGGCGGTCCCGGGCCGGGAGGGTGATAAGGCAGGTCCCGTCCATTGCGCAGTGGGCGGGACCTGCTTTTTACGCGACGCCGGTCAAATTGACCACGCAAATTTGCGTGGCGATGCGCCTCCAGGCCATTAATCTGCTGAAACCGGCTTGTGAGGTTAACCACTGTAATAAGGATTGATCTCGGCATACTCAGGCTTGGCAACGATCGCCTTAATCGCCTCGTCAATCTCAGTGACAAACTGCTCGTACAGCCGCTCGCCTCGTTCCTGGCGCTCACCGCCGTGCGCGTCCACCCGGCAGGCGACGTAAAATCGCGGCTCATAACCGGACCAGCCCATCAGCCGAAACTCCAGGCTGCCTTCTGCTTGGGCACCGCAGGGGGACCGGTCTCGGGAGGCGCGATATCCTCGCCGCCATCATCGGGCTCCGCGGTTACGATGATCGGTTCGGCCGGGGGTTCTTCCTCGGTAACCGTTTCAGTTTCGGCGGCAAGTACCTCGCCGATCACTTCAGCGGTTGCTTCCGCCGCAGCGACCTCTGCCTCTGCCTCGACTTCAGCGACCTCGACGCGGGTTTCATTCCAGTTGCGGTCCATGCGCGCATTGATCTTCGCGAGCTCGATTTCCTTTTCCGCGTTGATCTTCGCGACTTGTACTTCGGCGGAAACGGCCTCGGCGGCTGTGCTCGCCTCGGGGAGGTGGTCGATTTCGTTACCGCAATGCTGGCAGTACGGCATGATGCTTACTTCTTTCGTTTCGGTCGTCTGGTGTTGTACGCGAGGCCCTGGCCGTTGCGGCCGGCGGCGACATAAGCGCGGGCTTCGGCTTTAGTGAACAGCTGGAATGCGAGGGTAACCGTCCCGTCTTTATGAACAGTTTTATGCACTTTGCGGCCGTAGCCCTGATAGCGGGCCTCACTGTAAATAAGGCTGGAATGGCGCCTGGCTGTTTCCTCATCGGGGAACCGGACGGGGATGACGTGCACCGGCCTGGCGGTCACCGCCCCGGCCCACTGAGCAGGATGGGCGGCGGCGGCCTCGATGATCTTCTGGTAGCGCCGGTCGCGCACGCGGTCCCTGAACGGCGTCCGGCCTCGCGCCACTGCCTCACCTACCTTAAACCTCTACTTGAGCTTTAAGGTTAGGATAGGGCTCCGGCAGGAGCGAGCGAGGGAGTCTGGATGGTCACTTTCCGCAGGGCACGTGAGGCTGTCGAGGACGCCAGGACGACCGTCCGCGGCTCGATGATCGTCGCGGTCATCGCCCTGGTGATCGCCGTCGTGGCACTGATCATCAGGGTAAAGCGGTGATGGCCAGGGCACCGCACAGGGTCAGGCGCCTGGACACGATCACCGAACTGCTCGGCCAGGTACACCGCCGGCTCAACGACCTGGCCTGTGAGCTCGGCGAGATGGACAAACGCCAGCACGACATGCGCCAGGAGATACGCGGCATCCAGCCGGTGCACGTCGATCTTGACGAAGAGCTCGGCCGCGCCATCATCAAGAAGCTGGCCGATCCGCTGACCGTCCCGGCCGCGATAGCTGCCATCTGGGCCGAGCAGGCAAAGCACGGCCAGATTATGTACATCACTCATATCGGTTACGACTCCGGGCCGTGCGCCGAGTTCATAATCCGCCCGGACGGCACGATGGCAGTGAAGCTGCTCGATCCCATGAGGATGCCCGTGTGGTCAGGGGTTTTCCATGGCCCGGAGGCTGAGCGATGAGCGAGACACTGACGGTTGACCCGGAGCTCGCCAGGGGGCTGCTCGATGACGTGCTCGACCGTGATGCCGCTGACGGCCCGGGCGCGGATCCGCCTCCGCGTGTCCCGTGGCTGAACGAGGACGGCTCGCCGCGGTGGGGCGTCAAGGCCGACGGTTCACCGCGCCGGGCGAAGCCGGGCACCGGCCGGCCGCGCCTGGACGACAACGACAAGCCGCGGACCACCGGCAAGCCGCCACCGCAGCCGGGTACTCCCGGTGACACGCCGCCTAACCCGCAATCTTCCGGCGGCGGCAGCGGGGCGAAGGACTACAGCGAGGACATCGGCGCCACGCTCACCATGGTGTGGATGGGCCTGGCGTCAGTGCCGTTCACCCGCGCTCACGCGGCGATCGTCCGGGCGCAGACCCCGGCGATGGTGCCGGCCTGGAACACCGCCGCGCAGCAGAACGCGACCATCCGCAAGTACGTTCAGAAGCTCTCCGGAGAAGGGTCCTGGGCATGGGTAATCCCCGTAACGATCACGACGACACCCCTGGCGGCCGGGATGTGGCAGGTGACCCGGGACGCGAGCCTCCGCGCAGCCCTCGCCAAGCAGACCGAGAAGGACTTCGCGGAGTTCATCGCGGAACAGGCCACGGCAGCGGGGATGGACATCCCGGAGATGCCCGCCGAACCCCCGAATGGCTTCTCCACGGACAGCCAGGGGACAACGGAGACCTCCTCCTAGGCGACCAGGTGCTGCCTCCGCCGCCGCGGCTGGCTGAGGACTGGGCGGCCCGGGTAGCGCGCAGCGCTGCCCGCGAGCTCGCCACGCCCGCCAAACGCGCCTACTGGGGCACGTACGTGGCCGTGCTGGCCATCCTGCGGTCAAGGCGCGTGGCGCCGCTCCCCGCGTTCCTGGCCGCCCTGCTGGCCGCCGAGGGGGCACGGAAAATGTGGCAGGCGATGGAGGACGTGCACGCGCTCGCCGAGGAGGTCCGGCAGCCGCCCGGGGCGCCCGATGATGGCATGTGCAAGAACCCTGACTGCCCGAACCTCGGCGGCGTCTGGCGTGATTGCCCGCAGTTCAGGGAGGCCGGCAGTGCAGCTGGGGGCGACTGACGCCGAGCTCGAGGCGATCGGCCGTGAGATCCACGGCATGTGGCACGCCGGCGCGACCGAGGCCGATGGCCTGACACGGCTGCGGGCACGCCTGTCCAACGGCCGCTATGACAAGCTGCCCCGGCTGCTGCGGCCCGTTTTCAACCGGGTGACCAGGACCGTGCTGGCGAGCATGTGGGGGCCGGATCACTGCGGCCCTGATCATGAGATCGTGATATGCGATGAGCCTGCGGACGTTTAACCGCGAGGAATTCTTCAAAACGCGGTGGGATCCGCAGCGCGGTGAGCAGGTTTTCATTATCGAGCCGTCGCAGGGCGGGAAAACCCATTTCGCTTTCGAGCTGCTCAATAATACCGAGCATAAGAAACCGCCCGTGGCGCTGGTGATGAAACCGCGTGACCCGACCCCGGCGGTGATGACGAAAAAATGGGGATGGAAGGAAATCAGGCGGTGGCCCCCGCCGAAGCTCATGCCCTGGCAGGACAAACCGCCAGGCTACACGCTGTGGCCGAAGCATTCCCTGTCGCTGCACCCGGAGTCCATCACCAAGACGAACATTCACATCAAGGCCCAGTTCGAGGCCGTGCTGATGGATGCCTACAAGCGCGGTGACCGGGTGGTTTTCGTGGACGAGATCTACGGGCTGCTCGCTGAGCTGCACATGAAACAGGTGGTTGAGGCGCTGTCGACCCGCGGCAGCGGGATGGGCGCGGCGATGTGGTACGCCACCCAGAAACCGGCCGGGACCATCGGCGCGCCGATGCCGGGCCACCTTTTCAACAACCCGATGCACCTTTTCATCGGCTATGACCCGGTAGCAGGGAACCGGAAACGCTTTTCCGAGATAGGCGGCATAAACACCGGCCTGGTCATGGAAGAGGTATCGAAACTCCAGGTGACGCCCATCCGGACCCCGCACGGGATGAAGCCGGTATCGGAGCTGCTGTACATAAACAAGAACGGCCCGCGCGGCGGTTACCTTTGCAAGATCGGCGTCTATTAGCGTAGGATCGCGCGTGAAGCGAAGGCCCGGGAGCGTGAATTCCCGCGGGTCTTCGCTTCAGCGTTCCCGGGCCTCCCTCTTTCGGTGCGGGAGGCCGGCTGAATGGATGTCACGGGTGCCGTGGCCATCGGGCGCGACAGCGAGCTGTACGCGCTGAAGGAAGCGGGCAAGAGGATGGCCGACATCCTCAACCTGGCGCTGATCGCGTACGGCCCGGCGGTCACCGGCAGGTGGATGGCGTTCGCCCTGGCCGACGGCCGCGGCGACAGCGTCGTCTACGACACCCGCGATGACGCGATCGCTCACCAGTTCCGCGCGACCCTGGCGCATTACGAGCAGATGCGGCCCAAGGGCTGGTCTGCCGATGAGTGCGCGCTGACCCTGATGTACGCCCGCGCGGCCTACGACGCGGGCTGGCGCCCGGAACGCGAAACGCCCGCGCCGATCATGCCCGTCCGCCTCGAGGACACGGCCCAGAAACTGCGCCGGCTTCGGCGCCACGCCCGGAGGTAACCACCCATGGCGACAGCACCGGCCCCGGCCGCGACACAGCCCGCGCAGGCACCCGGCACCCAGCAGGGCCAGAAGGCCCCGGCGGCGGTGCCGTTCCGCTGCGGCACCCAGAACACCACGAACCTGGACGGCTACACCCAGACGATCACGCTGGGCACCACCACGCAGCTGCCGAACTACAACCCGTCGGTCAACTCCTACATGCGGGGCGCCTGGATCAACGTCTCCGCGACCGCCGCGGGCAACGCGGCCACCGTCGTGTTCGCCGGCGACGCGCCCGCCTCGATCTTCGCGCAGGTCGCGTTCCTGGATACCCAGCAGCGGCCGATCATCCAGGTAACCGGTTACCAGCTGCTGCAGATCATCAACAAGTTCGGCGGGTACTTCGTCAACGGCGACCCGCGCGCGGACCCCACCTACGTGGCCACCGCGGGGTCGGGCGGCTCGGGCGGGTCGGTCAACTGGACAGCCTGGGTCCCGCTGGAGATCAACAACCGCACCGGCGTCGGCTCGGCGCTGAACAAGAACAGCTCGCAGACCTACACCCTGCAGCTGACCCCCGCGCAGACCGTCGCCGCGGTGTACACCACCGCCCCGACCACGGTGCCCGTCTTCACCGTCAACATCTATGAGGACGGCTGGTGGCAGCCGCAGGAAACCGACGTGTCCGGCGCCCCCACCTCGCCGGCGCCCGTCGCTCCGAACACCTGGTCGTACTGGCTGCAGTCGTCCTACACGGCGCTGAACGGCGCGGTCCAGGAGCAGATGACCACCGGCCTGGGCAACTCGCTGCGGCTGGTGGCGTTCAACACCTACGACACGTCCAACTCCACCCGGGCGTCCGGCGAGACCGACTTCCCGGCCACGGTCCAGCTGATCTACAAGGGCACGAACCTCAAGAACTGGCCCAAGACGCTGTGGAAGTCGCTGATGGCCAAGAACTACGGCCTGTCCAGCGCCGCCGCCGACTCCGCGCTCGGCCCGGAGAACGGCGTCTACGTGCTGTGGCAGTTCATGCAGGACTTCGGGATGCGCCCGGGCGACGGGATGAACTTCTCCCTGCTCAACACCGACCAGGGCGACCAGTTCCAGTTCCTCGGCACGTTCAACGCCAGCGCGACCATGTACGAGCTGGTCAACTACATCGCCACCGTCGGCAACCCCGCGGTGCTCCGTCAGCAAAGGTGAGATAACCCATGGCCGTCAACCTGAGCAAGATCGAGGAACTGTTCAAGGGCTTCATCGAGGCGCACCCCGAAGTGCTCGGGGAGGCCGAGACCGCAGCCAGGGACGTCGCCGAAGCCGTCGCGGTGCCCGGCCCGGAAACGTTCTACGACGTCATCCGCGCTGTCGTGCCGCTGATTCCCGGCCTGACCGACACCGCCCGGGCCGAGTACCAGGCAGCCATCGACCAGCACCAGGCCGAGCACGCCGCGCTTGTCACCGGCCTGCCGGCCCCGGTCAGGGAAGGGGAAAGCGCGTGAACTGGCTTAAGGAGCACCCCCTCGGCGCCGTCCTGATCGGCATGGCGATCGGGGTCATGTTCGGCACGCAGCTCAAGCGGCTGCCCGGCGTGAGCAAGCTGCCCACGGGCTGATGGATGGCCTCGCGCGCAGGACTGTCCGGGCTCGCGCTGGCGGAGATCGCCGCGGGGGTCCTGCTGGCATGGTCCGGGATCGAGAACGCCTCGGTCACGGCCACCCTGCGATCAGTGACCGGCGGGAAGAAACCGGCGCCGGACACCGGCAGCGAGGCGATCACCACGGCAGCTGCCGCGACAGCGGCGGGCACCGGCGCCGGCACGACGACGGGGGGCCTGTTCGGCGCGATCACCTCCGGTGCCAGCTCGGCCAGCGCGGCAGCCAACCAGGCGATAGCACGGGTCCTGGCCGCCCCGTACGGGTGGAGCACGGGAACCCAGTGGGCCGACCTGGTGTCGCTGTGGAACCGGGAATCCGGCTGGTCCAGCACGGCGGAGAACGCCGCCAGCGGTGCCTACGGCATCGCCCAGGCGCTCGGCCACGGGCCGACCAACCAGTACCCGGCCGGCCCGGCGAACCCTCCCACGTCATCGGCCACGGCTCAGATCGCCTGGGGCCTGTCCTACATACACAGCACCTACGGCAGCCCTGAGGCGGCGTGGGCGCACGAGGAAAGCGAAGGGTGGTACTGATGGCAGCCTCCACCGGCCCGGTCGTGGCCGCGGGCGCGATCACCTACGCCAACGCGGTCCTGTTCAACGGCAAGACGTGGGATTCCCAGCTCATCGTCGTGGTCGGCACCGGGATCGCGGCCGGGATGCTCGCGCTGCTGGAGAAGGCCAGCACGCCGCTGGCCGCCGGGATCGCGTGGATCGCCCTGGTCACGTCGCTGCTCATCCAGCCGAAATCGGGCCGGTCCTTCGTCACCAACCTGATCGCGCACACAGGCCTGTAGGAGGCACCGTGAGCACTGTCCAGAAGATCGCGATGGGCATCGTGGGCATCGGCCTGGCGACCGCCCTGCTGCTGCCCGGCCGGAACACCGTCGGCGTCATCGGCGCGATCCAGAAGCTGTTCCAGGGTTCCCTGGGCACCGCCATCCAGGGCTGAGCCCGCGATCATGGCCGACTCCTTCAGCTTCGACGCTCAGGTAGCCGCCGCGGCGACCGACCCGACGGCTGGCGGAGCGGTGCCCGTCGAGCTACCCCCCGAACAGCAGCGGCACGGCGTCCTGTGGCCCACCCCCGCCGAGATGGTCTCCGACCACTCGGCTGAGGGCGCCCCGTGGCTCCCGGCCGCCCGCGCCGTCCCGAAAGACCCGCCGCAGGGCCCGCTGTGGGCCGCCTCGCACGCGGGCGAGCAGGTCGGGTACAGCGCGCAGCAGGACGTCGACCCGGTCAGCGGGCAGGCGATCTCCGCCCCCGCCGTCGCGGCGATCCACGACGGCACCGACGGCGGCCCGTGGGACCCGGGAGACTGGGGCGCGAACCACTCGCAGCCGAACGCGTGGCCGCAGCTGAACATCGGGACGCCGTTCACGCTCAACCAGGGCAGCCGCGAGACGCGGACGCTGGCAACCGACCAGTGGGATGCCACCGGCAAGCGGGTCAGCCCGCCCGATGCCCCGTCGGCGCCGCACGAGATCTACGGCAGCCGGCATTACACCGTGCCGCGGTTCATCCCGTTCGAAGCCGGCGCGCTGTTCAGCAACGTGGCCGACTCCAACCAGTTCACGGTCAATCCCGGCTACTGGGGCGTGAACGGCTCGGTCCCGGACATGTCACCCCGCCCGCACGGCGCGGTCGCCGCGCAGATGCCCACCGACCCGTACGTGGCCGATGCGGTCGGCTCGGTCCCGGCCACGGTCTCCGTCGACTACTCAACGGACTGGTGAGCGATGGCCGGAACTGTCGACCTGCCCGCGATCGGGCGCGTCAAGAGCGGCTACGTGTGGGGCGGCGCGGCTGTCGTCGTCGTCGCCGTCGGCTACTTCTGGATCCGCAACCGCAACGCGGCCGCGTCGGGCGCGACCGCGGGCACCGCGGCGGACACCACGACCCTGGACCCGGAAACCGGCTACCCGGAAGGCTCACCCGAGGACCTGGCGGCGCTGCAGGCGCAAAGCGGCGGGGCATACGGCGGGGTCGGCGGCGGGTACGCGGGCGAGGGCACCGGCTATACCGGGCAGGAATATTATTACGACCCTGCTGACGGCTTGTATGACCTGACCTCCCCGTACACCGGCGCCAGCTCCGGGACGTCGAACAGCGGGCCGGGCACCTTCACCGACAACGCCTACTGGGTGCAGTACGCCATCGAGAACGTGCAGGGCTACAGCGCCGGGCAGATCCAGGGGGCACTGTCGGCGTACCTGGCCGGAATGGGCCTGACCACCACCCAGATGAGCATCTACCAGGCGTCGGTCGCGGTGGCGGGCAGCCCGCCGGACCCGCCGAAGTCTCCCGCGCACCTGCAGAACGGGACCGGCACCGGCGGCGGGAGTACCGGCAGCGGCACGCAGGTCACCGTGCCCGACGTGATCAGCGAGGACCTGGTAAACGCGCAGCGGGCGATCGGCGAGCAGGGCCTGAAGTCGGCGGTCTCCGGGCCCGCCACGACCAGGACCGGTGAGGTCCGGACCGTGTCCGCGCAGTCCCCGGCCGGCGGGACCAAGGTTGACGCGGGCACCACTGTCAGGCTGACGTACAAGATCGCCAACCCCCCGGCGAAGAAGAAGTGAGGAACCCCCATGGCACCGAGCAGCGGGACAGACGCGATCATCACGGGCCTGGCTGTCGCCGGGGTGATCGCCGCGATCAACGCCGTCCACATGCCCGCCGTCGCCGCGACCAGGGCCAGCGCGCCGGGCAACCAGCACATCGAGGCGGCCCGCAAGTCCAACCTGTACATCGGCGCGGCTGTCGTGGTCGGCGCTTCGCTGCTGGCCCGGGCCGGCGGCGGCGGCGGCGGTTTCGCGTCCACCGTGTTCATCATCGGCGGCGCCACCGTCATCGGCCTGGACATCACGCACCGGCTCGCCAACGCCACCGACAACCAGTCCGGCAAGATCATCGCCGCCCCGTCGGACACGGCCGTCGCCACGCCGGGCAGCTGACCCGCGATGGCGACTGCCGGGCTGCCGTTCCTGCCCGATCACTGGTATTACAACACCGAATCAGGCGAGCTCACCCACGGTAACAACCTGGAAAACCTGGGCAATAACCTGGTCGGCGGCGCGGGCTGGCATGAGCTGAACATCCCGGGCAGCGACACCGAGGCCCAGGCGGCCGCGGCCGCGGCCGCCGAATTCCCCGGGGGAACCGCGCCGACTACCAGCCTGGCGACCGGGGAGGCCAACGCGCTGCAGGGGGAAACCGGGCTGACCGGCATCAACGCCATCGGCCAGGCATTTTCCGACCTGGGAAACCGGGCTTTCTGGCTGCGCGCGGCCAAGGTCGTCGTCGGCGTGGTCCTGATCATCATCGGCGTCGCGCACCTTGCCCGTGCCGGATCCATCATCAGCACCGCAGCGAAGGCGGCACCGCTATGACCCAGGCCAGCGAACTGGAAACCGCGGACCGCGCGCAGGCACCGATGATCACCGTGCCCGTCATGGCCGAGGGACAGGACCTGTCCGGCGGCCACCAGGGCGTCGACTTCACGATGGTGGTCTCCACCGCCGTCAATCCCGTTGTGCAGCTGCTGCCGCGCGATTATGACCGCCTCGAGGCGCGGATCCTGACCATTGACGAACCCGTGGTCCTGGCGACGTCGAGGGAGATGGCAGAAAGTCCTGCCAACGCGGTGAACGCGGCGGGCCTGCCCGCCGTGGGGTCCGTGCTGCCGGTCGGCATCGACCGGGTGCGCCGGAACTGTGATGAGGTGTGGGTGGCCGCGACGTCGGCGACGCCGACGCGGGTATCGGTCAGCGTGTCCCGGCGGCTGCCCGTGGCGCGGCCCGTGCTCCCGTGAGCACCCGGGTACCGCTTAGCGCTGTCGCATCAGTCACTCTTGACGGATCGGGAAACGGGACCGCGTCGGCGGGCCCGGCTTTGCCCGGCGTTACCTGGAATCCCGGCGGCAGCGGCATGACCGCATCGGTTAGCATATCCACGAATAACAGCGAGGCGGTATGCCGCATTTACGCGGGGGGTCTCGCTATCGCATCTACATTCGTGGACGGGACAACATGGGGATCAACAGGCGACAGTACCTCCGCTTTTTCCTCGCCGGTATACCCGGGGCAGCAGGTGTTCGCAGTGTGGGAGGGCGGCGACCCGGGGGCTATAGCGACCCTGGTCATAACGGGAACAAGGCAGGTGCCGTGAGCGGCAGCGGATTCTCCCATGACATCGCGGGCGGCCAGGGGAACCTGATCGTCAAATCGGTCCAGTCGCCCAATTTCGTGAGCGGGGTCAGCGGCTGGCAGATCGCCAGGAGCGGTAATGCCCAGTTCAATGACGTGGACATCCGCGGCGGCACTATCGAGGACGGCACGGCATTGTACTACTCGCCGTCCCCGGGCACCGGGAATCTCATTGCCAGCATCAGCGACGCGGCGGGTACCGATACTTACGGAAATCCCTACCTGGCGGGAATCGCAGAATACACAGTTGTGGGCGGCACCACATATGCCCAGGAGCAGACCGGTTCGGGCGTCACCGTGGCGATCTACCCGCCGGGCGGCCCGTGGACGAAGTACGTGCAGGCCCTGCAGTGGAACGTGAGCGCGGGCGCGGCGGACGCATCGTTCAACGTCCCGTTGACGGCGACCGCGGGAACAGCGTCTGTCCGGACGCTCATCACCACCGACACATGGCATCCGATGGCGCTGCTGAACGGCTGGGTCAACGCGGCCGGATTCGCCCCGGCGC
>DATMKQ010000299.1:0-3125 GCA_035571275.1 Trebonia sp.
GAAAAGGATTCCGACGCAGCGCTGCTCCTCGAAGGCATCGTGCTTCGCCTGCAAGCCGACCTGCGCTGGTTGCACGCCTGCGAGATCGCCTGGACGAAACGGAGTACCCGGAAATGAACGACTCGGCCACCGCGGTAGTGCACGCCAAGGGGCTGCGCAAGGACTACGGCAGCGGCGACGGCCTGGTGCGCGCGCTCGACTCGGTCGACCTCGACGTCAATCGCGGCGAGGCCGTGGCGGTGATGGGCCCGAGCGGCTGCGGCAAATCGACGCTGCTCCACCTGATTGGCGGGCTCGACCGCCCGAGCGCGGGCCAGCTGTCGGTCGCGGGGCAGCGCGTCGACGAGCTCTCCGAACGCGCCCTCGCGCACCTGCGACGCGACGAGATTGGGTTCGTCTTCCAGTCGTTCCAGCTCATGGACGAGCTCACCGCGCAGGAGAACGTCGAGCTGCCGGCGCTCGTCGCGGGTTTTCCGCCGAACGAGGCCCGGGCGCGCGCCACCGCGCTCCTCGAACAGGTCGGCCTCGCCGATCGCTCCCGGCACCTTCCCTCGATGCTGTCCGGGGGCCAGCGCCAGCGCGTCGCGATCGCGCGGGCGCTCGTGAACGATCCGGACATCGTCCTGGCGGACGAGCCAACCGGCAACTTGGACAGTGCTTCGGCGTTCGACGTGCTCTCGCTGCTGGCGGACTTGCACGCCAAGGGTTTGACCTTGGTGATCGTCACTCACGACGAGCGGATCGCGACGGCCGCGGACCGCTTGATCTCGATGCGCGACGGAGCGTTTGTCGACGAGACGCGGCTGACCGGCGGTTCACGGGGAGACCTTGGCACCTTCGCGGAGTGGGAGCACCTCGGGTGAGATCGGAGGAGAACGTCATGAGCCAGCGGCGACGGACGCGCCGCGCGGGAGGGGTGAAGGGGCGCGCGCTGCTGCTCTTTCGCCTTGCCCGGCAAGACATCCGGCACCACCTCGCCCAGGCAGTGCTCCTGGTCGTCGCCATCGCCGCGGCCACAGCCGTGCTCAGCCTGGCCTTCGCGCTGACCGGCGTGATCACCAACCCGTACCAGCAGACCATGGCGGCGACGAAGGGGCCCGACGTCGTGGCCCAGAGCGGATATGACCCCTACACCGGCGTGACGTCGCCGGCGGGCCTCGCCGCGCTCGAGGCGCTGAATCATGTCAGGGGAGTGGCCGCCCACAGCGGCCCCTATCCGATCGTGGGCGACACCGGCCCGGTGGGGCCCGTGATGCGCAGCGCGGACCTCGTTACCTCGGTAGAGGTCGAAGGACGTGAGCCCGGCGTGGCCGCGGTCGACCAGCCCAAGGTGACGGACGGGACGTGGATCCGGCCTGGGGGTGTGGTGGTCGAGCGGTCCTTTGCGGAGGTGGCGAACCTGCGTCTCGGCCAGACGATCACGCTGAACGGCCGCCGCTTCCGGGTGGTCGGCTTCGCCGTCACCTCGGCGTTCGGCGGCTTCCCGGGCACGAGCCTGATATGGGCGACCGAAGCGGCGGCGCGCAGCCTGGCCGCCAAGGCGGACCCGGTGTCGTACATCTCGAACCTCAGGCTGTCCGACGCCTCGCCACGCGCGGTCAACGCGTTCGTGAACGCCTACGGCCTCAAGTACAGCGCTCCCGCCGACGCCACGGCGCCGTTCCTCACCTCATGGACCGAGGTCGCCTACGGGGACGCCGCCTTCCTGCGCACCGACCAGGCCTTCCTCTTCACCGGCACCGTGCTGCTCGGCCTGCTCGCGCTCGCCAGCGTGGCCGTCCTCGTCGGGGGGCGTCTTGCGGAAGCCACCCGGCGGGTCGGACTGCTGAAGGCCACCGGCGGCACGCCAGGCCTGGTCGCGGCGGCCTTCCTCGCCGAAAACCTGTTCCTGGCTCTCGCCGCGGCCCTCGCCGGCCTGCTGGCCGGCTGGCGTGCCGCCCCGTTCATCTCCAAGCCCGAAGCCGACCTCGTCGGCACTCCGGGAGCGCCGCCGCTCACGCTCGTCACGGTCCTCGTCGCCGTCGGCGTGGCGCTCGCCGTGGCGCTCGCGTCGACACTCGTTCCCGCGATCCGTGCGGCGCGGATGAGCACGGTCAGCGCGCTCGCCGACACGCCCCGCCTGCCGAAGCGGCGGGATTGGCTGATTGGGCTGTCACGGAAGCTTCCCCTGCCGGCGCTGCTCGGGCTGCGCCTCGTCGCCCGCCGGCCACGGCGCGCGATCTTCAGCGCGGCGAGCATCGCCGTCGCCGTCATGGGTCTCGTCGCGGCGCTCGCCATCCACGCCGCCGTCGGCAACAAGTTCGCCCACCTCGGAACGTCGGGCGGGCTGGTCAACCCGGATGTCCCCCGGGCAGAGCAGGTGCTGACCGCCATCACGATCTCGCTGGTCGCCCTGGCCGCGCTCACCGTGATCTTCGCCGCCCTGGCGACGGTCCTCGACGCGAGACGTGCCTGCGCAGTGACGCTCGCGGTGGGTGCGACCCCGCAGCAGGTCCGGGCCGGGCTGATCATGGCCCAGGTCATTCCTGCGCTGCCCGGTGCGATCCTCGGCCTCCCGCTCGGCATCGGCCTGTTCAAGGTCGCGGGCCATGGCCTGAACGGCCTGCCGCCCGCGGGATGGCTCGTAGCCGCGGTGCTCGGAACCGTGGTCGTTGTGGCGGCACTCACCACCGTTCCGGCCCGGATCGGCCTCCGGCGACCCGTTGCCGAGATGCTTCAGACCGAGTCGACGTGACCCCGCCAGCAGCCGCCCCACCTCGGCCATAGCAGGCAGAGAACTCGCGGAGTCCGACGAGGACGTGCCGCGCACGTCGTAGCCGATCCTTGACCATCTGGCCGGCTCCCGGTAAAACCCGGATTAGCCCGCAGGTGGCGGGCTATAGGGAGGGCACCGGGACTGCCGATGCGCGTGCTGCCGTCCGGTCTTGTCACGTTCTGCTTCGTCGACGTCGAGGGGTCTACCCGGGCGTTCCGGTCCGACCCCGCGGGTTACCCGGCGGCCCTCGCGGCGCACCATGAGCTGGTCCGTGACGCCTTCGCCGCGGCCGGCGGGGTGATCGTGGAAACCGAGGGGGACGGGCTCTTCGCCGCGTTCGGCGACGCGGCCGCCGCGGTGGCCGGGTGCC
>DATMKQ010000300.1:0-2795 GCA_035571275.1 Trebonia sp.
TGTCCCGGCAGGCGGGCGGCCGGGTGGCCGGCGGCGGCGGTATCGGCACCCGCGGTCCCGGCGAGACCAAGCTGGAGACGGACCGGCGGCGGCTGCGGGCGCGCATCGCACGCCTGAAGCGGGACATCTCGGGCATGTCGACCGGCCGGAAGGTGCAGCATGCGCAGCGCCGCCGCGGCGACGTGCCGTCGGTAGTCATCGCCGGATACACCAACGCGGGCAAGTCGAGCCTGCTCAACGCGCTCACCGGTGCCGGGGTCCTAGTCGAAGACGCGCTGTTCGCCACCCTCGACCCGGCCGTCAGGCGCGCCGCGACGCCGTCCGGGCGCGGCTACACGCTGACCGACACCGTCGGGTTCGTCAGGCACCTGCCGCACCAGCTGGTCGAGGCCTTCCGGTCCACGCTGGAGGAAACCGCCGAGGCGGACTTCATCTTGCATGTGGTAGACGGGTCCGACGCCGAACCCGAGGCGCAGATCGCCGCGGTCCGCAGCGTGCTGGCCGAGATCGGCGCGGCGCACGTGCCCGAGCTCGTCGTGGTCAACAAGATCGACTCGGCGGACCCGGTCGTGCTGCAGGGCCTGCGCGCGCGGGAGCCAGGCAGCCTCAGTGTCTCGGCGAAGACGGGGGCCGGCCTAGCCGCCCTGCGCGATGCCATCGAGGCCGCACTGCCCCGGCTCGACGTTCAGGTCAAGGTGGTCGTGCCGTACCGCCGCGGCGATCTGGTGGCGCGGGCACACGCCGAGGGCGAGGTGCTCTCCGCCGATCACGCCGCGGACGGTACCCTGCTCGAGGCGCGGGTCCCGGCGGCCCTGGCCGTACAGCTCGAGGCCGCGGCCCTGGACGGTAGTGTCCGAGTCCAAGCGTGATAGTGGTCACGTTTGGCGGGCTTTTTCTCGCTGACTGAGGGCGCTTTAACCGCGCAAGCGGATAGGGTTCGGCATTTCGCCGAAAGGCTTGTCTGCGGTGGTAGCGGTGCAATAGCGTGTCTGGATCGGTATGTTGGCTGTCGTACCCGCTCGGCCCGTACCGATCAGCACGGCACCAGCGGGTGGTGCTCAGCGAAGCTCGTCCAGTACACGCCGGGTCGTCCGGCGTGTACGTGTCATGGCAGGTGAACGCTCATGGCGCATGGGATCACCAGTCCTGGGGGGGACCACCGGTGACTGTTCGGCTGCTGACCAACATCGGCCGGCTGTGGACTGGCTCTGAGATCCTGAGCAACGCCGCCATCGTAACCGGCGACGACAGGATCGCCTGGGTCGGTCCGGCGGCGGAACTGCCGCAGCGAATCCCCGGAGTGGTCGACGACATCGTCGATGTGGACCAGGTGGAGAACCTGGGTGGTGGCCTGGTCACGCCCGGGCTGATCGACGCCCACACCCATCCGGTGTACGCGGGCAACCGCTGGGCGGAACTTGCCATGCGGTCCAACGGCTCGTCGACTGCGGAGATCGCCGCCGCGGGCGGCGGCGTCTCGTCCACCGTCACCGTGACCAGGGGCACCGACCCCTGGACGCTATGCAACGGGGTGCGCGAGCGGCTCGGCCGCTGGCTGCGATCCGGAGCCACGACCATCGAGGCCAAGACCGGATACCACCTGACCAGGGACGGTGAGCTGGCCGACGTCCGGATGCTGCGCGGACTCGAGGGCGAGCCGGGCATGCCGCGGGTACACGTCACGTTCCTGGCCGCGCATTCGGTGCCGCCGGAGTTCTTCGGCCGCCGCCACGACTACATCGACGCGGTCAGCTCGTGGTGCGCGGACGCCGCCGCGGTCGGCGCGGACAGCGTGGACGTGTTCTGCGAGGAAGGCCGGTTCACCGAGGACGAGGCGCGCTGGATCATCAACGCCGGCCGCCGCTCGGGCCTGCTGCCGCGGCTGCACGCCTGCGGCGAGTCGCGCACCGGCGCGGCCCAGCTGGCCGCCGAGCTCGGCTGCGCGTCCGCCGACATGCTGCACCAGGCCACCGAGGAAGACATCGCCGCGCTCGCCCAGGCCGGCGTGGCCGCCGTCCTCTGCCCTGGGGCGGCCCTGCAGGCCGGCGCCCGGCCGCCGGTGCGCTCGCTGCTCGACAAGGGCGCCGCCGTCGCGCTCGGTTCCGACCACGCCCCGGGCGTCACTGGCATCACCTCGATGGCCTTGGTCATCTCGATGGCCGTGTCCTACCTGGGGATGAGCGTCGAGGAGGCCCTGCGGGCCGCCACCATCGGCGGGGCGCACGCGCTGCGCGCTACCGACCGCGGCGCCATGGTCCGCGGCAGGCTCGCCGACATGGTCCTGTGGGACGCCGACCACGAGGGCGCCTTCGCCTGGTCCTACGGCCTGGCCCCCCGCCGCGTCTGGCTCGGCGGCGAGCCGATCGCGGCCAGCAAGCCCTAGGCGGCCCGCCAACGTGGCATGCTGCCGTCATGGCTGCGCGCACCGCGGTAAACCCGCCCGTCACCCTCCTGGCCCCCGTCGTGCTTATCGTCGGCGAGGAGGAGTATCTCGTCGACCGCAGCGTTCGTGACCTGATCACCGCCGCCCGCGACGCCGGGCTCGGCGGCGATATCCACGACCTTGACTCCTCTGAGCTCGGCCCGGGCGAGCTGGAATCGCTCACCTCGCCCTCGCTGTTCGGCGGCGGCTGCGTGCTGGTGGTCCGGGCCGCCCAGAATGTGACCAAGGACGTCGCCGCCGAGCTGGCCAGATACGTGAAAAACCCGGCGCCCGACGTCGTCCTCGTGCTGACGCACGCGGGCGGGGCCAAGGGCAAGGAGCTGCTGGCCGGGGTCAAGGCCGCGGGAGCGCG
>DATMKQ010000301.1:0-22610 GCA_035571275.1 Trebonia sp.
CTGGTGTTCTGCATCGTGTTCGGGCTGTCGATGGACTACGAGGTCTTCCTGCTGTCCCGGGTGCACGAGGCCTGGCTGGCCACCGGCGACGCGCACCGCAGCGTCGCGATCGGGATCGGCGCCACGGCCCGGGTGATCACGACCGCGGCTCTCATCATGATCGCCGTCTTCACCAGCTTCGTGCTGAATCCCAACCCGACCGTGAAGATGCTCGCCATCGGGATGGCGTTCGCGGTCCTGATCGACGCGTCCCTGGTCCGGATGATCCTGGTTCCGGCGATCATGTCGCTGCTCGGCGCGCGCGCGTGGTGGCTGCCGCGCTGGCTCCAGCCGGTGGTGCCCAACCTGCAGCTAGAAAGCGCCGTCGCTGTCCCTGAGCCCCGCCCCGCCGCCCCGCCCGAGCAGGTCGCGAAGGACGAGCCGCCCGCCAAACCCGAGCCGGCACCGAAGCCCGAGCCGGTAGCGAAGGACAACCCGGCCGGGAAGGACAATCCGCGGGCGGGCTAGCGCATCGCCCCCCGTCGGCGCTGACACGGCCCGCCCCCACCCGGGACCGACTCCCGCGAGCCACATCAGTCCCGCCGTCGTCTTTATCCACTTCCGATTAGTTTTCGCGACGGCTGCCCAGTCCCAGACCGCCGCTTCAGCCCAGCTGGATGGGACATTCATCTGGCTATCACCAGCTGGATGGGACATTCATCCGGGGCGATGCGGGGCCGGGCGGCTGGCCTGGGTGGCCAGCGGCTGGGCGGGCGTGGAACAGTGAGGGCTATGGCATTGCTCGACGGGAAAGTCATTCTTGTTACCGGAGCGACGGACGGGCTCGGGCGGGCACTAGCGGCCGACCTTGTCCGTGCCGGGGCGACCGTGCTCGTGCACGGGCGTGACCCGGGCCGGATCGCGGAGACCGTCCGGGAGATCAGCCCGGGCGGCGACGCGGCCGACCGGGTGCGGTCGTACCAGGCGGACTTCTCTCACCTGGCGGGTGTGCGCTCGCTCGCCGACCAGGTGATCGCCGCGGAGCCGCGGCTGGACGTGCTGGTCAACAACGCCGGCATCGGCGCCACGGTGCCCGGCGGCGATGTCAGGCTGGAGAGCACCGACGGCTACGAACTGCGGTTCGCCGTCAACTACCTGGCCGGCTACGCGCTGACCAAACTGCTGCTTCCGCTGCTTCGCGCGTCGGCGCCCGCCAGGATCATCAACGTCTCCTCGCTCGGCCAGCAGGCGATCGACTTCGGCGACGTGATGCTGACCTCCGGCTACGACGGCATGCGCGCCTACCGGCAGAGCAAGCTCGCGCAGATCCTGTTCACCTTCGACCTAGCCGCGGAGCTTGACGGCACCGGCGTGACGGTCAACACGCTGCACCCGGCGACGTTCATGCCCACCAAGATCGTCACAGGCGCGACGATGAGCACGGTCCCCGAGGGCGTCGAGGCGACCGCGCGGCTGATCACCGCGCCGGACGCGGAGACGGGAACCGGCCGGTTCTTCAACGGCCTGCGGGAGGCGCGCGCCAACGACCAGGCCTACGACCCGGCGGCCCGCCGTCAGTTGCGGGAACTGTCGGAGAAGCTCACCGGCGGGTGACAGGGATGCTCGCCAGGTGGACCGCTTCCAGCTGGCCAGAGGAGAAGTTCGACACGTACAGCGTCCCTGTCGGCGACACCGTCATGTCACGCGGGAACAGCCCGGACCCGATATGGCCGTCAATCGCCGGCCACCCGGACAGCGCGTCGGCCACGTTAACCACGTCCAGGTCCGCGCTCGCGCCCGATCTCCCGAATCGATTGGAGTCGGCGACCACCACGAGCGACCCGCCGCGGACCGCCGCTAGGCCCACCGGGGCCTCGCCCACCCTGGTGATCGCCACCAGCGCCTTGGCCGGGTCGGTCGCCAGCCTGGCCGCGGCGAAGCACAGCAGGTCGTCGCTGGCGCGCGCGGTTACCCAGACGTCGTTGCCGTCCGCCGAGGTGATGACGCGGACGGGGTCGCAGCCGGCGTTCACGGTGGCGACGACGGAAGCCGCCGGATCCGTTTCCGCGCGCCGCAGGCTGATCACGCTCAACGTGCCCCCCTCCGCCGCCGCCCCGCCAGCACGCGGCAGCGTCCTGTCTTCGCTGGTCGCGTAGAGCCAGCGCCCGTCGGGGGAGACGGTGATGCCGACCGGCGCCAGCTCAAGCGGGATGCTGCCCACGTAGTCCGCTGGGCCGAAGCCGTCGGCCAGCGCCTTGGCGAGGTTGAATACCGCCGCCCGCTGCGAGTCCTCCAAGGTGACGAACGCGTACCGGTCGTCGGGAGAGACCGCCACCTCGATCGCGCCGCCACCGCGTGCGCCGGCGGGTGTCGCGAGCGTGCCGAGCACCGCGCCGGACGCCCCTTGCTCGGCGCGGGCCACGCTCAGCACCACGGCGCCGGCCCCGTCGGCCGCAAGCAGGTACCGGCCATCGGGGCTGATCGTCTCACCCAGCGGCTCGCCAGGCGTCACGGGAATGCTCCTGACCGGCACCGGAGCCAGCGACCCGGCTGCGCGCAGCACCTGGACCGACCCGGTGCCCGCGACGAACACCCAGTGCCCGTTTGGTGTCACCGCCACGCCGAACGCGCCAGGAACGCCGACCATCGCTGTATCGACCGAGTCCAGCGCGGGTGACGCCGCGACGGCCGTCGTGCAGCCCGGCGACGGTAGCGAACGCGCCGGCAGCACCGGCGCGGGCGTGGCCGACGGCCCGGCCGAGCCTGTCCCCTGCGACGCGGCCGCGGCGGCGGTCGGTCCCCGCGCACCGGAGATCCCCGGCGTGCAGCCCGTGCACAAGACGACGAGCGCGGCGCCGGCCGCGACGGCGAAGGCGGCGGAGGCGGCGGAGCCGCGGGCGCGCGTGAAGGACATGCCGTCATGCTACGAATCGCGCGGTCCGCGGTACGGCGAACCGGCCACAGTCGCGGCGGTCCGTTCGGGATACTCTGCCAGCCGGTACGACCCCCGGACCCCCGCCTGGGGCCTCAGCCCGTGACCGACCCCGGCGGGGGGATCGTGCCGGGTCCGTTCACGTTGCACGCCAGCGCCGAAGAGTCGGTGTCTACCAGCGGCTTGGCCAGGGTCGGCGGCTTCGCGAACGAGGCACGCGAGAAGTCGAGCGTGTCGAGCATGTTGTTGGCGTTCGCGTCCCGCCGGGTGAGCGCAGGCAGGTTCCACTTGGTTTCGACGAGCTTGAGGATGCTGGTGTGGTCGAAGACCTTGTGGGACACGTAGTCCGGGCGCGCCCACGGGGAGACGATCGCGCACGGAACCCGGAAGCCGTACCGCCCGAAGCCGTCGTACGCCGGGCCGCCGAGGAGCCATTCAGGGCCGATGCCGTCGGGCGGCACCGCCGCCGGCGACGGCACGTGGTCGTAGTAGCCGCCGTGCTCGTCGTAGGTCCAGACGAGCAGCGTGCTGCCCCACTTGGGCCCGCTCATGACGGCGTCGATGACCTTGGCGGCGAACGCCTCGCCTTCGGCGATGTTCTGCGGGTTCTCCTCCGAGGTGCTGCCGTAGTCCGGTTCCACGAGGGAAAAGCCCGGCAGGTGGCCGGAGGCGGCGTCCTTGAAGAAGTCGTCGATGGGGGCGAGCCGCGTCAGGTTGTCCGGGTCCTTGACGAACAGGTACGGCCACAGCAGCGTGCTGGTGATCGGAGTCGACGACCAGTAGTCCTTCCAGCTGATACCGTGCGCGTTCAGCTGGTCGAAGATGGTGCCGTTCTTCGGATAGTTGGCGAGCAGCCACACCTGGTCGTCGTTGACCATGCCGAGCGAGGTGGCGGCCATCAGGTAACGCCTGTTGGGGTAGGTCTGGCCGAGGACCGAGCAGAAGTAGCGGTCGGCGATGGGGAACACCGACGCGAGCGAGTAGTAGAACGGCTGGTCCGCCTTCTGCCAGTAGCCCATGGCGACCGCGCCTGACGCGGAGACGAAGCCGTCGTTCCTGCCGTTGTCGTAGGAGCTGTGGCTGGCGTCCCAGGTCTGAGAGGGGTGCCCGCTTTGCTGACAGGTGGTCGGCATCCGGAACGCGTGCTGCGTTTTCCCGCCGCCTGCTGGATTCGTGGCGGTGGGCTTGCCGTTCGCGCCGAGTTTGAACCCGTCGGCGCCTGTCCGGCCGAGCATGCCGAGCTTGTTGTCGTAGGAGTGGTTTTCCATCATGAGCACGACGATGTGCTCGATCTGCGGGATCGTGTTGGTCCCCGCTTTGCGGTTCGGGTAGGGGAGCGATCCCGGTTCGCGCAGTGCGGCCCCGATGCTGGCGGTGTCCGCCAGCGCCATCGACGGAGAACCACCGATGGCCGGGACGGCGGCGACCGCGGCCAGCCCCTTCAGTACGCCACGCCTTCTGATCACACCGCCAGTGTGACGGCAGGGGGCTTACGACGCTAGGACCTCAGGTGTCGTACGGACGACAATTCCGTGACGCCCGCGATCGTCGCGCCCGGCTGGCAGCCGCAGCTTTCCCTGCAGACCAGCCGGGTGGGCAGCGCGATGTCGCGTGAGCTGGGCCGCTCGCGGCTGATCACCGAGTACAGCATCTCGAACGCGGTCTCGCCGAGCTCGCCGATCGGCTGCCTGACGGTGGTCAGTTGCGGGTGCAGGTGCCTGGCCATCGGAATGTCGTCGAAGCCGGTGACGGCCACCTGTCCGGGCACGTCCAGGCCGCTGCGGCGCAGCACGTACATGGCGCCGAGCGCGCTCTGGTCGTTCGCGCACACGATGACCCGGGGCAGCGGGACGGCCGATGCGAGCAGCCGCTCGGTGACCATGGCCGCCCCGGCGGCGTAGTAGTTCCCCTGCCACTGCGGCCCGGAGAACAGCACCGCACCCGCTGCCCTGGCCTCCGCGGCGAGCGTCTCGAACCGCGCCTGGCTGTCCGGGCTGTCGCCGTAGCCGCCCAGGTAGCCGAGCGTGGTGTAGCCGTGGTCATACAGCAGGTGCCGGGCCAGCGCCCGCATCCCGGACGCGTTGTCGCTGCCCACGTTCGCCGTGGTCGTCGTGGGCGTCGCGCCGACCCCGGCCAGCGTGATGATCGGGACCTGGCGGGCTAGCTGGTCGAGCTGGTCCGGCTCGAGCACCCGGTCGTGCAGGATCAGCCCGTCGCTCTTGCGGGCGAGCGCGAGCACGCGGCGGCCGGCGTCGTGGTCGGTCAGGTCGACCGTCCGCACCAGCAGGTCGAAGCCGCGCCGCTGCGCCGCCCGCTCGATGCCCCGGTTGACCAGGTCGCTGAACTGCAGGCTCTCGGTCTCGTCGGCGAACGCGTCGTACCCGATCAGCCCCGCCGTGTCGCAGGCGCCGGACGGCAGCCACGGCGTGGGCACCAGCGGGCCCGCGGTGAGCGGCCGCCTGTTGACGATGCCGACGACCTCCTTCAGCCGGACGCTCAGCGCGCGCGCCGCGCTGTCGGGGACGAACCCGAGCTCGGCGACCGCCCGCTGCACCCGCTCCTTTGTCTCGGGACGGGGATTGCGCCGGCCGTTCAGCACGCGGGACACCGAGGCGATCGAGACTCCGGCCGCCCGTGCGACGTCATAGATCGTTGGCGGGGCGGGACCGTTAACTGTGCCTTCGCCGCGCTCGTTCGGCTCGTCGGGCTGATAGACCCCGTCCGCAGCGCTTGCCGCACTCGCCGCAGCCTGGCCGTAGACCCGCCCGCCATCTGCCAGCACCGACACGGTACACGCCTCCCTGTCTAGTGGTAAGCGCTTACCCGGACCGTCGACCCGAGCCTTAATCGTAGCGGAAAGCGCTTACCGACCTCGCGTGGCTCCAACCGTACGTCCGCGGGTCAGCGACCTCAAGGGTGAATCGCGGCAACGTTACAGCAATGTGACGCCCGGGTAGCGGCTGGGCGAGCGGCATGGGGCCAGGTCACCTGTCACGAGATCAGGACATATTCACGAAACATCGGGGCGTATTCCACCTGGTGCGTTACCGGCGGCGTAACAAACGGGAAATCCAGCCGAAACCCGCGCATGGGAAACATTAACCGTTGCATCCATGTACGCGGAGCGGCCGGGGCGGGCCAGTAAGCCCGGGGGGCGACCCTGGATCCCGAGAGGCCCTTCAAACAGGTAGCTCCTGAAGGAGTAAAACAGTGATTCCTTACGCTTCCTGGCTGGGATCGGGAGATAACGCCTGGCAGATGACAGCGGCAACGCTGGTCGGGCTGATGTCCATCCCAGCGCTGGCAGTGCTGTACGGCGGCCTGGTGCAGAAGAAATGGGCCATGAACACCATGATGATGGTCTTCTGCACCTTCTGCCTGACGCTCATCACGTGGGTCCTCTGGGCCTACAAGATGGGCTTTGGTACGCCGCTGATCAGCACGTTCGTGGGCGACCCACGGACGATCCTGGGCGCAAGCGCCCTGCAGGGCCAGGCGAACATCCCGCTGCTGAACGGCTTGATGCCGAGCTTCAAGCTGCCCCAATCGTCGGTCGCGTACTTCCAGTTCGTGTTCGCGGCGATCACCCCGATTCTGTTCATCGGCAGCGTTATCGGCCGGATTAGCTTCAAGGTGTGGCTGATCTTCGTTCCGCTGTGGATCACGTTCGCCTATGCGGTCAACGCCTTCCTGCTCTGGGGCGGTGGCTACTGGGCGGGCAAAGGCGCGCTGGACTTCTCCGGCGGTTACGTCATCCACCTGGCGGCCGGCGTCTCCGGATTCACCGCGGCGGCGATAGTCGGGCCGCGGCTGAAGCGGGACCGGGAGAAAGCGGTGCCGAACAACCTGCTCTTCGTGGCGGTCGGCGCTGGCATCCTGTGGCTCGGCTGGAACGGCTTCAACGGCGGTGACCCGTACTTCGCGGGCGCGGACGCGGCGGCGGCCGTGGTCAACACCAACCTCGCGACGGCCGTGGCCATGATGGTCTGGATCTTCCTCGACATGTTCTTCTCCAAGGAGAAGAAGCCGACGTTCCTCGGCGGCGTCAACGGCATGATCTGCGGCCTGGTCGGCATCACTCCGGCCGCGGGCTACGTGAACGGCTTCGGGGCGATCCTTATCGGCATCATCCCCTGCACGATCGTCTGGGTCGCCTGGTACACGCTGCCGAAGTACGTCTGGCCGTTCAACAAGGTCGACGACGCCCTCGGCGTGGTGTACACGCACGGCTTCGCGGGCCTGTGCGGTGGCCTGATGGTCGGCCTGCTCGCCGACCCGCACATGATCGAGTACATCGGCGTCGGCAAGACCGGTTCGGTCGCCGGTGCGAGCGTCTTCTTCGGAAATCACCCGCACCAGCTGCTTGTGCAGTTCCTGGCGGCGCTCACGATCATCGTCTGGGACTCGTTCGTCACCGCGGTCATCCTCTACTTCATCAAGTACGTGCTGCGGATGAAGCTGCGGCTGACGGACGAGCAGCTGGAGATCGGCGACATCGCGGTCCACGGCGAGGAGGCGTACCCGGTCGAGGAGGGCCTGTCGGCGCTGTCCATGTCCGCGGCGGCCGAGGCCTCACCGTCGACAGAGGAGCCCGTGCGGGCCGATTTACGGTCGGCTAACGGCCGGCTGACAGCCGGCTGAAGGAGCCGGCTGAAGGCCAGGCAAGCCTGCGCTACGTTGCGGCCGTAGCGTACGAGGGCCGCGCGTCCGGGTACCGTCTATGTGCCCAGGCGCGCGGCCCTTTGGCATGCGGCGGCATGTCCGGGGCGCGCGGGTGGTTAGACATATGCGGTGTGCCGGAATCCGGTGTGCCGAAATGCGGTGTGCCGAGACCCGGCGAGCCGCAAACCCCCACCGAATGGAGCGCCGTGAAACCCGTCGTCACGACTGCAACACTGGTCACGCAGGACGGTGTCCCTATCGACACCGTGCACCTGCCGGGACGGCGGGACCTCGCGATCGTCATGGCGCACGGGTTCACCCAGTCGTGGCAGACGCCGATGGTGTGGCACATCGCACAGCGGTTCAACCTGGGGGCCGGCGTCGTCACATTCGATTTCCGCGGGCATGGCCGGTCGGGCGGGCTATCCACGGTCGGCGACAAGGAGATCAACGACCTAGACGTGGCCGTGCACTATGCCCGCGAGCTCGGCTACCAGCGGATCGCGACGGTGGGGTTCTCCATGGGCGGCTCGGTTGTGCTGCGCCAGGCCGGGCTGCACGGAGGGCCCGACGCGGTGGTCTCGGTGAGCGGGCCGGGCCACTGGTACTACCGCGGCACCGAGCCGATGCGCCGGGTGCACTTCGCCATAGAAAACCGGATCGGCCGCCTGTTCACCAGGCACTTCCTGAAGACGAGGATCGCGCCGAGCGGCTGGGACCCCGTACCGCTGCCGCCCGCCGATGCCGCGGCGCGGATCTCGCCGGTCCCGGTGCTGATCGTCCACGGCGACAACGACCTCTACTTTCCCCCCGAACACGCCCGCGAGCTCTTCGAGAGCGCCCGTGAGCCGAAGGAGCTGTGGCTGCTGCCCGGCTTCGGGCACGCGGAGCGGGCGACCGACGACAAGCTCGTCGACCGCATCGTCGGGTGGGTGATCGACGCGGTGACGGCCGGCGGCGCGGCTGCGCCGCAGCCCCAGGCGCCGCAGCTCCAGGCGCCGCAGCTCCAGGCGACACAGCCCCAGGCGCCGCAGGCGCCGCGCTCGACCGAGCCGCCGGAACCGCTGGAGCCCGCGCAGGACGAGCTAGCCGACGCCCGCGAGACCGCTCAGCCCGCGGACACGAGCGCTACCAGCTAGTCGGCACCGGCATGCCCTCGGTGTAACCCGAGGCGCTCTGCACCCCCACCACCGCGCGCGAGGCGAACGACGGCAGATCTTCGGCCCCCGCGTACGTGCACGCGCTGCGGACCCCGGCGACGATCATGTCGAGCAGGTCCTCGACGCCGGGCCGCAGCGGGTCCAGGTACATCCGGGCCGAGGAGATGCCCTCTTCGAACAGCTCCTTGCGCGCCCGCTCGTACACCGAGTCCGCCGCCGAACGCAGCCGCACCGCACGCGCCGAAGCCATCCCGAAGCTCTCCTTGTACAGCCGCCCGTTGGGATCACGGAACGTGTCGCCAGGCGACTCGTAGGTCCCGGCGAACCAGGACCCGATCATCACCGACGACGCGCCGGCCGCCAGCGCGAGCGCGACGTCACGCGGATGCCGCACCCCGCCGTCGGCCCAGACGAACTTGCCGGCCGCCGCCGCCGCCTCGGCGCATTCGAGCACCGCGGAGAACTGCGGCCGCCCCACCCCGGTCATCATCCGGGTCGTGCACATCGCCCCCGGCCCCACGCCCACCTTGACGATGTCCGCGCCGGCCTCGATGAGGTCGACGACGCCCGGCGCGGTCACGACGTTCCCCGCCACCACGGGTACCGAGGGTGACACGCCGCGCACGGCCTGCAGCGCGGCGATCATCTTCTCCTGGTGCCCGTGCGCGGTGTCCACGACGAGCACGTCGATGCCGGCGTCGAGCAGCAGCTTCGCCTTGGCGCCCACATCCCCGTTGACGCCGACGGCCGCGCCGACGCGCAGCCGCCCTGACGCGTCCACCGCCGGGGTGTACAGCGTCGCGCGCAGCGCGCCCGTCCTGGTCAAGATCCCCACGCATTCCCCGGTGGGCGCCACTACCGGGGCCAACCGGTGCCGTCCTTCGTGCAGCAGCTCGAAGGCGCGGGCCGGGGGCGTCCCCGCGGGCAGCGTCACGGGGTCGGCGGACATGACGGTGCGCAGCTGCGCGAACCGGTCCGCGCCGGCGCAGTCCGCCTCGGTGACCACGCCGACGGGCGCTCCCGCGGCGTCGATAACGACGACCGCCCCGTGCGACCGCTTGGACAGCAGCGCGAGCGCCTCACCGACGGTGTCCGCCGGGGACAGCGTGATCGCCGTGTCCACCACGAGGTCGCGGGTCTTGACCCAGGCCACCACGTCGGCCACCACGTCGGCGGGGATGTCCTGCGGCAGGATCGCGACGCCGCCGCGCCGCGCGATCGTCTCGGCCATCCGCCGCCCGGACACGGCCGTCATGTTGGCCGCGATCACCGGTATGGTCGCCCCGCTACCGTCCCGCGTCGTCAAGTCGACGTCCAGCCGCGACCCGACCGCGGATCGCCCCGGCACCATGAACACGTCGCTATACGTCAGGTCGGTAGCAGGCTCACTGCCATGGAGAAAACGCACGAAGAGTGTTTTTACCCCAGCCCGGGCTCCTGAACCCAGCTCCTGAAACCCTGGCCCGGTTCAGGTCACCGTCAGGCCGAAGGCGGCGAACATGATGTCGGCTATCCGGTCAGACATCTCATCGACCGGCAGCTGGACTTCGGTGGTGACCACGAAGTTCACCCGCTCCAGCATCATCAGGCAGGCGAACGCGGTGAGCTCGGCGTGTTCCTGGTGGCGTCCGGACGCCTGGGCGGCCGCCGTCATGCCCGTGGTCATCGCCTCGGTGATGTTAAAGAACAGCTTCAGCCCGTCGGCGTACATCTCCCCGGGGGCGTTCGCCGAGCTGAGCGTGCGCAGCACGGTCGAGTGCGTGGCGTAGGCCGCGGAGAACTTGCGTACCCACTGCCGGAGTACGGTCAGGCCGGTGGAGTCGCTCGTGACGACGGGGAAGTCCCCTGCGACGGTCTCCATATCGTGCAGCGCGTCCCGCAGCAGGGCCTTGAACAGGTCTTCCTTGTTGGAGAAGTACAGGTAGAACGTGCCGTGCGAGATGCCCGCGCGGCGCACCACGTCGTCGACGCGGACACCGTTGAACCCGCGGTCCTCGAATTCGATCACGCCCGCCTCGAGCAGCTTGCGCACCGTCTCGCGGCCTTGGGCGCGCAGCTCGCGGTCGCGTGCGGGCTCGCCCCCGCCGAGCGACGGCCGGCCCTGCGGTTTGCGGGCGGGGCGGGATGCCGCGCGCCGTTGGCCAGCCGCGTGTGGCTGGGCGGCGCCGCGGGCCTGGCCGACACCGTTCGTCACCGTCGGCTGCCGTACAGTCGCGCGGCCCGCGGCCGCGGTGCCGGCGGGACTCCGGTCTGCCTCCTGCGTCATAGTCAGAGAGTAGCCTTCGCCGCGCGTATTGCCGCGCATACCGGCGGAAGCGGTGCCGCGTCAGGCACGAACAGCCCACGAGGGCACGCTGTTTGATCGGCGTGATTCCCTATAAAGTTAGGGAACTGTGAGGCAGCTGACGTTCCGCCGCAGGCCCTCACCAGTCGTCATCGGTGGCGGGCTGGTGGCGGTCAGCGTGATCGCGGCCAGTTGCGTGGCCGCGCTCAGCAGCGGCCAGGACCGGGGGAACATCGGCGCCGCGGCCACCCACACCGCGGCTCACGCCGCCGCGGGCAGCACCGGCAGCACGGGCACCGCGGACGCGGGGAACGCCGCCAGCCTCGCGGGCAGCGTGCCGTCGACGCTGAGCCTGCCCGTTCCCGGCTCCGCGTCCAGCGTGTCGAGCGCCGCCAACCAGAGCGCGACCGACACCTCGTCCCAGCAGCCGTCCGCCGCCGGGGCGTCCGTACCGCGCCTGGTGGTCCCGGACGTCATCGCCGCCGTGCCGGGCGGCGTGACCCAGGCGGACGTGGCCAAGCTGAGGAAGCTGAGCCAGGTCAGGACGGTGCTCGCCATCTCGGGCGCGCGGATCACCGTGAACGGCACGCAACTCACCGTGCTCGGCGCGCCTGCGGGCGCGCTGCGCCCGTGGACGCCGCCTGAGACGGCGGTCAGCCAGCGGGTCTGGTCGGATTTCGCGGCGGGGGACCTAATCACCACCGCCACAGGCGCGCAAGCGATGCGGCTGGTCAGCGGCCGCCAGTACCCGGTGACGGCCCGCGTGAGGACGCGCGTCACATTCGGCACGGGGGCCCTGCTCGGGATCTCCGGCGTGGGCGCGATCGTGAACCAGACGCGCGCCCGCCAGCTCGGCCTGGTGCGGAACGTCGCGGTGCTCATCAACGCGCCCGCGGCCGACATGACCACGCTGGTCGCCCAGGTCAGCAAGGCGCTTGGCGCGGGCAGCCAGGTGGTCCGGCTGGTCCCAGTCACGGTCAGCACCAGCCTGCCCGTGGACAAGAACCCGCCGAAGGGCAAGCCGGCCAGCTACCTGGCGCTGTTCCAGGAGTCCGCCGCGCAGTACTGCCCGGGGCTGTCCTGGACCGTGCTAGCGGCGATCGGGCAGATCGAGAGCGGTGACGGCGCGAACGAGGGCCCCTCGACCGCGGGTGCGCTCGGTCCCATGCAGTTCCTGCCGTCCACGTGGCAGGCCTGGGGGATCGACGGCTTCGGCGACACCGGCTCGCCGAACATCATGAGTCCCTTCGACGCCGTCCCCTCCGCCGCGAGGCTGCTGTGCGCTGACGGCGCGGCACAAGGCGGTCAGGCGCTATCGCAGGCGATCTTCGACTACAACCACGCCAGCTGGTACGTGGACGAGGTGCTCACGCTGGCCGACGAATACGCCCGCGAGTTCGGTTAAGTTACGCGGGAGCGGGAGCGGGAGCTGGCGCGGGAGCGGTCAGGCGGCGCAGGCCGGCCAGGCAGACTCCAACGGCGGTCAGCCCGCACGCCGCCGCGAACACATACCCGTCCCGCGCGCCGAACGCGTCCACGATGAACCCCACGGTCGTCGCCCCGCAGGCGACGCCGACGGAGATCCCTGTGGACAGCCACGACATGGCTTCCGTGGTCCGCCCCGGCAGTGCCTGCGACTCCATCAGGCTGAACCCGGCGATCAGCGTCGGGGCGATGGTCAGGCCGCACAGGTAGATCACGCCGGTCAGCGCGAGCAGGTTCGGCATCGTCCAGAACGTGCACACCCCGGCCACGGTCAGCGCGAGCGTCAGCGCCAGCCGCCGGCTCGGCGGCGCCTTCCAGGTCCGCGTCCCGTACCACAGCCCGCCTGTCGCGCTGCCGAGCGCGTACGTGCCGAGGATGAACCCGGCCAGCGGCTTGTGCCCCGCGTGCGCGGCGAAGGCGACCGTGGACAGGTCGATCGAGACGAACATCGCACCGAGGAACAGGTAGACGGGGATCAGCACGACCAGGCTCCGCGCGGGCAGGAGAGAACCCTCGCGAGAAAGAGAAAGCCGCGATCGCTGCGGAGAAGATGCCTTCGCAGCGGCGCGCACGGGCGGCTCTGTTGACCGCTGGGCGGCGAACCACAGCGTTCCCGCCCCGCACAGCAGCGCGGCGGTCGCCACACCCGCGGCCGGGTGCAGCTGGGTGGCGAGGATCGTCACCGCGGCCGGCCCAAGTATGAAGCACACCTCGTCGGCCACCGATTCCAGGGAGAACGCGGTGTGCAGCCGCGGCGAGTCGCCGAGCAGCGCGCTCCATCGCATGCGCACCATCGGGCCGAGCGGCGGCATGGTGGCGCCGCCGACGATCCCGGGCAGGAACAGCGCCCAATCGGGCGCGCGCAGCTGCACCGCGATGATCAGCCCGGTCACGCTCGCGACGAAGACGGCGACGAGCGGCAACAGCACCCGGTGCTGACCGCGGGTGTCCACGCGTCGGGCGATCTGCGGCGCGCAGATGGCCCAGCCGATCGAGCCGGCCGCGGACACGCTCCCCGCCACGCCGTACTTGCCGGTCTCCGCCGAGATGAGCAGCACGGTCCCGAGGCCGTACATGGACATCGGCATCCGCCCGATGACCCCGGCGACCGAGAATCGCCACGCACGAGGGATCCGGAAGATCTCCGCATAGGGCAGCAGCAACCCCCGGGGGCCGCCGATCTTGGCGGAGTTCGCCTCCTCAACACTCGTCATTCGATGCGTGACCTCACAAGGCTGGACGATATCGGGCGCGTGCAACAGATTTTCCCCCCCGGGGGCCGACCCCCCGGTGACCCCCCGTATGGGGGGACTTCCCATCCCCCCATACCCCCCTGGGCTCCCCTGGCTGATTGGATAGGGGGCATGCCCGGCTACGACGCGTTCCTGCTGCTGTCCTTCGGTGGCCCCGAGGGACCGGACGACGTGATGCCGTTCCTGGAGAACGTGACGAGGGGCCGCGGTGTGCCGAAGGAGCGGCTGGCGGAGGTGGCCGAGCACTACTACGCGACCGGAGGGGTCAGCCCGATCAACGCCCAGTGCCGCGACATGCTCGCCGCGATCGGCGGCGCGTTCGCGGACACCGCCATCGACCTGCCGCTGTACTGGGGAAACCGGAACTGGCACCCGCTCATCGAAGACACCGTGCGGCGGCTCGCCGACGATGGACACGAGCGCGTCATCGCGTTCGTGACCTCGGCTTACAGTTCCTATTCCGCGTGCAGGCAGTACCTCGACGACATCGAAAGGGCCGTCGCCGCGGTCGGCCCGCGGGCGCCCAGGATCGACAAGATCCGCCCTTACTTCAACCACCCGGGCTTCATCGAGCCGTTCGCGGCCAGCACCGAGGCCGCGCTCGGCAGGCTGCCGGCCGGCGTCCGCGACGGAGCACGGCTGGTGTTCACCGCGCACAGCGTCCCGGTCGCCATGGCCGCGGCGAGCGGCAGCGTCACGGCGGGAACCGCCTGTCCCGCTGTGGCTGGGGGCAGATACGCGGCTGAGCTGGCCGAAGCCGCTCATTTGATTTCCGAACGGGTCCGTGGCGCCTGCCTGCCGCACGATCTCGTCTACCAGAGCAGAAGCGGCCCGCCCAGCCAGCCCTGGCTCGGTCCTGACGTCTGCGAACACGTGCGGACGCTGGCGAAGGATGGCGTCCCCGCGGTCGTCGTGGTGCCCGTCGGCTTCGTCAGCGACCACATGGAGGTCGTGCACGACCTGGACGTCGAGGCGGCGCAGACGGCGGCGTCGCTCGGCCTGCCGTTCGCCCGGGCGGCGGCGCCGGGGTCGTCCGCCCGCTTCGCCCGCATGGTCGGCGAGCTAGTCCAGGAGCGAACCGTCGGCGCGGAGCCGCTGGCAATGGGCACGATGGGCCCCGCCCCCAGAGACTGCCCAGATGACTGTTGTCGGTACGTTCCCCGCCCAGCGCGCACAGACAGGCTGGCCTGACATGTCCGACGACCCCAGCGGCGACGAGCTTCTCGCCATCGCGGTTGAGGCGGCCGTGACGGCCGGGGAACTGCTCGCCTCGCGGGACGGCCGCGTGGAGGTGGCCGCCACCAAGTCCAGCCCGACTGACGTGGTGACGGAGATGGACCGGCGCTCTGAGGAGCTGATCAGGTCGCTGATACTCGCGGCCCGGCCGGGTGACGCGATCCTGGGGGAGGAAGGCGGGCAGACCGGCGACGCGCCGGTGCGGTGGGTGATCGACCCGCTGGACGGAACCGTCAACTACCTTTACGGATTGCCGGGCTGGTCGGTGTCGATCGGAGCCGAGGTTCGCGGGGTGATCGTCGCGGGCGTGGTGAACGTTCCACGCCCCGGCGAGCTGTTCGGCGCGACGCTGGGCGGCGGTGCCTGGCTGGACTCCGGCTCGGGCGAGCGGGGGAGCGTGCGCTGCGGGCCGGGAGTCCCGCTGGCGCAGGCGCTCGTGGCGACCGGGTTCGGCTATCGTGCCGCGTGGCGCAAGGTCCAGGGCGAGGTGGTGGCCGCGCTGCTGCCCCGGATACGCGATATCCGGCGGGCAGGCGTGGCTTCCGTGGACCTGTGCTCGGTCGCCATGGGGCGAGTGGACGCCTTCTACGAGCGCGGCCTGCACTACTGGGACTACGCGGCCGGCGCTCTCGTCGCGGCGGAGGCCGGGGCGGTCGTCGGTGGGCTCGGCGGCGCTCCCGTGAGCCCGTCGATGATTATCGCCGCAGGTCCGGACCTGTTCGGGCCGCTGGCCGCGGAACTCGCGAGCCTGAACGCTGAACGTGACGCGTGACGCTGTCGTTCTATCGACTGTGCCAGATCATCGGCGTGGAATAGATGGCCGGTTTGTGAGGTTTACCAGCGGCCAGAACGGGTCCCGGCGGGAAACGTTCGCAACGGGAGACCCCGCGCGTGCGCGCGGGACAAGAACGTGGCAGAATTCCCCGCCGGAATCGGGCACAACTTCGGCTTCCTGAGCGTTACACCCGCGCAGCGACAGCGCACCACCGCACCGCCTATGGAGGGGGATGGGTCAGCATCATGGCTACTGACTACGACAGCCCACGCAAGACCGACGACGACCTGACCGAGGACAGCCTGCAGGAGCTTCAGGCGCGGCGGATGGATAAGTCGTCGAGCACTATCGACCTTGACCCGGATGACGTCGCCGAGTCCCTTGAGTTGCCTGGGGCAGACTTGTCGAACGAGGAGCTCTCGTTCCGGGTCATACCGCGGCAGGCTGACGAGTTCACCTGCTCGCGTTGCTTCCTTGTGCACCACCGCAGCCAGCTTGCCGAAGAAAGGAACGGCCAGTTTGTCTGCCGCGAGTGTGCTGCCTGAGGTTGCCGTCCCCGCGGGTGGGGTGCCCGCGGGGACGTTGGCCGGCTTGGCCCGTCAGCTCGATTCAGACTCTCCGGCTTCCGGCGCGGGACGCCGGGCCATCGCGCGGGTCGCGAACACTCGTGCGGTCTCGACCGTAATCCCCGCGACCACCGCCCAGCTCAGCGCCTGAAGGACGCTGACCGCCGGGTCAGCCGGGTCGGTCGGCGGCTGCTTTCCCGTGGCGCGGGTCCATGCGAACGTAACCACTTTGCGCGCGAGCATCACAGCGCCAGTTGTCGCAAGGGTGCCGACCAGGCGCGAGCTGGACTCGCGGCTCTTTTTGCTCATCGATGTCTCCTCGGCCTCATCCACTGGTGCCTCGTGCTGCCTGGATGTGTGCGCCATCATCCCACGGTCTGCCGGCTGTGCTCGATCGCGGTCGCGAGCTCTGCCGGGTGCCGGGTCGCGATCAGCCAGTACGGCACCCCGTCCGACGGGTCCGCGAGCGCGATGTAGACGGCCCGCTTCAGGTAGGGTCGCAGCATGAGATGGGCCGCAGGGTCGCCCCGCGGGCCGCGCAGCTGTGCCGCCTGCTTCTCATCGAGTGGCACGACGTCGCCGGCCTGGCTCAGCGGCAGCGTGGCGTTTCCCGCCCGCAGCACGCCGTTCGCCACCTCGATGCTCGTGGCGCCCCAGCTCAGGAGGAAGCCCGCCACGACGGCGGTGAACACCGCGTAGATCAGCGGCGGGATGAGCCCGCCAAAGCCGGCCCAGATCTCGGCGCCGAGGATAACGATGGACGGAATGGCGAGCAGCCACCAGCTGACGGGCACCCGCAGGTGCTCGCGGTACGAACGCATGTAGTCAAAAATAGTTGGTTGGATGGACTCATGATCGGGCGGGCGGCGAGGCGGGCCGCGAACGGGGTCACCGGGACGCGATCGGCGGGTAAGCCCGCGGCGGACGGCGCGGCGACCCCGGACTCCGCGGCGCCCCTTGGCCCGCCGGACGCGCCGCACTCCGAGGTGCCGCGGTGGCTGCAGACCGCGGCCGCCTGGTCCTGGCGGCTGCTGCTGCTCGCGATCGTGCTGTACGTCGCGGCGCGGGTCGCCGCGCTGCTGTATCTCGTGGTCGTGCCCTGCGCCGCCGCGATCCTGCTCACCGCGCTGCTGCAGCCGCCCACCGCCCGGCTGCGCCGCGCGGGGCTGCGGCCGCTCGCAGCAACCTGGTGCACGCTTGGGCTGGCCATCGCCCTGCTCGCCGGCGCCGTCGCGCTCGTGACCGCGCGGGTCCGCGTCGAGTACCCGAATCTGGTCAATCAGGTCAAGCACACCACCGCCCAGGTGCAGTCCTGGCTGGCCGGACCGCCGTTCCACCTGCACACCGGCAATCTGCAGAAGCTGTCAGACAGCATCGTGAAGTACATCAGCCAGCACAAGTCGCTCGTCGAGGGCACGGTGGTGACAGGCGGCAGGATCGTGGTGGAGATCCTGGCCGGCGTCGTGCTGACGTTCTTCGTCTCGTTCTTCCTCATCAAAGACGGTGACCGGATCTGGGCGTGGCTGACGAGCCGGCTGCGGCCCGAGCGCACGAGGCGAGCCGACCTGGCCGGGGGCGCGGCCTGGCAGGCCGTCGTGTACTACGTCCGAGGCACCGTCATGATCGCCGCGATCCACGCGACCGTGATCGGCATCACGCTGTCGATCATGAACGCGCCGCTGGTCGCCCCGCTGTCGCTGTTCATGTTCCTGGCCGCGTTCGTCCCGCTCGTCGGCGTGCTCGCGGCCGGGGCCCTGGCCATCCTCGTGGTGCTCGCCACCAAGGGCTGGATCTTCGCGGTCATCTTGCTCGGCATCATGATCGTGATGAACCAGCTGGAGGGCCACCTGCTCCAGCCGCAGGTCGTCGGCAAGATGGTGCGGCTGCATCCGCTCGCGGTGATCCTGGTGCTCGCGGTCGGCGGCGTGGTGGCCGGCATCGCGGGCGCGGTCGTAGCCGTGCCCATCACCGCCGCGGTGACAGGAGCGGTGCGCGCGCTGCACGAGGACGACCGCACGCCGCCTTAGGGTCGCGTAACCTCTGGGTGGGATCCTGGCGCGAGGCCATCCCCAGCCGAAAAACCTTTCCAACCGCCCGCCAACTGACACCGCCGAGCGAGGAGCGACAGACGATGAGCCAGGTGCTTGTCACCCGCCTGGACCCGGAGGTGCCGCTGCCGTATTACGCGCGGCCGGGGGATGCCGGCGCGGATCTGGTGGCCGCGGAGGACGTCCAGCTGGCGCCGGGGGAGCGAGCCACGGTACGGACCGGGATCGCGATCGCGCTGCCCGACGGGTACGCGGCGTTCGTGCACCCGCGGTCCGGGCTGGCGGCCAGGCACGGCGTCACGCTGGTCAATGCGCCAGGCACGATCGATTCGGGATACCGTGGCGAGATACAGGTGATCTTGCTGAACACCGATCCGGCCCGGCCGGTCACCTTCCGGCGCGGGGACCGGATCGCCCAGCTCGTGGTGCAGCGGGTGGAACACGCGACATTCCGCGAGGTGGCGGCGCTGCCCGGGTCCGTAAGGGGCGAGGGCGGTTTCGGTTCGACTGGCGGTCACGCGGGCGGGGTTTCCGCCAGCGCGCCCGCCGGAGAATGACAGGAGGGGATGCACAGTGTTCGGTCGGCGACGCGGCGGGCGAGACCGCGACCTGGATGCCGCGGCGGACCTGACAGCTGAGGCGGCCGCGGAGACCACCGACGACGAGTTCGACGTCGGCGACGAACCGGGCCGCGAGGGACCGTGGGACGCGGCCGAGCCCTACCCGGACCTGCAGCGAGTCGACTTCGGCAGCTTGCAGGTGCCGGTGCTGCCCGGCCTGGACATCCAGCTGGTCTTCGCCGAGCAGCAGGGCGCGTGCGTGATCGTGCATCACGAGGGGAGCGAGCTCCAGCTGATGGCGTTCGCCGCGCCCAGGCGGGGTTCGCTGTGGGACGACGTGCGCGCCGAGATCGCGGCGGAGATAACCACGGGCGGCGGAGCGACATCGGAGCAAACCGGTCCTTTCGGCACCGAACTGCTTACCCAGGTGCCGGCCGCGCCTGGCCAGCCGGGCGCCGGCCTGCGCCCGCTCCGGTTCACCGGCGTGGACGGCCCGCGGTGGTTCCTGCGGGGCCTGTACAGCGGCCCGGCCGCGGAAAGCCCGGCGGCCGCCGCGCCGCTCGAGGCGCTGATGCGCGAGGTTGTCGTGGTGCGCGGCGATCAGCCGGTGCCGCCGCGGGATCTCCTCGAGATCCGGCTGCCCGCGGAGGCGGCCCAGGCTCTGGCCGAGGAGCAGGCCCGCGCCCAGGAGGAGCAGAACCGCTTCACCCAGACGCCGAACCCGTTCGAGCGCGGCCCGGAGATCACCGAGACCCGGTAAGGGCCGGGTTCGCGGAGTTCACCCGGTCGAGAACAGGCGTTCGAGCTGGTCTTCTACGTCTTCCGTCGTGACGAAGAACAGCTCGTCGCCCGGCTGCAGCGGATCCTCGGCCTGCGGGACGAGCACCCGGCCTTCACGCAGGATCGCGACCAGCGCGGCGTCGGCCGGCCAGGCGATAGCGCCGACCTGCTTGCCGGCCAGCGGCGCGTCGGCGGGCATGGTCAGTTCGACCAGGCTGGCCTCGCTTTGCCCGAAGGTCATCAGCCGCACCAGGTCGCCGACGCTGACGGCCTCCTCGACCAGCGCGGACAGCAACCGCGGCGTGGAGACGGCCACGTCGACCCCCCACGACTCGTTGTACAGCCACTCGTTGCCCGGGTGGTTGACCCGCGCCACGACCCGCGGGACGCCGTATTCGGTCTTGGCGAGCAGCGCCACGACGAGGTTCACCTTGTCGTCGCCGGTCGCCGCGACGACAACGTTGCAGCGGTCAAGCGCCGCGTCGTCCAGTGAGCTGATCTCGCAGGCGTCGGCGAGCAGCCACTCGGCGCGCGGCACGCTGTCCACCTTGATCGCGCTCGGCGCCTGGTCGATGAGCAGCACCTCATGGCCGTTTTCGAGCAGTTCGCGGGCGATGGACCTGCCTACCGCCCCCGCTCCGGCGATCGCGACGCGCATTACGATCCGCTCCCTCGTGTCGCGAACGACGCCGTGATGTGGTCCAGGTCGCTCTCCTTGGCGATGACGTGCACGACGTCGCCATGCTGCAGCACGGTTCCCGGCTGCGGCACGATCGCCTCGCCGAGCCGGTCGATGAAGGCGATGCGGGTACGAGCCGACGCCTCGACAGCCTTGACGGGTTCGCCGATCCACGCCGGGGACACGGTCACCTGACTGAGCACGATCTTTCCCGTGGCGTCCCGCCACAGCGGTTCGGTGCCTTCAGGCAGCAGCTTGCGCAGCATCTGGTCGGCGGTCCACCGCACGGTCGCGACCGTCGGGATGCCAAGCCGTTCGTAGACCTCCGCGCGCCGCGGGTCGTAGATGCGGGCCGCCACCTGGCGGACGCCGAAGGTCTCCCTGGCAACCCGCGCCGCGATGATGTTGGAGTTGTCGCCGCTGCTTACCGCTGCGAAGCTGTCGGCGCGTTCTATCCCGGCCCTGGTGAGCACGTCGCGGTCGAAGCCAATGCCGGTCACCCGGTCGCCCTTGAACGACGGGCGGAGCCTGCGGAAGGCTTCTGGATCGCGGTCGATGACCGCGACCGTGTTCCCCCTGTCCTCCAGGATGTGGGCAATCGTCGACCCGACCCGGCCGCAGCCCATGATCACGATATGCACGACCCGTCCTTTCGCGGTGGTCATCGCGCTGGCAGGCGCCCGAACCGGGCGCCCCGCCAAAGTTATGCCCTCACATGCGAGAATGCGACCCCAGAATGAGGGGGGACTGTCCGGTGGGATTTCAGGTTGGTCAGACCGTCGAGCTGGCGGTCGGTGACGTCGCCCAAGGCGGCTGGTGCGTGGCCAGGCCCGAGGGACTGCCTGTGGTTTTCGTTAGGCACGCCCTGCCAGGGGAACTCGTCATCGCCCGCGTGACGGAGGTCACGACCCGGTTCGCTCGCGCGGACGCGGTTGAAATCCTCACGCCGTCGCCGGACCGGGTGCCGGCTCCGTGCCCGAACGCCCGACCGGGTGGCTGCGGCGGCTGTGACTGGCAGCATGCCGCGCCGCCCGCGCAGCGCGCGCTCAAGGCCGCCGTCGTCGGGCAGCAGCTGCGCCGGCTGGCGGGTATCGACCGCGAGGTCGTCGTGGAGCCCATGCCCGGCGACGAAGGCGACGAGGCAAGCCCTGCAAGCCCCGCCGCGGCGGGGCTTGGCTGGCGTACCAGGGTGCAGTTCGCGGTCCGCGACGACGGGGTCGCGGGCCTGCGCGCCCACCGCTCGCACGAGGTCGTCGACATCGGCGACTGCCTGATCGCGCATCCGGCCATCACGGACCTCGGCATCACGCGCCACCACTGGCCGGACGCGGTCGGCGTGGAAGCGGTCGTGGGCAGCGCCGGCCCCGGCGCGGAGCCAGCGCAGCGCGCGATCATCGTGACACCGGCCGGGCGCCGGCCACGGCGCGGGAGGCAGGGACGCGAGGGAGACGGCCCGGTTCGTTCAGATGAAAGGGAACAGGACTGGGCGGCGTCGGTACCGGCTGACGCGGTGCTCAGCCGGGCGCCTGGCGGACTAGCCCCGGTCCGCGGGCGGGCATATGTCCGGCAGCGAGCGGCCGGCCGGGACTGGCGGGTCAGCGCGGGGGTGTTCTGGCAGGTGCACCCGGCCGCCGCCGACGTCCTCACCGCCGCCGTCGTGGCGGCTCTCGACCCGAAACCAGGCGACAGCGTGCTCGATCTGTACTGCGGCGCCGGGCTGTTCGCCGGGGCGGTCGCTGACCTGGTCGGCCGCGACGGGACGGTAATCGGGATCGAATCGGATGCGGCCGCCGTCAGGGACGCGCGGCACAACCTTCGGGAATCTCCGTGGGTCCGGGTGCACCGCGGCGACGTGGCGGCGCTGCTGCGCCGCGGCGGCCTTCCGCCCACCAGGCTGTGCGTCGCGGACCCGCCGCGTGCCGGGCTGGCCAGGGAGGCCGTGGACTACCTTTCCGGACCGGGGCGGCCGGCGCGGTTCGCGTACGTGTCCTGCGACCCCGCCACGCTCGCCCGTGACCTCGGACTGCTGATCGAGCGCGGCTGGGCCCTCGACGGCCTGCGCGCCTTCGACGCGTTTCCGATGACCCACCACGTGGAATGCGTGGCGACGCTGGTCCGCTGAGCCGGTCGCTCCGCCGGGCTGGTTGTTCCGCCGGGCTGGTTGTTCCGCCGGGCTGGTTGTTCCGCCGGGCTGGTTGTTCCGCCGGGCTG
>DATMKQ010000302.1:0-2285 GCA_035571275.1 Trebonia sp.
AAGATGTTCGTCACCCCCGGCGTGGTGGTCGACGGCAAGCTCGTCACCACCAGCCTGGTCGACATCAACCTCGGCATCAGGATCCTGCTCGGCCACTCGTTCTACGAGGACTGGGAAGACCAGGAAATGTTCGTCACGCAGGACCCGCTCGGCAACCCGGTCGACCGCAGGCACCCGTGGAACCAGCACACGATCCCGCGCCCGGCCAAGCGCGACTTCGACGACAAGTACAGCTGGACGATGTCGCCGCGCTGGTTCGACGGCAAGGACTACCTGCCGCTCGACACCGGCGGCGGCCCCATCGCCAGGCTGTGGGCGACCGCGCTGGCGGGCATGGTGGACTGCGGCTACGTGAAGTCCACCGGGCACAGCGTGCAGATCAACCTGCCGAGGACGGTGTCGCGGCCCGAGGTGACGTTCGAGTGGTCGCCGCCGATGGACAAGCAGGGCAAGCCGCTGTCCAACGCGATCGAGCGCGACCGCGCCAGGACCTACTTCCAGGCCTACGCCGCGGCGTGCGCGCTGTACTTCGTCGAGCAGGCGCTCGCCGAGATACGCGCCGGGCGGACGAAGACCTGGGAGTCGTTCACCGTGCCGGACGAGTCCGTGAGCTGCGGCTTCACCGAGGCCGTGCGCGGCGTCCTGTCGCACCACATGGTGGTCAGGGACGGGAAGATCGCGAACTACCACCCGTACCCGCCGACCCCGTGGAACGGCAGCGTCCGCGACATCTACGGGACGCCAGGACCTTACGAGGACGCGGTGCAGAACACCCCGATCTTCGAGGAGAACCCGCCGGACAACTTCAAGGGCATCGACATCATGCGGGCGGTGCGCAGCTTCGACCCGTGCCTGCCCTGCGGCGTGCACATGTACCTGGGCGGCGGCAAGGTACTCAACACGACGCACTCGCCGACCGGCATCACGCTGGCGATCTGACATGGCCGACGCCATGGACGCCCGGGAGATTGACGCCCGGGAGACTGGGGCGCGCGTCGAGGCACTGCTCGCCGAACTCCGGGCCCGGTCGGGCCCGGAGGCGGCGGACCTCGCCGAGGAACTCGTCACCTGCCTCGTCCGCCTCTACGGCGCGGGGCTCGAGGCGATCATGCGGACCATCGGCGATGACCAGCGCCTCCAGGCGCTGCTCATCGCCGACCCGCTCGTGGAGAGCCTGCTGCTCGTGCACGACCTGCACCCGCTTTCCCCCGACGCCAGGATCCGACGCGCCCTCGGCCGGCTTGGGGTGGGCGCGGAGTTCCTCGGCATCGACGACGCGGGCGTGGTGGAGGTCAAACTCGGCCACGGCTGCGGCTCGATGACAGCGGACATCGAGCAGGCGGTCACCGACGCGGCACCGGAAACGACGGGAGTGCGGTTCCCGCCGCGTGACGCGCCGCTGCTTCAGATCACCCGTCGCCCGGCAGGGGCGCGATGACGGGGACGGCGGGCGGCGGGCTGCGCCGGTTCGCCCGCCCGCCGCGGCCAGCCCCGGGCGCCGCGCCGGCCGAACGCTGCGAGCTGTGCGGCGAGCAGCTCGGCGCCGAGCACCCGCACATGGTGGACCTCCAGCGGCGGTCGATCGCCTGCGCCTGCCGGGCGTGCGCGCTGCTGTTCACCCGGCCGGGCGGCCGCTACCGTACGGTGCCCGACCGGGTCCGCCATGATCCTGCCGCGCCGCTGACCGACGCGGAGTGGGCGGAGCTCCAGATCCCGGTCGGGATCGCGTTCTTCTTCTTCAACTCGGCGCTCGGCCACGTCGTCGCGAGCTACCCGAGCGCTGCCGGGGTGACCGAATGCGAGCTCGACCTGGCCGCCTGGGACCGGCTCGCCGTCGGCCACCCGCTGCTCGGCGCGCTGGCACCCGACGTGGAGGCGATCCTCGTCGTGGGCGGCTCGCCGCGCGAGGCCACCCCCATCGAGACGTTCCTCGTCCCCATCGACGTCTGCTACTCGCTGGCTGGCGCGCTGCGGCTGGAGTGGCACGGCTTCGACGGCGGGTCCGAGGTGAAGCGGATACTCGCGGACCTGCTCGCGAGCCTCCGCAAGCGCGCCCGCCCGTTTGAGTCCGCGGGAGCGGGGACCCGAACGGCGGGTATGACAGGGGCGGAGGCCTAGATGGCGGAACTGACCTTTGGCTGCACCGAGGCGCACGCGACGCGGTATGCCGCCACGCCGACGCTGTCGTTCACGCTGCACATCACCGAGAGCACCGACGCCCGCGTGCACGCCATCGCGCTGCGCTGCCAGATCCGCATCGAACCGCACCGCCGCCGTTACTCGCC
>DATMKQ010000303.1:0-2279 GCA_035571275.1 Trebonia sp.
GCGTGCGCGAACGGGCTGTAGACGATCAGCGACCACAGGCCGATGAAGACCAGGTAGCCCCGGAAGCGCATCCGCTCGCAAAACGCCCCGGCGATGAGCGCCGGGGTGATGACGGCGAACATCATCTGGAACGCCATGTACACCAGCGACGGAATCGTGGGGGCGTAGCTGTTCGGCGTGCCGTTGACCCCACGCAGCCCCACCCACTGCAGGCTGCCGATCACCCCCCCGTGATTTGCGCCGAACGCCAGCGAGTACCCGAGGATTACCCATAGCAAGCTGATCACGGCGATCGCCACGAAGGACTGAACCATCGTCGCGATCACGTTCTTCGCGCCTACCAGCCCCCCGTAGAACAGCGCCAGCCCCGGCATCATGAACAAGACCAGCGCCGTCGAGGTCAGCATCCAGGCGGTATCACCAGCATTGACGTGCATGCCAACCTCCAATGACGGCAGCGCCTTTGCCCCGGCATTCCCTCGATCACCGTAGCCCATTGCCGACGCGCGCACCTGAGATCGCGGGTGCCGAGCATATCGGCCTGAGGGACCGACGCCGCGAACGTCCATGCCCTGTCTCGCGTCTCGGGCGTTCGCATCCTCAAGCGGGGGCTCGCCTGCCAGGTACACGGTGATCCGACATACCTCCTCGCGGCAGTTGAGGATGTTTCGCGGCAGCGTCAGGATCTCTTGAAATGGGCAATGTGAGCGGACTGGGACCGAGCCGGCGACGTTACTGCAGCGCCCCGCCAGGAAATTCCTCGCTACAGAAACGTCGCGGCTTTATACTCGATGAATGCTGCAATGGTCAGAGATAATCGACTCGATCGCTGGTCAGAATGGATTCTCTGGCGTTGTGTCCGTAAACCGCGACGGTGAGATCGAGTTCGTCAAGGCATATGGACTCGCGCACCGCGCGCACCAGATACCGAACACCGCCGACACCCGGTTCGCGATCGCCAGCGGATCAAAAGGGCTGACCGCACTCACCGTGGTCAGCTTGATCACAGACAATTCGCTGAGCATGTCCACGACCGCGCGCTCGGTGCTGGGCAGGGATCTCCCGCTCATCGGCGGCGGCGTCACGATTGAGCACCTGCTGGCGCACCGGTCGGGTATCGGTGACTACCTCGACGAGGAGGCTGGCTACGACATCACCGATTATGTGCTCACCGTGCCGGCCCAGGATCTTGCGGCAACCGAGCAGTACCTGGCGGTGCTCGACGGGCATCCAGCCAAGTTCCCGGCTGGCGAGCGGTTCTGCTACTGCAACGGCGGCTACGTCATCCTCGCGCTGATCGCCGAGCGGGTCAGCGGCACTGCCTTCCACCAGCTCGTGCGGGAGCGTGTGTGCATCCCGGCCGGCATGGCCGACACAGGGTTCATCCGTTCGGACGAACTCCCCGGCCGCACCGCACTGGGCTACCTGCCCGTCGCGGGCAGGTCCAGGACGAACGTGTTCCACCTGCCGGTCCTGGGCAGCGGGGACGGCGGGATCTACTCCACTGCCGCGGACATCGCCTCCTTCTGGCAGTCGCTGTTCACCGGAGAGATCGTTCCTGCCGCCTGGGTGGCGGAAATGGTGCGGGCCCGTAGTGACGTCCCGTCGGAGTCGATGCGCTACGGCCTTGGCTTCTGGCTCGGAAGGCACAGCGACACCGTAATTCTCGAGGGATTCGATGCCGGTGTCTCATTCCGGAGCGTGCACGACCCGAAGTCAAACGTAACGCACACAGTGATCTCCAATAGCTCCGATGGTGCCTGGCCAATCACCAAGCGCCTAGATGAATTGCTGGCCGCCTGACTTCGCGCTCCAACGTCCGGGTAAGGCTCTCCAATCTAACCAGCCGACAATCTCTCATCGGCAATGTCGAGCGTCTTCAAGGGCTCGGGCCGCGAGGAGACGCGGGCGCGTCAGGTACCGGAGGTCATGTAGGCGGCGAGGATTTAGTTCGGGGTGGTTCAGATTGTGGTGGGCCCGGTCACCGCGCTGGACCAGCACGAGGCTCGGCTTGGCCCGTATGTCCACCGCGCCCATCGGCGGTGCCGCCCAAGGCCTGGGCTGCGCCTGGTCATGATGGCGGTGCCGCGAGACGTGGCCGCGCCCGCTCACCACGTGCCGCGGGGTTTTTATACCGTCCGCGGCATCTGGCCCGTGCCGGAAGGATGGGCGGGGTCTGATGCCGCAAACTGGGCGTGGTCGCGGATGTATCAGGGCTGGCTGTGGGCGCTCCGTCCTGGTAGGACGCGTAGGCGTTCAGGGGTCGGCGTGGGCCGTAC